>CACYPH010000001.1 GCA_902776185.1 uncultured Ruminococcus sp.
AGCTTCAGCTCCTGCGATACCTCTTTAGAGGTGTGCTGGTAAAATGCCCTTTTAGGGCTGTTATAAAACCACCGGCTTTGCCGGTGTGATATTTATTGTATTGCGTTGATTATAGATTGAATTTACTTTCGAATTCCTCAAGGTTGTTGCCGCAGCTCACGGGTGCGCCGCAGTTCTTGATCGCGCTTTCGATGTCCTTGAGCCCGTTGCCCGTGACGATGGATACGATCGTCGCATCACGGTCGAGCTTTCCCTCGCGGCTGAGCTTCAAAAGTCCCGCTGTCGCGGTCACGCCCGCCGGTTCGCCGAAGACGCCCGCGTTCTTTGCCAAGTACCGCTGGGCTTCGCGGATCTCGTCGTCGCTGACGTTGACGCAGACGCCGTCGCTGTCGACGATCGCTTTGATCGCCTTGTCCGCGTTGCGCGGTACGCCTACCGCGATACTGTCGGCGTAGGTATTCTCCTCCTGCGGCTGCCACGGCTCGCCCGATGTGACTGCCGTGTTGATCGGACAACAGCCCTCTGCCTGAACGCTGATCAGCCGCGGGATCTTGTCGGTCAGCCCCACCATATACATATCGTATAAGCCCTTGTACACGCCCGCGATGGTACAGCCGTCGCCGACCGATACCGCCACATAGTCGGGCGCTTTGAAATCGAGCTGCTCGAGGATCTCGTGCGCGACAGTTTTCTTGCCCTCGCTGAGATAGGGGTTGATTGCGGCGTTGCGGTTATACCAGCCGTATTTGTCGATCACCTTTTTGGACAGCTCAAAGGTTTCTTCATAACTGCCGCGCACGGCGGTCAGATTCGCGCCGAACATCATCAGCTGGGCGATCTTGCCCTTGGGCGCGCGGTCGGGAACGAAGATATATGTTTTCAGTCCCGCCTTCGCCGCGTTGCCCGCGAGGGATGAGGCGGCGTTGCCTGTCGAGGAACAGGCGATGGCGTCGTAGCCCGCCTCGACCGCCTTGGTCACCGCCATCGCCGACGCTCGGTCTTTCAGCGACGCGGTCGGGTTGATGCCGTCATCCTTGATGTACAGCGCTTTGATGCCAAGCTCAGCGGCTAAGTTGTTCGCCTTGTAGATCGGCGATCCGCCGACGCGCAGTCCCTGCGGTACCGTATCTTCCTCGATCGGCAGCAGCGCGCGGTAGCGCCACATCGTCGGGTCGGGACAATTCGCAAGCGTATCCTTGCTTAGCTTCATTTTGATGTATTCGTAGTCATAGATAACGTCCAGTATCCCGCCGCATTCGCAGGTGGTGATATCGGGCGCTGCGGGGTATTCGCGCCCGCATTTGACGCATTTGCAGTATTTTACGTTTCTCATTTCAGGATCCCTACATCCGCGTTGAACTGATCGATCAGCTCGTCAAGCTGCTGCGCCTGCTTGTGAACCGCGTCCCATGTGCCCTCGGTGTCATACCACAGGGCGTTGAGCTCCTCTGCGGTGCGGCCCTGCTGTTCGACCCATGTGTAGTATTTCAGGTTGTGGATGCGCTTGCGGTCAGTGTAGCGCAGCTCGATCAGGCTGTCGGTTTTGAGACCCAGCATATGCAGGTTGTGGTCAAGCTCTGCCGCCTGTTCGCTGTAGTCGCCGTACATCTCGTTAAGCTCTGCGATGCGGCTCTGATACATCACGGCGCTGTCGGTCAGCACTGTGCCGAGTATGTCATGCTCAGTGAGCTCGTAGTACTTTGCCATCTTGATACAGCACAGGATGTTGGCGATGCCGCTGATGCCGAGCCAGCTTAAGGTGTCGACGAAATCCTTGTCCAGTCCGAGGGTGTTGACAATGTAGTTTTTACCCGCCTCGGTATTGAACAGCCTGAGCAGTCGCTGACTGTCCTCGTCATCGATCGCGATCGCCATGTCGGTGTTCTTGACGTTGTGAATCCACGGAATGTGCTTGTCGCCGATGCCTTCGATGCGGTGACCGCCGAAGCCGTTGTCGAGGATGGTCGGACACTGGAGCGCTTCGCCGACGCCGAGCTTCAGGCTCGGGTACTGCTCCTTGAGGTAGTCGCCCGCGCTCATCGTTCCGGCAGAACCGGAGGTAAAGCATGCGCCCGCAAAACGGTCATTTTCACCCTTGATGCTCTCAAAAACGTCTGCCATCGCGTAGCCGGTAACGTTGTAGTGCCACAGCGGATTGCCCATCTCCTCAAACTGGTTGAAGATCATGACCTCGGGACGCTGTCTTAATTCCCATGTCTTGTCGAAGATCTCTTTGACGTTGCTTTCACAGCCCGGGGTCGCGATGACCTCGCCTGCGATCTTTGAGAGCCATTCAAAGCGCTCGCGGCTCATCTCGGCGGGCAGGATCGCGATGCTGTCGCAGGACAGGAGCTTACTGTTGAACGCGCCGCCGCGGCAGTAGTTGCCGGTGGAGGGCCATACCGCCTTGTGGTAGGTCGCGTCGAACTGACCCGTCACCAGTCGGGGCGCCAAGCATCCGAAGCTCGCGCCGACCTTGTGACAGCCGGTGGGGAACCACTTACCGACCATCGCGAAGATCCGCGCCTTGACGCCCGTCAGCGCTGAGGGCAGCTCGATGTAATTCGGCACATCGCGGAAAAGTCCGCCCGCTTCCTTCGGCTCATTTTTCCATGTGATGCGGAACAGGTTGACGGGGTCGACGTCCCACAGCCCCGTTGCCTTGAGCTTCTCCTTGATACTGTCGGGGATCAGCTCGGGATGCTGCATCTGCTTGATGGTCGGGATGACGATGTTGTTCTCCCGCGCCTTCTCGATATTGTGGCGATAGCCTTCCTTGTTGATGGTAAAATCAATCATTGTTTTTTTCCTCCTGCTTTAGGTCTATGTAGGAATAAAGTGTGAATTTGGATATCCCGAAGTACTTGGCAATCTTGTCGCCGGATTTGGTGATCAGCAGCGCGCCCTTAGAGTTGAGATAGCGGATCGCGCGCATCTTGTCGTCCTTGTTCATCAGCCCGACGGGTTTGCCGATCAGCTCGGTGGATTTCCACAGAAGCTCGTCCAGCAGCTCGCCGACATGCGGGGTGATCTTCTCGACCTCGCCGCCCTCGATGGGATTGACCATCTCCGACAGCGCCGTTGAAGCGACCGACAGCGCGGTGATGTCGTGGTTGATGGAGAAGATCGCGATCACCTTTCCGCCCTCGTCACGGATATAGGTGGTCGAGGACTTGAGGATCTTGCCGTCGGAGGTTTTGGTAAAGTAGCCGATGCGATCCTCCGCTTCTTTCTCGCGGCTGAGCTGTTCGAGCACCACGCCCGATGCGCCGTCGCCGACTTTTCGGCCGGTCACCTCGCCGTTTTCGATATAGATGATGGAGTGCTCCGCGGCGTTGTCGTCGGTCAGGTCATGCACCGCCACCTCACAGCTTTTGCCGTAGTGCGCGGCGATGGTATGCGCCAGCGAGAACAGGGTATTTTTCAACTGAGCATTGAGCAAAAAAATCACCTCTTTTTTTGATGGGGACTTGCTTACAACTCCATTGTAATACATCGATTTGAGATAATCAATCATTTTTTATGAAAACCAAAAATTTTTTCAGAAAAATCGCAAAATCAAATTGACACGCCTGTTTAATATAGTATAATGAAAGAGTAAAACCGATACGCAAACAGGGGGTAAACCATGGACTATTCTTTGATCAAAAAAGCAGCCGAAAATTATGAGAAGGACATGACCGCATTCCTGCGCGAGCTGGTCGCCATCCCGAGCGAATCTGCCGAGGAGGAGGGCGTTGCAAAGCGCATCGTACAGGAAATGCAGAAATTAGGCTTTGACGAAGCCTTCACCGATCCGCAGGGCAACGTTCACGGCGTGATGGGCAAGGGTGAGAAGATCATCGCCTTTGACGGCCATATTGACACCGTGGGACTGGGCGAGATGAGTAACTGGACCTTTGATCCCTACGAGGGCTACGAGACCGATACCGAGATCGGCGGTCGCGGTACATCCGATCAGACCGGCGGCGTAGTATCCGCTGTCTACGGAGCGAAGATCATGAAAGACCTCGGGCTCATTCCCGACGGCTACAAGGTGCTGGTCACCGGTACCGTTCAGGAGGAGGACTGCGACGGTCTTTGCTGGCAGTACATCCACAACGAGATGAACATCACCCCCGAATTCGTCGTCATCACCGAGCCGACCGATAAGGGCATCTACCGCGGTCAGCGCGGACGCATGGAGATCCGCGTCGAGGTCAAGGGCGTTTCCTGCCACGGCTCCGCTCCCGAGCGCGGCGACAATGCGATCTACAAGATGGCTGAGATCGTGCTCGACGTCAAAGAACTCAACGATCGCCTGCACTACGATCCCTTCCTCGGCAAGGGCACCGTTACCGTCACCCAGCAGTTCTATACCTCCCCCTCGCGCTGTGCGGTAGCGGATTTTGCGGCGATCTCGCTTGACCGCCGCCTGACCGACGGTGAAACATGGCAGAGCGCTTTAGAAGAAGTCCGCAATCTCCCCGCCGTTAAGAAATACGGCGCAGAGGTCAGCATGTATACCTACGAGCGTCCGTCGTGGACGGGCTTGGTCTATCCGACCGAGTGCTACTTCCCGACATGGGTCATCCCCGAGGATCACCCCGCGACTAAGGCGATGGTCGCCGCTCATAAGGGGATGTACGGCGAGCCGCGCGTCGACAAATGGACCTTCTCGACCAACGGCGTATCCATCATGGGACGCTACGGTATTCCGTGCATCGGCTTCGGACCGGGCGCAGAGGCGCAGGCGCACGCTCCCAACGAAAAGACATGGAAAGAGGATCTGATACGCTGTGCGGCAGTCTACGCCGCCGTACCGATGAACTACGCCAAAGGCTCCCTTGTGTAAAGGGAGCTGTCAGCGAAGCTGACTGAGGAATTGCAGTATTGTTTGAGCGTCAGCGAGAAACAAGCAAGTTGATGATTATGTAACGTTTGAAAGGATATAATGATGAGCAAGACAAAAGAATATGCCGAGAAGCTGAGATCGCTCGGCATTGACAATATGTACGAAAATAACTTTTTCCTGACATGGGACAAGACCGACGACGAGATCGCCGCTGTCTTTGCCGTGGCGGATGCTTTGCGCGATCTTCGCGAGCGCAATATCTCCACCAAGATCTTCGACTCGGGTCTGGGAATCTCCAACTTCCGCGATAACTCCACCCGCACCCGCTTCTCCTTTGCCTCCGCCTGCAATCTGCTGGGGCTGGAGGTGCAGGATCTGGACGAGGGCAAAAGCCAGATCGCTCACGGCGAGACCGTCCGCGAGACAGCCAACATGATCTCGTTCATGGCGGACGTCATCGGCATCCGCGACGATATGTACATCGGCAAGGGTCATACCTATCAGCAGGAGGTCGCCGACGCAGTCAATGAGGGCTATGAGGACGGCGTGCTGGAGCAGAAGCCGACGCTGGTCAACCTCCAGTGCGATATCGACCATCCGACCCAGTGCATGGCGGATATGTTGCACATCATTCACGAATTCGGCGGCGTCGAGAACCTCAAGGGCAAAAAGGTCGCCATGACATGGGCGTATTCGCCGAGCTACGGCAAGCCCCTGAGCGTACCGCAGGGCGTGATCGGACTGTTCACCCGCTTCGGCATGGACGTTGTTCTCGCTCATCCCGAGGGCTACGACGTCATGCCTGAGGTCGAGGACGTTGCAAAAGCCAACGCCGCAAAAACCGGCGGCAGCTTTACAAAAACCAACGACATGAAAGAAGCGTTCAAGGATGCGGACGTTGTCTATCCCAAGAGCTGGGCGTCCTTCCACGCGATGGAAAAGCGCACTGAGCTGTACGGCAACGGTGATTTTGCCGGTATCGACGCGCTCGAGCAGGAACTGCTCAAAGAAAACGCCACCCATAAGGATTGGGAATGCACCGAGGAAATGATGTCGCTGACCAAGGACGGCAAGGCGCTGTATCTGCACTGTCTGCCTGCCGATATCACCGACGTCAGCTGCAAAGAGGGTGAGGTCGCTGCATCTGTATTTGACCGCTACCGCGTCCCGCTGTATAAGCAGGCGTCGTTCAAGCCCTACATCATCGCCGCGATGATCTTCCTTGCAAAGGTCAAGGATCCCGCAAAGGCTTTGGAAGAATTAGAAGCTCGCGGGATGGAGCGCAAGAAGTTTTAAACGATCATGAAAAGGCAAAAAATCGTCGTCGCCCTCGGCGGGAACGCTCTGGGCAAGACCTTAACGGAACAATATGAGGCGGTCAAGGTCACCGCAAAGGCGATCGCCGATCTGATCGAAGCGGACTGCGACGTCATCATCACTCACGGCAACGGCCCGCAGGTCGGCAAGATCGACTCCGCGATGAACGCCCTGCTGCTCGAAGACCCCACCGAGGAAAAGACCACCCTGTCGATGTGCGTCGCGATGAGTCAGGCGTATATTGGCTATGATATCCAGAACGCTCTGCGCAAGGAACTGACCCGCCGCGGATTGTACAAACCTGTCGTCACCATCATCACACAGGTCGAGGTGAGCAACGACGACCCCGCGATGAAACATCCGTCGAAGCCGATCGGAAAATTCATGACGCAGGAGCAGGCGGAGCGCCTCAAAGAACAGTACGGCTATGCGATCGCCGAGGACGCCGGCAGAGGTTGGCGGCGCGTGGTCGCATCTCCTCAGCCGCAGTATATCATCGAGCTGGACGCGATCCGCGCCTCGTCAGAGGAGGGCTCGGTCGTCATCTGCTGCGGAGGCGGGGGCATCCCCGTGCGGCGCAAGGGAGAATTCCTCAAGGGCTGTGCCGCTGTCATCGACAAGGACTACTGCTCCGCTCTGTTGGCAGAGAATCTGAACGCCGACGTACTGCTGATCCTGACCGCTGTCGAAAAGGTCAAGGTGAATTTCAATACGCCCGATGAGCGCGATATCGACCGCATGACCGTCACTGAGGCGGAGCAATATATCGCCGAGGGACAGTTTGCCGCGGGCAGTATGCTCCCGAAGGTCGGCGCCGCTGTACAGTTTGTCAAGGGCAAACCCGGCAGAAAGGCGATCATTACCGATCTGAACAAAGCGATCGACGCCGTGAACGGCAAAACCGGCACGGTCATATACTAATATAATAAGAAACGCACCCCTGAGTTGAGCTCGGGGGTGCATTGTCATATAGGGGTTTATACCAGCTTTGCGCTGATGGTAGCGATACCGGTCTCCTGCTCGACGCTGTCACAGGTAAAGACAAGCGTTTTTTCAACGGTCTTGCCGTCGGTATAGGTGATATTGACCTTGACGCTCATGCGGTCGAGCATGGCGGAGTAGATCGCTTTTGCACAATCGGCAATGTTGAATTTGCTGTCGTCGTAACCCTCCTGCAGAGCCGGCTGATCGAGCATTGTGTTCAAATGATCGTACCAGTCGCGGACAGCCTGCCGCACATTTGAGGGGAGGGTGGTATCGGCAGAATTCGCGCGCAGCCACAGACAGGTAAAATTCTTTTCATCCATTTCTTCGGTGATGATGTCGGATTGGTAAAGCGTCTCAGAGTAGTCATATTCGTTTTCTGCATTTGTACCGAAGTTACCGTTCTTGACGGTATAGAGTATATGGTCGATGTTTTCGCCCTCGACCTTAACGTTGAACTCGAAGAATTCGGTCATGGCGACCTCGCCGGTTTTTTGATCGATATCCCAGTTGCCGCTGATGGTATCGAGCGATCCGATGGGGGTCGGCTTTTGATCGGTGACCTCTGCTGCGTTGACGGTAAGGGTGAACGGATTACTTTTCGGGCTGAGCGCGGGGATGGCGAAAACGGCTGTGAGTATCAATGCGACCGCCAGTGATGCGGCGATCACAGATTTTTTCAATGTTGACATATGGATAATCTTCTCCTTCTTTTCATAGCTGTGTACGGTGTCGAGCATCTTCTGCACCGATTCTTTCGGCGCTTTGATGCTGTCGACCGTGCGGGTGTAGCGGTTCTCATTCATTGTGAGTGCCTCCTTCTGTCAGAATATTCCGCAGCCGCTTGCGGGCGCGCCGGAGAGATGAACTGACGGTGTTTTGGTTCATGCCGAGGATCGCGGCGATCTCTTTGATGGTGTACTTTTCGTAGTAGTAGAGATAGATGATGTTGCGCTCCTTTTTCGGCAGCGACAGCACCTCGTCCATCACGCCCTGCTCCTCGGGCGCCGCCAGGTGGAGGTAGTCGTCGATACTCTCGCGCCTCGTCTGCCAGAACTGCCGCCGAAAGCTGTTGCATTTGTTGATGGTCACGCGGATCAGCCAGTGCTTGATGAAGATGTCGCCGCGATCGGCGGGACATTTGGTGATCAGTGCAAGACAGACCTCCTGCATGATATCCTCAGCATCCGTCGGGTTTTTCAGGTTATGCACCGCGATGCGGTAGATCATGTCGGAATATTTATGGATAATGTGTTCTGCTTTTTCGGTACCGATAGTAATGATGTCGTACCTCCTTTCACTTTTAATACGCATAAGAGGGGCTGATTTCGTGCAGGAATGAAAAAAATAATACAAGGAAACACCGCTCTGCATCATGCAGAACGGTGTGGAAATCGATGTGATCAGATGATTTTTGTACCCCGAACGTATTTTGCGATCAAGCCGGTTTTGTCGCCGCCGAGCCATACCGCGCGTTCGGCGCGCTGTAACAGGGTCAGCTCCTGCGGATGGGGAAGAGTGCTGTCGTCGATAACGATCGCGTCGAATTCGTACCCGCGCTCGAACGATCCCGCCTTACCGAAAAATTGTCCGCCGCCCTTGGTCGCCATGTGAAATACTTCGGTAAAGTTCAGCGGCTTTTTCGTATTGTCGATATGCCGCCAATACAGCCGGCTGACCTGCATCGCCTCGACCATCGCGGTGAAGATGCTGGTGCTCTGACCGCCCGCGATATCCGAGCCGAGACCTACCCTGAGCTCTTCGCTGAGGTAGCGGCGGATGGGCGCGATGCCTGACGAAACGTTCATATTCGACGCGGGACAGTGGGCGATATAGACCCCGCGCTCCTTCATCAAGGCGATCTCCTCATCGCCCGACCAGACGCAGTGCGCCATTACGGTGTTCGCGTTATTGCCGAAGAGCCCTGCTCTGTCGTAGACCTCTCCGTAAAAGCGGCTGTCGGGGCAAAGCCCCCTGGCCCACTCGATCTCGCCGGGATTCTCGCTTAAGTGCGACTGAACGGGTACATCGTATTGCTCGCTCAGCCATCCGAGCTTTTCGAGCAGCTCATCGGTGCAGGAGGGGACAAATCGAGGGGTGATGATCGGATAGGTGTTGCGGTATTTATCGGATGTTTCTGTGATGAATCGCTCGGTGCGGCGACAGGAATCCTCGGTGCTTTCCGTCAGACTGTCGGGCGAATTGCGGTCCATGTTGACCTTGCCGACATAGGACACGATCCCGCTTTCCTCGAGCTTGTCCATGAGCAGTTTGGTGGATTTTCTGTGGATCGTGCCGAAGACGACGGCACGGGTGGTCGCGCTGCTGTGAAGCGCGTCGGCAAAAATCGCATAGGCTTTGTCGGCATAATCGAGATCTGCGTACTTTGCTTCCTCCTTGAACGCGTAGTGCTCGAGCCAGTCGAGCAGCTCCATATCCGCCCCGAGCCCGCGATAGGCGTACTGCGGCGCGTGGATATGCAGATCGACCATGCCGGGCATGACCAGCTTGCCGGTGTAGTCGTGCAGGGGCAGATCCTTTGCATCGTCCGGCAGCTTGCCGTAGACCAATTCGCAGATCCCGCCGCGCACAACAATATATGCGTCCTCGATCGCGATTATCCGTTTATTCGTGGGGCAAAAGACAACGTCGCCCTTCAGCACAAAGCTGTTCATACGCTCACCTCATCGATCAAAACTGCCGTCGGAGATTCTCTGCTTATTATACAATAATCATCCGATCAATGCAACAATATCTACATTTTGCCGGAAAAGAATTAAGTTTTTTGAGCAAATCGAACAAATTTTCAGGCGTTTTCGGCGGGTTGTTAAAAAACGATAAAATAAACGTAACAATTGATAACAATTTTGACATAATTTTCAATTGCCAATGTTTGACGGATTAGGTATAATGAAAATGTCGGCGATAGCCGATTCGGACAAACTCTAAAAGAATTTTTAGGAGGAAATTATGAAGAGAATTATTGCAATGCTTCTTGTTGTAATGTTAGTTTGCGGCGCACTCGCAGCCTGCGGCGGCGGCAGCGACAAGAAGAGCGACGACAAGAAGAGCGATTTCAAAGCAGGCTTCATCTTCCTGCACGACGAAAACTCCACCTATGACAACAACTTCATCGAAGCAGCTCAGAAGGCTTGTGACAATCTCGGCGTAGAGTGTATCATCAAGACCAACATCCCTGAGTCCAACGACTGTAAGGAAGCTGCTCTTGACCTGGTAGACCAGGGCTGCGGCTTTGTATTTGCTGACTCTTTCGGTCATGAGGACTTCATGATCGAGGCTGCAAAGGACAACCCCGAGGTTCAGTTTGCTCACGCTACCGGTACAAAGGCTCACACAGAGGGTCTTGACAACTACCACAACGCATTCGCTTCCATCTACGAAGGCCGTTACCTCGCAGGCGTTGCTGCAGGTATGAAGCTCAAGGAAATGATCGATGCAGGCACTATCAAAGAAGACGAAGCTAAGATCGGCTACGTAGGCGCTTTCACCTATGCAGAAGTTGTATCCGGCTACACCTCCTTCTTCCTCGGCGCTCGCTCCATCGTTCCGAGTGCTACCATGGAAGTTCAGTTCACCGGTTCCTGGTATGATGAGACAGCTGAAAAAGAGGCTGCTACCACTCTGATCAACAACAAGTGCGTTCTGATCTCTCAGCACGCTGACTCTATGGGCGCTCCCACAGCTTGTGAGGATGCAGGCGTTCCCAACGTTTCCTACAACGGCTCCACCATCAGCGTAGGCCCCAAGACCTACATCATCTCCTCCAAGATCGACTGGACTCCTTACCTCGAGTATGCGATCAAGGCGACCATGGACGGCGAGAAGATCGACGCTGACTGGACAGGCACACTGGCTACCGGTTCCGTTGCTCTGACCGATCTGAATACCGACGTTGCTGCTGACGGCACTGCCGAGAAGATCGAGGAAGTCAAGGCAGGTCTCGAGGATGGTTCCATCCACGTATTCGACACCGCTGCTTTCACCGTAGACGGCAAGAACCTCGACAGCTACAAGGCTGACGTTGACACCGACGAGGCGTTCACTCCCGACACCGAGGTAATCTCCGACGGTTACTTCCACGAGTCCGAGTATCGTTCCGCTCCTTACTTCGATATCAGAATCGACGGTATCAAGCTGCTCAACGAGAAATACTAATTACTGAACAGATGCGCCGGGTGGCGAAATGCCACCCGGCTATCGTTGCTTTTTATTGAAAAATACGCTGACGAAAAAAATCGTAATTCAGCGCATTTTTGAGGAAAGAACACCAGCTTTTCAAACATCAGACAGGAGGGTAAAGCGTGCAAGAAGTACCTGCAATACGGTTTGAAAATATCACCAAAGCCTTCGGTACCAAGGTCGTCGCGAACAAGAACGTCACCATGGATATCCAGAAGGGCGAGATCATGGCGCTGCTCGGCGAGAACGGTTCCGGCAAAACCACCCTGATGAATATGCTTTCGGGCATCTATCGTCAGGACGAGGGTCAGATCTATATCAACGGCGAGGAGGTCCAGATCACCTCGCCCAAGGACGCCTATGACCTCGGCATCGGCATGATCCACCAGCACTTCAAGCTGGTCGACGTTTTCACTGCGATCGAAAATATTGCGATGGGCATGGATAAAAAAGAGACCGGCTCCAACAAGGACATCACCGAAAAGGTGCAGGAGATCTGCGACAAATACGGATTTGACGTCGACCCCAAGAAAAAGGTCTACAATATGACCGTCAGCGAGAAGCAGACGCTCGAGATTGTCAAGACGCTCTACCGCGGCGCGAATATGCTGATCCTCGACGAGCCGACCGCGGTCCTGACCCCTCAGGAAACGGACAAGCTCTTTGCCGTTATGCGCAATATGAAAGCCGACGGCAAGTCCATCATCATCATCACCCATAAGCTCAACGAGGTGCTTGCGATTTCCGACCGCGTCGCGATCCTCCGCAAAGGCGAGTATATCGATACCGTCCTGACTGCAGAAGCGTCCGTCCAGTCGCTGACCGATATGATGGTCGGCGAAAAGGTCGAGCTGGATATCGACCGTCCCGAGGTCGAAGCTAAGGAGAAGCGCATCGGCGTCAGCCACCTGACCTGCCTTGATAAATACGGCGTCAAGGCGCTCGACGACGTCACCTTTGATGCGTACGGCGGCGAGATCCTCGGTATCGCGGGCATTTCCGGCTCCGGTCAGAAGCAGCTCTTAGAGGCGATCGCGGGCTTGCAGCGCTGCGAAAAAGGCAGCTCGATCGTCTATTATGACAATTCCAATAACGTCGAGACCGAGATGGTCGGTATGACCGTCAGCGAGATTAAGAAGATGGGCGTATCGCTCGCTTTCGTTCCCGAGGATCGACTGGGCATGGGTCTGGTCGGCAGCATGGGTATGAGCGACAACATGATGCTGCGTTCCTACAAAAAAGGTCACAGTCCCTTTACCGACCGCAAGGGCCCGCGCGATCTGGCGCTCAGGGTCAAGGACGAGCTCGAGGTACTGACCCCGAATGTCACCACTCCGGTGCGTAAGCTCTCCGGCGGCAACGTCCAGAAGGTTCTGGTCGGACGCGAGATCGCCTCCGAGCCGACCGTCATGATGGCGGCGTATGCCGTCCGCGGCTTAGATATCAATACATCCTATACCATCTACCGCCTCTTAAATGAGCAGAAGAAGAAAGGCGTCGCCGTGATCTATGTCGGCGAGGATCTGGACGTTCTGCTGGCGCTGTGCGACCGTATCGCCGTCCTCTGCGGCGGCAAGCTCAACGGCATCGTTGACGGACGCACCGCCACAAAAGAAGAGGTCGGCTTGATGATGACACATCTCAACGAAGAAAAACAGGAGGTACAGGCAAATGGATAAAGCAAAAACCAAGTCCGCGCGTGAACCTCTGTTCCATATCGTCAAGCGTACGGATATCCCGTTCTGGAAGGCGTGGATCATCCGTATCTGTGCGGTTCTGGCGGCGCTGGTCGTCTGCGGTATCATCATCGTACTGCTGACCGGCAAGAACCCCTTTGAAATGTACAAATTCATGTGGGACGGCTCCTTTAAGACCGAGCGTAAATTCTGGAAGATGATCCAGGATCTCGCGATGCTCCTCTGTATCGCGCTGGCGGTCACCCCCGCCTTCAAGATGCGCTTCTGGAACATCGGCGCTGAGGGTCAGGTGCTGATCGGCGGCCTGGGCGCTGCGATCTGCATGAAGCTCCTCGGCGACGACGGCGCACAGCTTTCGAACGAGCTGCTCCTGCCCATCACCATCCTCACCGCGGTCGTCTTCGGCGCGGTTTGGGGCGTCATCCCCTCGATCTTCAAGGCGAACTGGAACACCAACGAAACGCTGTTCACCCTGATGATGAACTATATCGCGATCCAGATCATCGCGTACTTCACCTTTATCTGGTCGTCCGGCTCCAACACGGTCGGCAAGCTCAACGCCCAGTCCCACGCAGGCTGGCTCCAGCTCCCCAAGGAGATCGATAAATCCGGCTACCTGCTGAATATTCTGATCGTCGTCGGATTGACCGTCCTCATGTTCCTGTACCTGAGATATTCAAAACAGGGCTACGAGATCTCTGTTGTCGGCGAAAGCGTCAACACTGCTCGCTACATCGGTATCAACGTCAAGAAGGTCGTCATCCGCACGATGCTGATCTCCGGCGCGCTGTGCGGTATTGCGGGTCTCCTGCTCGTAGCGGGTACCGACCAGAGCATCACCGCCGAAACTGCCGGCGGACGCGGCTACACCGCTATCATGGTATCGTGGCTTGCGAAATTCAATCCCTTCTATATGATCCTCACAGCCTTCATCGTCGTCTTCTTACAGCGCGGCGCGGATGAACTGCAAACGCAGACCGACCGTATCATCAACGCGGACTTTGCGGATATCCTGATCGCGATCATCATCTTCTTTATCATCGGCTGCGAGTTCTTTATCAACTATTCGATCAAATTCCGTTCGCACAAGAAAAAGGAGGTAGAGGCATAATGTTTGCGGCTTTTTTCCACAGAGCAGTCCTGCAGGCGATCTCGCTCCTTTTCGGATGTACCGGTGAGATCCTCACCGAGAAGAGCGGTAACCTCAACCTCGGTATCCCCGGCATCATGTATGTCGGCGGTATCTCCGGCGTCATCGGCGGCTTCCTCTATGAGAATTCGCTCGAGAGCAAGGATGACGCAAACTGGTTTTTGGCGATCTTTATCCCGCTGATCTGCTGTCTGATCGGCTCGCTGATCATGGGTCTGATCTACTGCTTCCTGACCACGACCCTGCGCGCGAACCAGAACGTCACCGGCCTTGCGCTGACCACCTTCGGCGTCGGCATCGGCAAATACTTCGGCGGCGTACTGATCAAGCTCGTCCACGCAGACGTTCCGTCCGTCACCGTCAGCACCACCAGTAATTTCTACAAAGCGTCCCTGCCGATCGCTCAGGATCTCGGCTGGTTCGGCGAAATGTTCTTCGGCTACGGCTTCCTCGCCTACACCGCGATCATCATCGCCGTCATCGCCGCCGTATTCCTCAAGCGCACCCGCCCGGGACTGAACCTCCGCGCGGTCGGCGAGAACCCCGCTACCGCGGACGCCGCGGGTATCAGCGTCACCAAGTATAAGTACCTCGCGACCTGCATCGGTTCGATGATCGCCGGTATGGGCGGTCTGTACTACGTCATGAACAACGCTTCCGGCGTCTGGTCGAACAACGGTCTGGACAACATCGGATGGCTGGCGATCGCGCTGGTTATCTTCACGGTCTGGAAGCCGAATTTTGCGATCCTCGGCGCATTCCTGTTCGGCGCGCTGAGCATCGCTCCGTACTACCTCTCGCTGTACGAGATCGTCGATATCAACCTGAGAACCAAGCCGTTTTTCGATATGCTGCCGTACATCGTCACGGTCATCGTACTGATCTTCAACTCCCTGCGTAAAAAGCGCGAGACTCAGCCTCCCGAGGCGTTGGGTCTGTCGTATTTCCGCGAGGATCGATAAAAGCATCCACACTCCCTGCGATTGCGGGGAGTGTATTCTCTGAAAGGAAATCGTTATGGCTTTGATGCTGCGTAATGTGCGCTGTGTCGTTTCATGCGACCGCCACGATAATGTCTACGAAAAAGTGGATATCTACTGCAAGGACGGCGTGATCGAAGCGATCGGCAAGGACCTTGATATCGGTGCAGAGCAGGTCATCAACTGTTCCGAGCTGCTGTGCTATCCGGGCCTTGTCAACACCCACCATCACTTTTACCAGCTCTTCTCGCGCAACCTGCCCCAAACACAGGGACTCAGGCTGTTCGACTGGCTGACCGCTCTGTATGACGTATGGAAACGCCTTGATCCCGAGGCGGTCTACCTCAGCACCAAATGCGCCCTTGCGCTGTTGATGAAAAGCGGCTGTACAACTGCATTTGACCATCACTATGTGTTCCCCGGTGAAAGCTCGATCGGACTTTTGGAGGCTCAATTCTCCGCCGCTGAGGAGCTCGGCGCACGCTTCCACGCCTCGCGCGGGTCGATGAATCTCTCTAAAAAGGACGGTGGTCTGCCGCCCGACAGCGTAGTGCAGACGACCGAAAAGATCCTCAAGGACAGCATGACGGCGGTGGAATGCTTCCACGATCCGTCTGCGGGTTCGATGCGTCAGGTGGCGCTCGCACCCTGCTCGCCGTTTTCCGCCTCGCGCGATCTGTACCGCGAATCGGCGAAGCTCGCCCGATCTCTCGGCGTGCGCCTGCATACCCACCTCTGCGAGACCAAGGAGGAGGAGTACTACACCACCACCGCCTTCAAGATGCGCCCGCTCGAATACATGCAGTCGATGGATTTCGTCGGCGAGGACGTCTGGTTCGCCCACGGCGTCTGGTTCAACGACGACGAGCTCCGCGTCCTGCGCGATACCGGCACGGCGATCTCGCACTGTCCTACCTCTAACATGAAGCTCGCCTCCGGCGCGGCGCGTATCCCCGATATGCTGCAGCTGGGTATCCCGATCTCCCTCGGCGTGGACGGGTCGGCGTCCAACGACGGCTCCGACATGATCGCCGAAATGCGACAGGCGTATCTGCTGTCCCGCGTGATGTATGCAAATCACGCTCCCGACGCTTACGATTGGCTCAAGATCGCGACTGTCGGCGGCGCAAAAACCCTCGGACGCGACGACATTGGTTCCATCGAGGTCGGCAAGCGCGCTGATCTCTTCCTGATCGACAAGCGCAGGCTGGATATCCTTGGCGCGGCATACAGTCCCAAGACCATGCTCGCCTCGGTCGGACTCTCCGACAGCGTCGATTACACCATCGTCAACGGCGAGGTCACCGTCGAACACGGTCACCTCAAAAACGAGGACGAGATCGCGCTTTTCGAAAAAGCCCACGAGAAAATCAAAGAATACTTAGACGTAGAATAACCCGATAAAAACGTAACGGCTCTGAATCTCTCAGAGCCGTTAATGTTTTTCTTCGCCTGTGATCAGATAGTCAATAGATACATGAAAGTAATCGGAGAGCTTGACCAGCATATCCAGATTAGGGCATCGCTGTCCGTTCTCGTAGTAAGAAAGGGCTTCGCGAGTGATGTTAAGATCCATCGCAACCTTTAATTGGCTGTAGCCTTTCTTTTTTCTGATTTCCCGCAGCCCAATCATTTTCATAGCATTAACTCCAAGACAAAAATATCTTGACTCTATTGTAACAATCTGTTACTATAAATATGTAACACATTGTTACATATCATCATAAAGGAGTTGTTTGTATGAAAAAGTGTTTATCCGTGATTTTGATAGCGGTTTTGATACTCGGCACGGTGATAATCTTACCGTTCTCGGCATCCGCTGCGAGCAATATGGTCTTTGATCTTGCTTTTGGCGTGACGCAGTCAGGGCATACGGAGAAATACTCAATAAACGCCTATAAGTTTACCTTGAACGCTTATACTACGCTAACAATTGATTATGATTCTTATGAACCTGATATGATTTCAGGTAACTATGGTGATTCATATAAGGGTTGTTTATTTGTCATTAAAAGCAGTGATTATAATAATCTTCTTATCGGAAAGAGCTATACAACATATTTTAAAGGCTATGTCAGTAAAGGTAATAACAAACGTACATGGTATGATGGGAATATGTCATTATATGCGGGAAGCTATTATTTGATAATTGTTCCGTATGATGATTCAATAGGTATCTCAAGTATATGGGTCAGAGGATCAAATGACTATACCCTCTCTGTTACACCAACCGTTCCCAAATTACAAAGTCTGAGCGCAACGACTTCTACTGGAGCGGTGAAACTCCAATGGAAAGGCGACCTGAGTGCAGGCGGGTATCAGATCCAACGGAAAAGCAATAGTTACCAGACGATAGCAAATACCTCGTCGACCTCGTATACGGACAAATCGAGAAAGCCGGGGACGGTTTACACCTATCGCGTCAGAGGCTATACGACAGTGGGCGGCAAAAAATACTACGGTTCTTGGAGCAATTATTCCGCTGTAACGCTGCCGTCAACCCCGACGATCAAGAATCCGTCGGCGAATTCAAAGCATCAAATTTCTGCGAATTGGGTCAAGGTGAATCCCTGTACAGGCTATCAGGTGCAGTTCAGCTTGAATCAGAAATTCAGCTCTTTAACTACCACAAAAACATTTGCCGGACAGAACGCGACTCGCTATACAATTACCGGCAAAAAGGAAAAGGTCTACTATATAAGGATAAGGGCTTATAAGAAAGCCGGAGGAAAGTATTATTATTCAGCGTGGAGCAAGACGAAGTCAGTAAGATGTAAGTAATAGAAAACACCGTTCTGTATCGCGCAGAACGGTGTTGCTGTTTCTATGGCGCTTACCGGAGCTGTCCGCAGCTCAGTTAAAACCGGATATTTGTGATACGCACATTGCGTCGTCAGACTTCGAGTGCTTTTTTAAATAAAGCGGTTTATGATGAAAACGGTACTTGACAAATCGGTGCAAGCACAGTATACTGAATTCAGTTAGCGGTTGCTAACTGTGTAATTCATAAGCGTTCCTGATCAGGCGTCTGCAGCGGGATGCCTGATTGAGGAACAGCGCATCGGATCATTTTTCTGACGGCGCAGCATGAAGAAAGTCTGTACCGTCACTGATGATATATGAAACATTTCATAAGGAGGATTTCCATGAAAGCTACAGAAATCAAAAAAGTATATGCACGACAGATCATCGACTCTCGCGGCAACCCTACCGTTGAAGCAGAGGTAACGCTCGCCGACGGCACCAAGGCGTTCGGCGCATCGCCCAGCGGCGCGTCTACCGGCGAGTTCGAAGCGCTCGAGCTGCGCGACGGCGACAAGGCGCGCTACGGCGGCAAGGGCGTCGAAAAGGCTGTCGCTAATGTCAATACGATCATCGCGCCCGCTCTGGTCGGCGCGGATGCCGCGGACGTCTACGCGGTCGATCAGATCATGCTTGACCTCGACGGAACGAAGGACAAGAGCAAACTCGGCGCAAATGCGATCCTCGCCGTATCCATCGCATCTGCACGTGCGGCGGCATCTTCGCTCGGTCTGCCTCTGTACCGCTTCCTCGGCGGCGTTCAGGGGACAAGCCTGCCCGTTCCGATGATGAATATTCTCAACGGCGGCGCTCACGCGACCAATACCGTTGATACACAGGAATTTATGATCATGCCCGTCGGCGCGCCGACCTTCGGCGAGGCGCTCCGCTGGTGTACCGAAGTATTTCACGCCCTCGCAAAGATCCTGAAGGACAAGGGTCTTGCAACCTCTGTCGGTGACGAAGGCGGCTTTGCGCCGAACCTCTCCTCCGATGAAGAGACCATCGAGACGATCCTTGCGGCAGTTCAGGCGGCGGGTTATGAGCCCGCCAAAGACTTCAAGATCGCGATGGACGCCGCGTCCTCCGAGTGGAAGAGCGATAAGGGTAAGGGCTTCTATCACCAGCCGAAATCCGGCAAGGATTTCACCACCGACGAGCTGATCGATCACTGGGAGGCTCTCGTTGATAAATATCCGATCGTGTCCATCGAGGATGCGCTGGACGAGGAAGATTGGGAAGGCTGGCAGAAGCTGACTGCCCGCCTCGGCAAGAAGGTCCAGCTGGTCGGCGACGATTTGTTCGTCACCAACACCGAGCGTCTTTCGAAGGGTATCGAGAACGGCTGTGCGAACTCCATCCTGATCAAGCTCAACCAGATCGGTACGGTCTCCGAGACACTCGAAGCGATCAAGATGGCGCATAAAGCCGGCTACACCGCGGTCACCTCTCACCGCTCCGGCGAGACCGAGGATACCACGATCGCCGACCTTGCCGTAGCGCTGAACACCTGCCAGATCAAGACCGGCGCACCGAGCCGTTCGGAGCGTGTCGCGAAATACAACCAGCTCCTCCGCATTGAGGAAGAACTCGGTTCTGCGGCTAACTATCCCGGCGTTAAAGCGTTCAATCAGTAATTATTCCTATGAAAATACCCACCGTTGTGCATATGCAGAACGGTGGGTTTACTGTTTTTTAGGTTTTTACTGGACGCTGAACAGAAGCTGTCCGTAGCTCGGGTAGGGCCAGTATTTGGAGGCAGTGCACATCTCCATCTCGTCGCCGGTTTTGCGCAGGGCTTCCATCGCGGTGAAAATGTGGGTGTAGGAGTACTGCGCCAGCTCGCGGATGCTGTCGGCGTGCTCGACGGCGGCGTCGACCTCCTCCTCCAGCGCTTCGATCCGGTCGGAGAACTCGCTGAGCAGATCGCTGAGCTTTGTGACGAGCTTTAATTCGGCGTCGACCTTGATGTCGGGCGATACCGCGCGCTTGCGCTCGATGGTGGCGCAGGTCTTGCCGGTAAAGGCGGAGACCGAGGGCAGGATGTCTTTTTTCGCCATGTCCAGCATGGTCAGCGCCTCGAGGTTGATGATCTTGATGTAGTTCTCGAGCAGGATCTCCTGGCGTGCCATGACCTCGCGGCGCGAGAAGATATGGTTGCGCTCGAACAGCTTGATGTTCTTTTCGTCGTCGTAGCGGGCGAGCGCCTCGGGGGTACTTTTGAGGTTCAGTAGACCGCGTTCCTTTGCCTCGGCGATCCAGCCGTCGGTGTAGCCGTCGCCGTTGAAGATGATGCGGCGGTGCTCCTTGAGCGTTTTGCGGATCAGCTTGCGGCAGGCGGTGTTGAAGTCATCGGCTTTCTCCAGCTCGTCGGCAAACTGCGCGAGCGCATCCGCGACGATGGTATTGAGCATGATGTTCGGGCAGGAGATATTCAGCGACGAACCGAGCGAACGGAACTCGAACTTGTTGCCGGTAAAGGCGAACGGCGAGGTACGGTTGCGGTCGGTGGTGTCCTTGCGGATGACCGGCAGGCTTTCCGCGCCGGTCTCCATGAGGACCTTGCCCTGACTTTCGTAATCCTCGCGGTTGATGATCGCTTCGACGACAGCCTCGAGGTCGTCGCCGAGGAACATCGAGATGATGAAGGGAGGCGCTTCGTCGCCGCCCATACGGTGATCGTTGCCCGCTGTCGCGACGGACAGTCTCAAGAGATCCTGATACTCGTCGACCGCCTTGATGACCGCGGTGAGGAACAGCAGGAACTGCAGGTTATCCTCGGGATGCTTGCCGGGCTTGAAGAGATTTTCGCCCGTGTTGGTCGACAGCGACCAGTTGTTGTGTTTGCCGGAGCCGTTAACGCCCTTGAAGGGCTTCTCGTGCAAGAGGCACACCATGCCGTGTTTCATCGCGATGCGCTTCATCAGCTCCATGGTGATCTGGTTGTGGTCGGCGGCGATATTGACGTCGGTGAAGATCGGCGCTAATTCATGCTGTGCGGGGGCTACCTCGTTATGCTCGGTCTTGGCATAGACGCCGAGCTTCCACAGCTCCTCGTCCAGCTCCGACATGAAGTTCTTGACACGTTTTTTGATCGCGCCGAAATAGTGGTCGTCCAGCTGCTGTCCCTTGGGCGAACGTGCGCCGAACAGCGTGCGGCCGGTATATTTCAGATCTTTTCTGCGGTCGTACAGCTCTTTGTCGATGAGAAAGTACTCCTGCTCGGGACCGACGGTGACGTTGACGCGGGTGACGTCGGTCTTGCCGAAAAGATGCAGGATGCGGACCGCTTCATGGTTGATGCGATCCATCGAGCGCAGCAGGGGCGTTTTCTTATCCAGTACGTCGCCGGTGTAGGACATGAACGCGGTCGGCACGCACAGGGTGTTATCCTTGACAAAGGCGTAAGAGGTGGGATCCCATGTTGTGTAGCCGCGGGCTTCAAAGGTCGCGCGGATGCCGCCGTTCGGGAAGGATGACGCGTCCGGCTCGCCCTTGATCAGCTCCTTGCCGGAGAATTCCATGATGACATGACCGTCGCCCGCCGGGGTGAGAAAGCTATCGTGCTTTTCGGCGGTGATGCCGGTCATCGGCTGGAACCAGTGGGTGTAGTGGGTACAGCCCTGCTCGATCGCCCAGTCCTTCATCGCGTCGGCGACAATATTCGCGACGTTGATGTCGAGCGGCGTGCCCTCCTCAATGGTTGCGCGAAAAGCAAGGTACGCTTCCTCGGGCAGACGCCGGCGCATTTTTTCGTCGTTAAAGACGTTATTGGCAAACATTTCGGGTACTTTTGACATGAAGATTCCCCCTGTATATCACTATTTATTCATGATAAAGTATATGACAATAACAGTTTATTGTCAAGAAATTGTTGGTATGCCGACGGCGCGCCGATTTGTTGACAAGGATTACGCGAATCGGTATAATAGAGAAAATAAACGGAGAAGGTATGACCATGAAAAAGCTGAAATTCACGAAGATGCACGGCATCGGCAACGATTATATCTATTTCAACGCGATCGATCAGCAGATCGATAATCCCGAGGAGCTTTCGATCAAGCTCAGCGACAGGCGTTTCGGCGTCGGCGGCGACGGGATCATCCTCGTTTGCCCGAGCGATATCGCCGACGCGAAGATGCGGATCTTCAACGAGGACGGTTCGGAAGCGAAAATGTGCGGCAACGGTATCCGCTGTGTTGCGAAATTCGTCTACGATTACGGTATCGTCCCCGCTGAGAAAACCACCGTCGCGATCGATACCCTCAGCGGCATCAAGACGATCGACCTGACCGTCGAGAACGGTAGAGCGATTGCGGCGAAGGTCGATATGGGTGCGCCGATTTTGAAACCCGCCGATATCCCGATGGATTACGACGGCGAAATCGTCGTCGATCAGATGCTCGAGGTGGACGGTAAAACATGGAAAGTCACCGCTGTCAGCATGGGAAATCCGCACTGTGTGACCTTTGTGGACGACGTGGACAGCCTCGACCTTGAGAAAATCGGCCCGTCCTTTGAGAACCATCCCGCTTTTCCCGACCGGGTAAATACCGAGTTCGTCAGGGTGATCGACGAGCATACTTTGCAGATGCGCGTATGGGAGCGCGGCTCGGGCGAGACCTGGGCATGCGGCACCGGTGCGTGCGCAACTGTCGTCGCGGCGTGTCTGAACGGCTATTGCAAAAAGGGCGAGGATATCACCGTGCATTTGCGCGGCGGCGATCTCGTCATCCGCTATACCGACAAGACCGTCATGATGACCGGTCCTGCAGCGACCGTGTTTGAGGGCGAAATCGAAATCGGATAATGGATAACGGTTAACGGATAATGGTTTTGGGCGGGCGGCATATATTGCTGTCCCGCCTGATATTATGCCTAAAAACATTTCCACATTTTGCGCGCTGTCCGTCAAGATGGCGAAATACCATGTGAACGCTTGACTTTACCGTGATAAAGTGATAATATAGCAGAGTAAAATTCCAGCTACCCGTTTTTGGAGGAACTATGAGAAATTTCAAGTCTGAATCCGTTGACAGGCTGTTCGATACCATCCTTTCTTTAAAGGATCGCGACGAATGCTACGCCTTTTTTGACGATATCTGCACCATCAAGGAGATCACCGATATGGCACAGCGGCTCGATACCGCTTTTCTGATCGACGAGGGGATCAGCTACCAGAAGATCTCCGAGCGCATCGGCGTATCCACCGCCACCATCAGCCGCGTCAGCCGCTGTTTGAACTACGGCGCGGGCGGCTATCGCGCGGTGATCGATCGCTCAAAGGAGGCAGAGGAATGAATATCAACGACAATGTCCTGAGCGTTACCGAACGCCTGACCTTTGCCCTCAGGGATCTTTACAGCCGCAGCGGCTATCTGCCCTATCGCATGAGCAAGTTCGAGGATTATGACCTCTACAGCCGCAACAAGGATTTTCTGATCTCCGATCAGGTCATCACCTTTACCGATAACGGCGGCAAATTAAAGGCATTGAAGCCCGACGTCACCCTGTCAATCATCAAGAACCATACCGACGGTCAGACGATGAAGCTCTATTATAATGAGAACGTCTACCGCGTTTCCAAAAGCACCGACAGCTTCAAGGAGATCATGCAGGCGGGCGTCGAGTGTATCGGCGACGTGTCGAGCCGCGAGATCGCCGAGTGTCTGTTCCTTGCCGCAGAAAGCCTGCATTTGATTGGCGGCAGCTTTGTGCTGGATGTATCGAACCTCGATATCCTGAACGCCGCTCTCGATCATATCACCGACAGCAGATCGATACAGGACGAGTTGGTCAAATGCGTCAGCGAGAAGAACCTCCACGGCATCCTTGCGATCTGCCGCGACAACGGTATCGATGAGAGCTTGGCAGAAGCATTGACAAAGCTGCTTTCCCTGACGGGTAATCCGATGAGAGTCCTGCCCGAATTACAGTCCCTCTGTGCCGATCTCGGCTGTGAGGACGCATATCATGATTTGGCAGACGCCGTCGCACTTTTTGCCGACAGCGATCTCAAAGATAACATTTGCATCGACTTCTCGGTCGTTTCCGACCGCAGTTACTATAACGGCGTGATCTTCAAGGGCTTCCTCAGCGGCGTACCGGACAGCGTGCTTTCCGGCGGACGCTATGACAAGCTGATGCGCCGCATGAAGCGCAAGAGTAACGCCGTCGGCTTTGCCGTTTACCTCGACGCGCTCGAGCGGGTGGACGTTATCGCGGATATCCCGCAGGACGAGATGCTCAATATCGCTCTGCCCAAGGGCAGGCTCGGCGAGAAGGTCTACAGTATGTTTGAAGCAGCGGGCTTTGACTGTCCCTCAATACGCGAAGAGAATCGCAAGCTGATTTTCGAGAACCCCGCGGCGGGCGTGCGCTATTTCTGGGTCAAGCCCTCCGACGTCGCGATCTATGTCGAGCGCGGCGCGGCGGATATCGGCGTTGCGGGCAAGGATATCCTGCTCGAGTATGAGCCGGAGATCTACGAACTGCTCGACCTCGATATCGGCAAATGCCGCATGGCGGTCGCCGCCCCGAAAGACTTTACCGACGACAGCAGCCGTACCCTC
The DNA here is from genome assembly GCA_902776185.1 of uncultured Ruminococcus sp. Classification (GTDB taxonomy): domain Bacteria; phylum Bacillota; class Clostridia; order Oscillospirales; family Acutalibacteraceae; genus Ruminococcoides. The sequence continues at coordinate 24,537 of CACYPH010000001.1, forward strand.
AGAGTTGCGACGAAATTCTCGAAGATCGCCGCCGACCATTATGCCTCCAAGGGCAGGGATATCGACATCGTCCACCTCAACGGGTCGATCGAGATCGCGCCGATCTTGGGACTGACGGACGTGATCGTCGATATCGTCGAGACCGGCACCACCCTCAAGGAAAATAATCTGGAAGTCAAGGAAACCATCGTCCCGATCTCTGCGCGCCTGATCGCAAACAAATCGAGCTACAAATTCAAGCGTGCCCGCATCGACCGACTGGTACAGGAGTTGTAATATGATCAAGATTTTAAAATATAACGAAGTAGATAACGCTGAGATCTTCGCGCGCTTTGAGCCGACCTCCTCGGTAGAGGATATTGTTGCCGACATCATCGCAAATGTCCGCAAGAACGGCGACAAGGCATTACTCGAATACACTGCGCGCTTTGACAAAGCTGCGCTCAGCGATATGCGGGTCAGCCGCGAAGAAATCGACGATGCTGTGAACAGCGTCGAGCCTCAGTTTGTAGAGATCCTCAAAAAAGCCGCGGAGAATATCCGCAAATTCCACACCGCGCAGAAGCGTCAGAGCTTTATCATCAATGATACTGACGGCGTTGTGATGGGGCAGAAGATCATCCCTGTCGACCGTGCGGGTCTGTATGTCCCCGGCGGCACAGCGGCTTATCCCTCGACCGTGCTGATGGACGCGATCCCCGCCAAGATCGCAGGGGTCAAAGAGGTCGTCATGGTGACCCCGCCCTCTAAAGACGGCAAGGTCAACCCCGCGATCCTCTCCGCGGCGTCGGTCGCAGGCGTAGACAAGATCTTCAAGGTCGGCGGCGCCCAGGCGATCGCCGCGCTCGCCTACGGAACAGAGTCGATCCCGAAGGTCGATAAGATCGTCGGACCGGGCAATGCCTTTGTCGCAGAGGCAAAGAAGCAGGTCTTCGGTCAGGTCTCCATCGACATGATCGCCGGTCCCTCTGAGATCCTCATTGTCGCAGACGGCAAGACCAATCCCAAATACGTCGCGGCTGATCTGCTGAGTCAGGCAGAGCATGACAAGCTTGCATCCGCGGTACTGGTCACCGACAGCGAAGCTTTGGCAAAGGCTGTCAGCGAGGAGCTGGAGCGCCAGATCCCCCTGCTCGACCGTGCCGAGATCGCCCGCGCATCCATCGATAATAACGGCAAGATCATCGTTGCCGATACCTTAGATATCGTCATCGACATCGCGAACGAGATTGCCCCCGAGCACCTCGAGCTTTGCGTCGACAATCCCTTCGATTACCTCGACAAGATCCGTCACGCGGGTTCGATCTTCATGGGTCGCAACTGCCCCGAAGCATTGGGCGACTACTTTGCGGGTCCAAATCACACCCTGCCGACCTCCGGCACGGCGAAGTTCTCAAGCCCGCTGTCAGTTGACGATTTCATCAAGAAAACACAGTACACCTATTTCACTGCCGACGCGCTGAAAAAGGTCGCCTACGACGTCGCGAAATTCGCCGAAAAAGAGGGGCTGACCGGTCACGCAAAATCCGCGGTCGTGCGTCTGGAGGACGAGTGATGAGCCGCTTTTTCTCCGAAAGATACAGCGCTTTGACGCCCTACACCCCGGGCGAACAGCCGAAAAGCCAAAAGCTCGTCAAGCTCAATACCAATGAAAGCCCGTACAAGCCCTCGCCGCTCGCCGTGGAATATGCGGCAAAGGCGGCAGAGGATCTGCAGTTGTACTGCGATATCGGCTGTACCAAGCTGACCGAAGCCCTCGCTGAAAAGTACGGCGTCGGCAGGGAGAATATCCTGTTCACCAACGGCTCGGACGAGGCGCTGAACTTTGCATTCATGGCATTCTGCGACAGCGATCATCCCGCCGTGTTCCCCGATATCACCTACGGCTTTTATCCCGTGTTCGCCCAACTGAACGGCATTCCGTATCAGGAGATCCCGCTGAACGCGGACTTCACGATCGATGTTGACGATTACTGCGGCGTGAACAAAACCATCTTCCTTGCGAACCCCAACGCTCCGACGGGTATCGCGCTGCCGCCCGGCGATATCGAAACCATCATCAAATCCAACCCCGACAGTATCGTCGTCGTGGACGAAGCATATGTGGATTTCGGGGCAGAGAGCGCAGTGGGGCTGATCGATACCTATGATAACCTGCTCGTCACCCAGACGTTTTCCAAATCGCGTTCCCTCGCGGGCGGACGCCTCGGCATGGCGATCGGTAATGCGTCGCTTATCCAAGACCTCAACACCGTGAAGTTCTCCACCAACCCCTACAACGTCAATTCGATGACACAGGCGGCGGGACTGGGAGCGCTCATGGATGACGAATATTTCCGGCATAACTGCGCCGAGATCATCAAAAATCGTTCGTATTTGATCGACGAGCTGAGCATCCTCGGCTTTACCGCCACCGATTCATCGACCAATTTTATCTTCGCAAAACACCCCGCGATCGGCGGCGAAGAGCTGTATCTGAAACTCAAAGACCGCGGCGTGCTGATCCGCCACTTTACGATCGACCGCATCCGCGATTTCAACCGCATCACGGTCGGTACGCGCGAGCAGATCGACATTCTGCTCGACAACATCAGGGACATCCTCGGAGGGACTTATGAGAACCGCTGAAATCAACAGAAAAACCAATGAAACGGATATCCGCCTGAAGATCGACCTCGACGGCGCCGGCAAGAGCGACATCCAAAGCGGCGTCGGCTTCCTTGACCATATGCTGACCCTGTTCGCCCGCCACGGACGGTTCGATCTGACCCTGAACTGCGACGGCGACACCTACGTCGACGACCACCACTCTGTGGAGGATATCGGTATCGCGCTGGGACAGGCATTCAATCAGGCGCTCGGCGATAAACGCGGCATCATCCGTTACGGCAGCTTTATCCTGCCGATGGACGAGAGCCTGATCCTCACCGCGGTGGATATCTCCGGCAGGGCGCACCTCAACTACGATTTACACATCCCGACCCAGAAGGTCGGCACCTTCGATACAGAGCTGACCGAAGAGTTTTTCCTCGGTTTCGTCCGCAACGCGAACCTGACCCTGCACATCAAACAGTTAGAGGGCAAGAACAGCCATCATATCATCGAGGGCGCGTTCAAATCCTTCGGCAGATCGATGAAGCAGGCAGTCGCGGTGGACGCACAGTTCAAGGACGAGATCCCCTCGACCAAGGGGGTGTTGTGATGATCGCTATCATCGACTACGGCGTGGGCAATCTGTTCTCGCTGAAAAGCTCCTTTGCCGCTATCGGTCAGGAGGCGGTCGTCACCTCTGACCCCGCGGTTATCGCCTCTGCCGACCGGCTGATCCTGCCGGGCGTCGGCGCGTTCGGCGATGCGGCACAGAAGCTGCGCGATACCGGCATGGCGGAGGTCGTCAAAGAGCAGGCGGCGCTGGGCAAGCCCATGATGGGCATCTGCCTCGGGATGCAATTGCTGTTCGACAAAAGCTGCGAGTACGGCGAGCATGAGGGGCTGGGGCTGATCCACGGAAATATCAGACCGATTTCTGAGGTGATCGAACGTGGATTAAAGATCCCGCACATCGGCTGGAACGCCCTGAACTTCAAAAAACCGTCTAAGCTGTTCAAGTATATCAGCGAGGGCGACTGCGTGTACTTTGTCCATTCCTACTACGCCGCCGACTGTGCCGAAAGCACGACCGCGACCGCGGAATACAGCGCCGAGCTGACCGCGTCGGTCGAGAACGGCAACGTCTACGGATGCCAGTTCCACCCCGAAAAATCCGGCGACGTGGGGCTGAATATCCTCAGAGCATTCTGCGAGATTTAAGGAGCAACCTATGATTTTATTTCCCGCTATTGATATTGTAGACGGCAAGGCGGTCCGCCTGTTCAAGGGCGACTACGATCAGATGACCGTCTATTCCGACAACCCCGTCGAGATCGCGTTCGATTTCAAGGACTGCGGCGCGACGGCGATCCACATCGTTGATCTGGAGGGCGCAAAGGACGGCAATACTCCAAACTTCGATACGGTAATAAAAATAAAAAAGCAGGCTGGCCTGTTTTGTGAGATCGGCGGCGGCATCCGCTCTATGGAGGTTGTCGAAAAGTACCTCGACGCCGGTATCGACCGCGTCATCCTTGGAACGGCGGCTGTGGAGGACGAAGATTTCCTTTCGGCGGCTGTGGCAAAATACGGCGAAAAGATCGCTGTGGGCGCAGATATCCGCGACGGTTATATCGCCGTCAAAGGCTGGCTCGAGCGCTCTCAGGTGACCGCCGACGAATTCTTTGAGAAGATGCAGCAGATCGGCGTCAAAACCATCATCTGCACCGATATCTCCCGCGACGGCGCGATGAAAGGCACGAACCTCGACCTCTACCGCACGATGAATCGCCGCTATCAGGTGAATATCACCGCGTCGGGCGGCGTATCGTCGATGGACGACGTGCTTGCGCTCAATGACATGAAGATGTACGGCGCGATCATCGGCAAGGCATATTACACCGGCGCGATCGACCTCAGAGAGGCGGTGAAGGCGGTACAATGATCACCAAACGCATCATCCCCTGCCTCGACGTCAAGAACGGACGCGTGGTCAAGGGCGTGAATTTTGAGGGATTATCCGACGTCGCCTCGCCCGTAGAGCTTGCGAAATACTACAGCTCCTGCGGGGCAGACGAGCTGGTGTTCTATGATATCACCGCGTCGGCTGAGGGGCGCGCGCTTTTCACCGATATATTAACAGAAACAGCGCGCTGTGTTTTTATCCCCCTTACCGTCGGAGGAGGGATTAACACCGTCGCGGACTTTGACCGTGTCCTCAAATGCGGCGCGGACAAGGTATCCGTCAACTCCGGCGCGATCCGCAACCCCGACCTCGTGTATGAGGCGGCGAAGCTATACGGCGACCAGTGCGTGGTTATCTCCGCGGACGTCAAGCGCGTCGACGGCGAGTTTCGCGTATTTGCCAAGGGCGGCAGAGTCGATACCGGTATGGAGGCGATCGGCTGGATCAAACGCTGCGTCGATAACGGTGCGGGCGAGGTCGTCCTTAATTCCATCGATACCGACGGCGTCAAGGGCGGCTTTGACATCGAGATGCTCGACGCTGTGTGCAGGGTCGTGAACGTCCCTGTGATCGCCTCGGGCGGCGCAGGAAAAATCGACGATTTTTTATCCTTGTTTCAGACTCTTCCAAAAGTTGATGCAGGATTGGCGGCGTCGATCTTCCACTTCGGCGAGGTCAAGATCGCCGATCTCAAACGCGCGATGGCTGACAGCGGCATCCCGACACGATTATAATGTAGGGGAGGGGCTTGCTCCTCCCGCAAAGGAGAACTACCATGATCAATATAGATGAACTGAAATTTGACGAAAAAGGCCTGATCCCCGCGATCGTGGTGGACAGCGTCAGTAAACGCGTCCTCACCCTCGCATATATGAATCGGGAGAGCCTGAAAATCTCCATGAAAAAGGGTCTGACCTGTTTTTGGAGCCGCTCGCGTCAGGAACTGTGGCTCAAGGGCGAGACCTCCGGCAACTACCAGCATATCGTCAGCATCACCGCCGATTGTGACAAAGATGCACTGGTCGTCATGGTCGAGCCTGACGGGCCCGCGTGCCACCTCGGCACCACCTCGTGCTTTGAAAATCCCGTTTGGGAAAGTGACGATCTCCATGAGTTCAGCTACGAGGGACTGATGGAGCTGATCCGCGGACGCAAGACTGACCCGCAGGAGGGCTCTTACACCACCTATCTCTTTGAGAAAGGCGTGGATAAGATCCTCAAGAAGATCGGCGAGGAATGCACCGAGGTCATCATCGCCGCCAAAGCCGAGGATAAGCCCGAGACCATCTACGAGATCGCCGATCTGTGCTATCACACGATGGTGCTGATGATCGAGCAGGGCATTACATTGGAGGATATCCACAAGGAGCTTGCTTCGCGCCACGTGATCGACAAAAAAGTCAAGCAGGAGAAGATGACCGGTGATAAATAAGGATCTTCATTGTCATACGACCTATTGTGACGGTGCGGACACCCCTGAGGAAATGGTGAAAGCCGCGATCGACAAGGGACTTTCCACCATCGGGATCAGCGGTCACAGCTATACCTTTTTCGATACCTCCTACTGTATGCAGAAGGAGGATATCCCGCGCTATATCGCCGAGCTGCGCTATCTGCGTGCGGCATATTATGACCGCATCCATGTCCTCTGCGGCGTGGAGCAGGATTACTACAGCGATTACCCGACCGACGATTTTGACTATGTTATCGGTTCGGTGCATTATATCAAGTGCGGCTGCGACTATATCCCCGTGGATGAAACGCCCGAGATATTGACGGACGCTGCTCAAAAATACTTCGGCGGGGATATCTATGCCCTGTGCGAGGAATACTTCTGCACGGTCGCTGATGTGGTGAACAAAACCGGCTGTGACATCATTGGGCATTTCGACCTGATCAGCAAGTTTTCGGAACGCACGGATCTGATCGACGTGACCCACCCACGCTATGTTGCGGCGTGGAAAGCGGCAGCGGATGAATTGCTGAAAACCGGCGTGCCGTTCGAGATCAACATGGGCGCGATCAGCCGTGGCTATCGGACTTCGCCTTACCCGAGCAGGGAGATCATCGACTACATCAAGGTGCACGGGGGAGAGCTGGTATTATCCTCCGACGCGCATTCTGCAGACGCGCTGGCGTACAAATTCGATGAATACGAAAACCTCATATAAACAAATAACCCGACAGGCGATAAAACCTGTCGGGCTGTTGTTTTTTTATGGTTGGTCGCGTTGCTCAAATATACAATTCCTCAGTCGCCTTTGGCGACAGCTCCCTTTACCAAAGGAAGCCTAAAACTTGATCCTCTCGGCGATATAGGCTTCGAGGTCGGCGATGGCGACGCGCTCCTGCTGCATGGTGTCGCGGTCGCGGACGGTTACACAGTTGTCCTCGAGCGACTCAAAGTCGTAGGTGATGCAGAACGGCGTGCCGATCTCGTCCTGACGGCGATAGCGCTTGCCGATTGAGCCGGCGTCGTCGTAGTCGATGGGGAAGCTCTTGCACAGCTCGTCTGCCAATGCTCCTGCCTGCTCGCCGAGTTTCTTAGAAAGCGGCAGTACCGCTGCTTTGAAGGGTGCTAAGAACGGATGCAGTCTTAATACCACGCGGGTATCGTTCTTTGCTTCGTCGACCAGCTCCTCGTCGTACGCTTCGGTCATGACGGTCAGGAACAGTCGCTCTACGCCCAGCGACGGCTCGATGACGTAGGGGATGTAGCGGGAGTTATCGGTCGGATCGAAGTAGCTCAGATCCTTGCCGGAGGTGTTCTGATGCTGGGTCAGGTCGTAGTCGGTGCGGTCTGCGATGCCCCACAGCTCGCCCCAGCCGAACGGGAAGAGGTACTCAAAGTCGGTGGTCGCTTTCGAGTAGAAGCTCAGCTCCTCTTTCTCGTGATCGCGCAGTCTGAGATTCTCCTCCTTGATGCCGAGACCGTAGAGGAAGTCGCGGCAGTAAGAGCGCCAGTAGTCGAACCACTCGAGGTCGGTGCCGGGCTTGCAGAAGAATTCCAGCTCCATCTGTTCGAACTCGCGCACGCGGAAGATGAAGTTGCCGGGCGTGATCTCGTTGCGGAAGGATTTGCCGACCTGAGCGACGCCGAAGGGAACTTTTTTGCGGGTAGTGCGCTGGATGTTCGCGAAGTTGACGAAAATACCCTGCGCAGTCTCGGGGCGCAGATACAGCTCGGCTTTAGTGTCCTCGGTGACGCCCTGGAAGGTCTTGAACATCAGGTTGAACTGACGGATGTCGGTGAAGTTACTTTTGCCGCAGTTCGGGCAGGTGATGCCCTTGTCGCGGATGTAGTCCATCATCTGCTCGTTTGACCAGCCCGCGACGTTGGTGCCGTCGAAGTCCTCGATCAGATTGTCGGCGCGATGACGGGTCTTGCATTCCTTGCAGTCCATCAAGGGGTCGGAGAAGCCGCCTAAGTGACCCGAAGCGATCCATGTCTGGGGATTCATCAAGATCGCGGAGTCGAGCCCGACGTTGTACTTGTTCTCTTGTACGAACTTTTTGAGCCACGCCTTTTTGATATTATTTTTCAGCTCAGCGCCCAAGGGACCGTAGTCCCAGGTGTTGGCAAGGCCGCCGTAGATCTCAGAACCGGGATAGACAAAGCCTCTGCCCTTGCACAGAGCGACGATTTTTTCCATGGTTTTTTCGGTATTTTTCATCATTTACCTCCTGCGGTATTCACGGTTTACAACTATCTATATTACAAAATTACGCCTGTGTTGTCAAGAACTTCACAGTCAAAACCGCATGGGAGAGCGGAACTTTCGTCAGAATCACGGTTTTTCAAAAAAATCCGTTTTAATTCCCTTATGCAAGTATAGCCTCTGTGAAAAGGTGTATCATAAGTCCCAACAAAGTACTTTTAAGTCGGTACTGAGATGCCGACAAGGTTCTGATAACGGTGAAGTCCTGAGTGTATTGTGCCTTGTCCGCATCGGACAGGGCTTTTTTATTGCCTTCCCCTCGGGGGAAAGCCTTAAACGAGGTATGTGATGGAATACAAATCCACGCTGTTGTCCCCGGAGGATCTCTCGCGGATCCTGCGGCGGATTGCGCACCAGATCATAGAAAAGAATCACGGCACCGAGAACCTCTGCCTGATCGGTATCCGCACCCGCGGCGTACCGCTGGCATATCGGCTGGCGCAGAATATCGAGGCGATCGACGGTACACGGGTACCGGTCGGCGAGCTGGATATCACCCTCTACCGCGACGACCTGAGCCTTGTCAGCGAGACCCCGACCGTCAAGGACAGTAAGGTCGACTTTGATGTTGCGGGCAAGACGGTGGTGCTGGTGGACGATGTGATCTACACCGGTCGGACTGCCCGCGCCGCTCTGGACGCGGTGATGAAGCTGGGCAGGGCGCAGAAGATCCAACTGTGCGCGCTGATCGATCGCGGCCACAGCGAGCTGCCGATCAAAGCCAACTACGTCGGCAAGAACATCCCGACCTCCACCGAAGAGGTCGTTGCTGTCAGACTAAGAGAAACCGACGACGAAGAAGCGGTCAAGATCTATGTTAAGAATTAGGAGTTAGGAATTAGGAGTTAGGAGTTAATACACGACAAAAGCTTTATCTGCTTCGCGTTTGTGTAACAAAACTCCTCACTCCTCACTCATCACTCCTAACTATAATAAATTAGGGGGAAATCTGAAATGAAAATGATTTACAATGTCAAGGACAAGCCCAAGTTCAGCCAGTTGATCGTCTTTGCGTTCCAGCAGCTGCTTGCGATCATGGCGGCGACCATTGCTGTCCCGATGATCGTCGGCAACGGCATGAGCACCTCCGCGGCGCTCTTCGGCGCAGGCGTCGGCACACTGGTCTATGTGGCGTTCACCAAGGGCAAGAGCCCCGTATTCCTCGGCTCATCCTTTGCGTTCCTCGGCTCGATGGCAGCGGCGTTCACCGGTGCGGCTACAGTGGCGCTCGGCTTCCTCGGACTGATCATCGGCGCTGTGCTCGCAGGTCTTGTCTACGTCGTTATCGCCCTGATCGTCAAGGGCGCGGGCGTCAAGTGGATCTCTAAGATCATGCCTGCTGTTGTTATCGGACCCATCGTTGCGATCATCGGTCTGTCGCTCGCGGGCAACGCGATCGGCGATTTGAGCAAGGCTAACTATACCAAGGACGTCGATATGTCCAATGTTACCGTCCAGACCGTCCAGACCGTCAACGAAGACGGCACCATCGGTACGCAGAATGTTGCGCTGGATGCAGACGGCAACGTCGATTCTTCGATCACTGTCAACGTTGCTGAGGACGGCACCATCACCGGTACTACCGTTCCCGGCTCGCCCTATGTTGCGATCATCTGCGGTCTGGTGACCTTAGCGGTCGTCATGCTGTGTTCGGTATTCGGCAAAAAGATGATGAAGCTGATACCGTTTATCATCGGTATCCTCGCGGGCTATGCCTGTGCGACGATCTTCTACTTCATCGGGAAGTGGACCGGCAACCCGAGCCTCATGGTCATCCAGTACACCGCGTTCACCAGCCTCTTCCAGAACATCAGCTTCAGCTCCTTCATCGCGCTGCCCGACTTTACCTTCCTCAAGGCGTTCGGTGCGTTCGGCGAGATTTCCGGCAGCTATATCGGCACCATCGCGGTCGCTTATATCCCGGTTGCATTCGTTGTATTCGCGGAGCATATCGCTGACCATAAGAACCTTTCTTCCATCATCGAGACCGACCTGCTCGAGGATCCGGGTCTTGACCGCACCCTGCTGGGCGATGGCATCGGCTCTATGGCGGGCGCTCTCTTCGGCGGCTGCCCCAACACCACCTACGGCGAGTCCATCGGCTGTGTCGCGATCACCAAGAACGCATCCGTCGCATCCATCATCGTTGCGGCTTGCGAGGCGATCCTGATCTCCTTCATCGCTCCGTTCGTTGCGTTCCTCAGCACCATCCCGAGCTGTGTCATGGGCGGCGTGTGCGTAGCCCTCTACGGCTTCATCGCAGTATCCGGTCTGAAGATGCTCCAGAAGGTCGACCTCGACGACAACCGCAACCTGTTCACCGCATCGGTTATCCTGATCGCGGGCGTCGGCGGCTTCACCCTGACCTTCGGCAAGATCACCCTGACCACTGTTGCGTGCGCGCTGATCCTCGGCATCCTGACGAACGTTATGCTCGGCAAGGGCAGAATGCTCGACGAGGAAGAGCCTGTCACGGGTAAGAAAAAGGCTAAGAAAAAAGCGAAGAAATAAGAAGCACAAAATCGCTTGATTTATATACTGGTTGGAAGGTATATAATGATAGAGAGGGCTGCCTTTCGGCGGCCCTTTTTCTTTTCGGTGTAAATTGTCAAAGAGCAACTTGCACACATTCATGTGCCTTGAATTAGCGGTTATTCACAAAATGTATTTTACCTCTTTTTTTCAATGACCGCTTGTGCTACAATATAGATGTATAACTACGCGTTTTCCCATCACGGGGCATGACTATCATAAAGGAGTGGACCATATGAAGAAAAGAATCATCGTTATTCTGTCCGTTCTGCTGACCATGGCGCTCGTCTGCAGTGCGTTCGTCATCAGCACTACCGCGGCGACCCCGACCATCAACTACAACTTCTCGGGCAGCAATTCGGGAACGAAGGGCTTTGCTGAGGGCACGATCACCCTCTCGGGCGGCTCGGGCAGTACCTCGCTGTACTGGGCGGACGATACCAAGGCACTCGATAACTTTGAACCGATTGCGACCTTCTCGAACGGCTCGGGCAGCTACACCATGCCCGCCTATACCGCTATCCCCGCCAAGGCGACCAAGGTCATCGCGGTCACCGGCACCAACCGCACCGTAGCAAGTGCGGCGGCGGTCTACAACATTCCTGCCAATAAGAAGCTCGGCAAGACCGACAAGGATCTGCTGTACAGCTTTGCGAACTATTCCGACTTCCATATGGAGGAGAATTCCCCTCAGGGCAAGGCGTACGACGGCTGGACGCCCAAATACCCCTATGACGAACAGCATCTGAAGAATGCTTTCAATACCGCTGCAGCGAGAAAGGTCGACTTCATTATCACGAACGGCGACCATGTCAACAACCAGCGCAACGATCTGAACTCCGGCAATAACAACTTCTATGCCTCCGAGTGGAACCGCTATCTGCATATCCTCGCCGAGAGCGACTATGTAAATCCGATCTACGAGGCGATCGGTAACCACGAACTGTGGAACTATGAGAAGGATTCCTCCAAAACACCCCGCGACTGGAAATCCGGCTCGCGCTACTTTGTCGCGGTAACGGGTCTGGATTCCACCAAAGCGACCATCGATTCCGACAAGGCATATTATGAGATCACCGAGCCGACGACAGGCGACCATTTCCTCTTGATGGCGCTCGAGGGCGGCTTCTATACCGACGCGAACAACGAATTCTCCGATGCTCAGCTGACCTGGCTCGAGAACAAGCTCAACGCCTACAAGAACGACGGTAAGAACGTCTTTATCTTCGAGCACGCAAACTTCTACAAGTGGGGCGCAGGCGATCAGAAGGACAAACCGATCTACAATATCCCGCTGAAATTCGGCAACACCGCGACTACCAAGCTCCAGACTATCCTCAAGAACCATCCCGAGGTGGTTTTTGTCACCGGACATACCCATTTCAAGTACAGCCTGCAGCTGAACTACGATAACGATAATAATGCAGCGGCAACCATGCTCCACGTTTCCTCTGTCGGCGGCGTGCGCGATATCCAGAACCGCACTACCCGTATCGACGATACTACCCTGCAGAACAGCGAGGGCTACATCGTAGAGGTCTACGACGACGCGACCATCTTCTACGGCACCAACACCTATTCCAACAGCACCTATCCGTGGGCGACCTATATCGTACCGCAGACCACCTCTGCGCAGAATCAGCCGACCGAAAAACCCACCGAAAAGGCGACCGAAAAGGCGACCGAGGCTCCGACTCAGGCACCGACACAGAGACCCACCTACGGTCCGCTGCCGACCTTCCCGCCTGCAACCGAAAAGCAGGACGACATCCTCTGGGGCGATGTAGACGATGACGGTATCGTCACCGTCGTAGACGCGACTGCTGTCCAGCGCTGGCTTGCAGATCTCAAGCAGCTCGACAGTGCGGCGCAGAAGCGCGGCGATGTTGACGCTGACGGCAAGCTGACCATCGTTGATGCGACCTGCATCCAGCGCAAGCTCGCTGACCTGATCAAGAAGTTCCCCGCAGAGACCGCGCTCGCCTCTACCGGCGAAGAATATGAGTACGAGATCGTCACTGACACAGACCTCGCCGAGACCGGCGCAGACCTCACTACCCTGCGCACGCAGGCGAAGTCTGCCCTCGATAAGTACTGGGTACTCGCATCCTACGACCAGTATCAGGCGCTCAAGAAGGCGTATAAGGAGAATGCCGACTACGATACGCTGAATGCCGCCTACACCGCGTTCAACACCGCAGTCGCGAACTTCTACCCCGGTGATAACATCACCGTGCGCTTCAAGGCTCCCTCCGGCTGGGGCAACATCAACGCTTATGTCTATAACAGCGATTCCGATAAGCTCTCCGCATGGCCGGGCAAAGCCTGCACCAAGAACGGCGACTACTGGAGCATCTCCGTGCCGACCGGCAGATATAACTATATCATCTTCAACGACGGCAACGGCGGTCACCAGACCATCGACCTCGCCCTCGGCGTCACCCGCAACCAGGGCTACACCGCAGATTCCGGCACAAAGGTCAAGGCGTATCCGTATCAGTACTAAGCTGAATAGGTTAAAAGAGGCTTCCTGCGGGAAGCCTCTTTTCGGTTGACGCGGTGCGAATCGCAGAAAAGCCGGGCAAATTATAGCGTGGCGCACCTATAAAAATGTTCTTTACAATCCCGATGTTTTATGGTATGATAACCCTCGGTCAGTTCGAAACCATCCTGACTTGGCACGGTAAAATCTACTGCATTACCGCCGCCTAAATCAAAACTAGGGAGAAAAAAGAATATGAGAAACAAAAACTTAGTCCGCCTGACACAAGCGGCAGTCATCGCCGCACTCTATGCGGTGCTGACAGTCGGTCAAAACCTGCTCTTGCCCGGCACAGCGTCGATGGCAGTCCAGTTCCGCATCGCAGAGGTGCTCACCATGCTTGCAGTATTCACACCGGTCGCGATACCGGGACTCACGATAGGCTGTGTGATCGCCAACATCAGCTCCGTGACCGCGGGGTTGGGATTCTACGACATGATCTTCGGCTCGCTCGCGAGCCTGATCGCCGCCTTGACGATGTACGGTCTCAGGAATGTGCGCTTCAAGACCCTGCCGATTGCCGCCGCACTGATGCCCGCGTTATGGAACGGTCTGATCGTCGGCTTTGAGATCGACTTTTTCTTTGTCGGCAACCTCAGCTTCAACTTCACCGATTTTCTGGTACAGGGAGGCTGTGTCGCCCTCGGCGAGCTGGCAGTGCTGATCGTACTGGGACTGCCGTTCTGCAAGATGATCGAGAAAACCGGCATTTTTCAGAACAAAGATATGCTATAATGACAAACCCCGCTGAATGCTCAGCGGGGATTTTTGTTAGATCGGAAATCCTTCGGGACTGCAGGTGAAGCACAGCTTTTCGCCCGTGATCGGGTGGGGAAAATGCAGCTCTGCGGCACACAGGGCGATATTTTTCACGTCGATATGACTGCCGTAGCGGCGGTCGCCGACCAGCGGCATCTGCCTTGAGGCGAACTGCACGCGGATCTGGTGAGTGCGTCCCGTCAGCAGACGGATGCGTACTTTTGATACCATGACGCCGTTCAGCTCACCGGTACGCAGCCGCTCATAAATCAAGCTCGCTTGCTTGACGCCCTTTCGCTCGCGGCGCACGACGTAGCTTTTGCCTTTCGAGCGGTCAAAGTACAACAGATCGGTCATCTCGCCGCGCTCCTCGGGGACGCCTTCCACGACAGCAAGATAGGTTTTTTTCACCTCTCCTTTTTGGATCAGCGCGGACAGCTTCGCGGCGGATTCGCGCGTCTTGGCAAATACCATAACGCCATGTGTTGTCTTATCCAGACGATGGACGGGATAGACCTCGCATCCGCATTGTTCGCGGAGGATCGCCGGCAGATTCGGCTGTGTATCATGCGCTTCACTCAGCACGCCGTATGGCTTTACCGCAACGATGATGTGATCATCCTGAAAAATGATGCGCGCATCCATCCTGTATCAGAACAGACCGCTGATCACGCCGTCATCGCTGACGTCGATGCGCTCGGCGGCAGGAGATTTCGGCAGTCCGGGCATGGTCATGATGTCGCCGGTGAGGACGACGATGAAGCCCGCTCCCGCAGAGAGGCGCACATCTTTAACGTGGATGACGAAGTCCTCGGGCGCACACAGCAGGGTCATATCGTCCGAAAAGCTGTACTGCGTCTTTGCAATACAAACGGGCAGACCGCCGTAGCCCAGATCGGTGAGCTTCTTGATCTCCTTCTCAGCTTTGGCAGAAAAGGCGACGTGCTTTGCACGATAGACGCCCTTTGCGACATCGCGGATCTTCTTTTCGACAGGCTGATCAAGTTCATAGGCGAAGCGGAAGTTCTCGTTAGACTCCTCCTCGCAGAGGCGGACGACCTCCTTTGCCATCTCGATACCGCCTGCGCCGCCGTCCGCCCATACGGTGGACAGCACGGTGTTGACGCCCAGCTCGCGGCACTTGTCGATGACCATCTGCACCTCGGCGTCGGTATCTGTCGGAAAACGATTCAGCGCGACGACGGAGGGCAGGTTGTATACATTCTTGATATTATCTACGTGGCGCAGAAGATTGGGCAGACCCTTTTCGAGCGCCTCGAGGTTCTCGGGAGCGAGATTTTTCTTATCGACGCCGCCGTGCATCTTTAAGGCACGGATGGTGGCGACGATGACGACCGCGTCGGGCTTCATGCCCGCGTAACGGCACTTGATGTCGAGAAACTTCTCTGCGCCGAGATCCGCGCCGAAGCCTGCTTCCGTCACGGTGTAGTCGGATAGCTTGCGGCTGATCTTGGTCGCGGTCACGGAGTTGCATCCGTGGGCGATATTCGCGAACGGTCCGCCGTGGACAAAGGCGGGAGTTCCCTCCAATGTCTGCACCAGATTGGGCTTGATCGCATCCTTGAGGAGCGCGGTCATCGCGCCCTGCGCCTTCAGGTCGCCCGCGGTAACGGGCTTTTCATCATAGGTATAGCCGACGATGATTTTCGACAAACGTTTTTTGAGATCTGCGATAGAATCAGCAAGACACAGGATCGCCATGATCTCGGAGGCGACGGTGATATCGTAGCCGTCCTCACGCGGGACGCCGTTGACCCTGCCGCCCAGACCGTCGGTGACATACCGTAACTGGCGGTCATTCATATCGACACAGCGTTTCCATGTGATCCTGCGGGGGTCGATATTCAGGCTGTTGCCCTGATAGATATGGTTGTCGAGCATCGCGGCGAGCAGGTTGTTCGCCGCACCGATCGCATGAAAGTCGCCGGTGAAATGCAGGTTGATGTCCTCCATCGGAACGACCTGAGCGTAGCCGCCGCCGGCAGCGCCGCCCTTGATGCCGAATACAGGTCCGAGAGAGGGTTCTCTCAGGGCGACCGAAACGTTTTTGCCGAGCTGCTTCATTGCGTCCGCAAGCCCGATGGTCGTCGTTGTCTTGCCCTCGCCCGCAGGGGTGGGGGTCATCGCGGTGACCAGGATCAGCTTGCCGTCGGACGCCTCTGTTTTCAGTATGTCGAGGCTCAGCTTTGCCTTATATTTTCCGTAATACTCCAGATATTCCTCGTCGATCCCGGCAGCCTTTGCGACCTGCGAGATCGGCTGCATGGTACAGCTCTGGGCGATTTCGATGTCTGTCATTAGGTCATCTCCTTATCGTTTCTGTACAGATTATATCGAACATTCTCCGCGCGGTCAAGGACGGCGGAAAAACTTTATAGAAAATTCTAAAAAACGCTTGCTATCTGTCACAAAATGTAGTATTATCATGCTGTATAACGCTATAAATATGGTATTATTAGCTTGTTTTGGAGGGTTCAGAATGAAATTATTGGAAGACAGGATCCGCAAAGACGGTATCGTCCGCGAAGGCAACATTCTCAAGGTGGACAGCTTTGTCAACCACCAGATCGACTGCACCTTTATCGCAGAGCTTGCCAAAGAGTTCAAACGACTGTACAAGGATGACGAGATCACCAAGATCCTCACCATCGAAGCATCGGGTATCGGTATCGCCTGCATCGTTGCATTGGAGTTCGGCGTGCCGGTGGTATTTGCCAAGAAGAACAAGACCGTCAATATCGCCAACGACGTCTATACATCCAAGGTCGAGTCCTTCACCCATAAGCGCAACTATGACATCATCGTGTCGAAAGACTTCTTAAAGCCCGAGGACAAGGTGCTGATCATCGACGATTTTCTCGCGATGGGTTCGGCGCTGCATGGTTTGATCGAGCTGATCCAGCACGCGGGAGCGACCATTGTCGGCGCGGGCATCGTGATCGAGAAGGCGTATCAGAAAGGCGGACAGATGATCCGCGATATGGGCGTTCGGGTAGAATCCCTCGCGCGTATCAAGAGCATGGACAATAACGAGATCGAGTTTATCGACTGATTGTCACTTGATTTAAAATGAATCATAAAACAGAAACCCTGACATATAGTTTACAGACGATGTAAAAACGGAGGAATCAACTTGAACAAGAAACTGAAATGCTTACTGTCGGCAGTGATGGTGCTCATCATGCTGCTCAGTGCGGTCATTGTGATGCCCGCAACTGCGGCACAGAGCGACGATACCGCTGCCGAAACCACTCCTGCCGCGACTGAAAGCGCAGCAGGTGCTGAATCCGACAACGCGCTTGCGGATGAGGAGAGCTCCGCTGAGAGCGAGCCCGGCGACGTCTTTGCCGACGCGCACGACGAGCTGCAGGAAGAACCCGCGACAGAGGAAGCCACTTCCGATTCTCTGGAAGCAGAGGAAGCCGCTCTCCCCGAAGAAGTTGCTGCTGAGGAAGAAACCGTTCCCGAGAAAAAGTCTGCCGAGCTTGCCGAGACCGGCGTCATCCCCGAGCTGAAGGTGGACGTTAACGCGCACCGCGACAATGCGTACAACAACCGCATCGTTCTGAAATGGGACAATCTCGCCGCGGCGGAAGGCTACCGCATTTACTGGCGCGATATGACAACGGCCGACGCCCCAAAAAAGCTGCTGACGACCGTCAAGGGCAAGAACACGCTGACGGTCAATAACTTAAAGCAAGGCTCAAAATACCGCTTCTACGTCGTCCCCTTTGCCGAGGACGGCGGAAAAACGAGCTACGGATTATCCTCCAACGTCACGATCGCGACCTATCCCAAGCCTGTGACAAGCTTCACGCTCAAGTCCAACGATACCAACGCCACCGTCCTGAAATGGAAGCGCGTTTACTATATCGACGGCTATCTGATCCTGCGTCAGTACCAGGGCAAATGGACGCCGTATAAGTACCTCAAGGGCAACGTCACCGAGTTCAAGGACAAGAATGTCAAACCCGGCTACGCTTACTACTACAAGATCATGACTTACCGAAAGGATACCCGCGGCTATGTCAGAAGCTCTGCCGCGCAGATCAAAACCCTCTGCGGGCTTTCTGCGCCCGCTAACAACGGCACGACCTCGCGCGTGAACAGGGGTATCTTCTCCTGGACAAAGAATCGCTACGCGACCGCGTACCAGATCTCTTATTCACTGGATAACAAAAAATACAAGTCGCTGGGCAACACCGCAAAGACCTCTTTCACCACCGGCAAGTTCAAGACCGGCACCACCGTTTATCTCAGAGTCAGACCCTATCGCATCGTCGGCAAGGCAAAGACCAAGATCCTCGGTATGACCAAGACGCTCAATACCAAGATCGTCGCGAACAAGTTCGGCGCGAGCGTAGGCGACACCTACATCGAGATCGACATCAGCGAACAGCACCTGTGGTATATCATCGATAACGACGTTTTTGTATCCACTCCTGTCGTCACCGGCAACAATAACTCCTCCGACACGCCTACCGGTACCTACTACATCAACAACAAGGCGCGCAGCGTATCACTTGTCGGCGCTGACTATGTCAGCTATGTTGATTACTGGATGGCGTTCATCGGCAGCAGCTACGGTATCCATGATGCGTCGTGGCGTTCGAGCTTCGGCGGCGATATCTACAAGGGCAACGGCTCGCACGGCTGTGTCAACACCCCGTATGATGCGGTCAAGAAGATCTACAACAATGTATCCGTCGGCACCCCGGTCGTGATCCACGGGTAATTCCTTATTGTTAGGAGTTAGGAGTTGGCTCCGACTGACCTTAATAAAAGAACAAATGGGATACCGGCTTAAATGTTGGTATCCCTTTTCTTTATGTTCTGTTATCTTGTTACGTATAATCAAAAAAGAAGGCACTGACGGTTAAGTCAGTGCCCTTGTGTTATATGCAGTTTTGTGAGAAATAACTCCTAACTCCTCACTCCAAACTGTCTGTCACTCCACCGGCGTATAGAACACCTTGAGCATGGTCTCCAGGACGTCCTTATCGCTCAGGTACATCTCGGCGTGTTCGCCGGCTTTGATCTTGCCGCTGAGTCGGACAAACTCGATCTCGCCTGCGCTTTTGAGTTTTGTCAGTGCGGCGGAGGCGAGGTAGGTCACCTGAGGCAGATCAATGGTGGTATCGGCTTTGTCGTTGACGACACCGAACAGCCGTGTCACAGTGCCCAGATCCTTTTTCGCGGCGGGAACGATGGACGAGAGCAGTGCAGTGATATACTGCTGCTGGCGATCCATACGGTCGTTGTTGGAATCGAGCTTCTCCAGATCTCTGGACTGGACATAGGTTCTGACGTCGCTGCCCCTGAGCGTTACGGTTTCGCCGACGTGCACCGTCTCGCCGGTCTCTTTGGATACAAACTCCATCTTGGAGGTCAGGGTCACGCCGCCGACAGCCTCATTGAAATCCTCAAGCGAATTGAGATCGATCGCAAAATAGCTGTTCAATGGCAGACCGAAGAACAGCCTTGAGAGCGAGGTGTTGACGTTCGCGCCGCCTTTCACCTTTTCGCTCGAGTAGGAATAGGCGTAGGAGAGCTGGGTCGTTTCGGTGTCGATGAATTTTCCGTCCGCGGAATAGACGTCGACGTCCAGCATGGTATCGCGCGAGATGCCGAGGATGGTGGTTTTTCCGGTATGGTCGTCGATCGCGGCGATGTAGATCGCGTCCGCCATGTAGTTGTCGCTTTCGCCGACTTGACCTTCATTATAACCGATGAAGGTGACCGCCATGATATCCTCGTTCAGACGATAGGTCTTGCCGCCGTATTTGATCGTGCGGCCCTTGTCCATGACGTTTGCGGCGTCCTTGCCGCTTTCGTCCTGCAGCGGGATCGTGATATCGATATCGTCGTAGTTATGCAGCGCTTTTCTGCCGATATCTTTCATGATGAAATAGGATGCGGTCACTGCGATGACCAGCGCAAGAATGACGCTGACGACGATGACGAGGATCTTCAGCCACAGCGGCCACTTTTTTCTGTGCTTTTTATGCTTACGCTTTTTCGGCGATGCAAAGACAAAGTCGTCCATCTCTTCATCGGTCGGACTGCTTTCAGCTGCGCTTATTCGCTTCTTTTTGTGCTTCTTTTTGCGCATATCGGGGATGATATAATCGAACTCCTCGGTATCCTTGCTGTGCAGTCGGCGCTCGGGCGTTTCAGACGGCGTCTGCTTTTCTGCAAGCTCTGCCTTCATATCCTCCTCAAGCGCGGGATATTCGCTGTCGGTCTCAGGCATGTTATTGTGCGTTTCGCTGTTTGACATCGACTAACACCCCCTGTACTAAATAACGTGTATTGCCCCCGCCGTTTGAGCAGGTGCTCAGCGTGAGGATCTTGCTGTCCTTATCGAGCGTGACGCCCTCGCGCACCTGACCCTCGTAGGTGTGGGGATCAAGGGTAGATTCCTGATACCGTTTCAGCGCTTCTTCGTTATCCATATTGAACGAGTAGAGAATGTGGCGATCGTCGTAGGTATAGGCGGAGTAGATCAGATAGGTCAGCAGCTTGTCCTTGGTATAGACAAACATGGTATTGTTTTTCTTAAAAAAGTCCTTGTCCTCAAAGTTGTGCAGCGAGGCGAACATCGAGCCGTTGAGCATATTGTGTCCGTACAGCACGGTAACGGGATCGGTGAAATCGCGCTTGTTGAGGGTCTGGGAGTAGATCGTGCCGGAAAACTGGTACTGGCGGTAGATGTTGTGGTCGAGGTAGAAATCATCGTTGCCGTCGGAGCTTTGGCAGACGGGATAATCGACGTTCGTATTCGGCACATACAGCCACGCGTAGATATCGGAATTCTTTTTCATCAGCTCGTCAAAGCTGAGGGTCGACCAGTCCTCGGGCGGGTCGGAGAGCTTTTGACCGTAGGTGCTCAGCGGCTTTTCGGTGGGCTTTGCGGTCTCGGCGACAGTCGGGGCGGCAGTCGGCGCCTCGGTCGCCTCGGTCTCGGAGACAGCCTCGGTAAAGTCGTCGCGGCTGAGAGAATCCTCAACAGGCGGCTTGAAATAGTTGATCAAAAAGATCGCCCCGCCGATAACGACGGCGATACAAACGACCAGGATCGCGATCCAGACCGGCTTTTTTATCTTTTTCATTCCTTCACATCCTGTGATTGGTACTGATTGCCGATCATAAGGTTCATTCGCCCAAATCAGAAATCAGTACGAGTACAATAATTCAGGTTAATTATACTACCGCGTGACGGTGATGTCAAATCATCAGGCAGATTTTGATCGTATTGCCGGTCGATGATAAAAGAAAGAGCGCCATGAGGCGCTCATTAACCAAATCCGTGTTCATATATGTTGTGCGTCCATTTGCCGCCGTCCGTGCGCCTCAGCGTCCACGTGTAGCCGTCATAGGTGGTGTTCGGCGTCAAACTGCCGTCACTGTAACCGCCGGTCGTAAAGGTCGATTCCAGTACGATCATATCAACGCTGTCGGGATCCTGTTTCAAGCGGTACAAACGCTCGTCGCCGATATAGTGGATCTCGTTTAGCGTACAGCCGTCAAATTCACGCCTGAAATAATCAACGATCACATCGATCGCGTCATCGATCTCCTCCTGTGTGAAATAGTCGGAGTCGACCTTTGTCCGCGTGACATGTGCGACATTCCCGCACGCTGTGAGCAGAATCGTCAGTATGACGACCGCAAGTAGGGATGAGAGAGCCTTTTTCATATTATTCCTCCTTTGCTCCTGCATCAGATGTATTCTGTGTCTTAATGATACTTTGATATATTGCTGCGGTCAAGGCACGGCGGGTGGATTCATTCTACGCTGAGTGGAATCGCTTTGATTTCTCACACAAAAAGGACGTCCCAATCGGAACGCCCTTTTCGTAGGATTTTTAGATTAACATGAAAAAAGTAGTAAGCTGAATCAGTTACGCTGTTTCGCCGAACATATTCAGACGGAACAGTTTGCTTTCGTCCTCTCTGTTGTCACAGATGACGTAGGCTTCGGTGATCTTGCCGCCCTCGATCAGTCTGGACAGACCGACCAGCTGGCTAAGCTTGCTCATCAGATTGAGCTTATCGCCCTCGTGGGTGACAAGGTAAACGTTGCCCTTGCAGGTATCGAGTATTTTGAGGAACTCTGAAACGTCAATATCGTGCAAACTCATGACCGCAGTTTTCATTGAGTAACCCTCCTTTATTCTGTTTCTGTTTTTGTCAAGCGGACTTGACGCTCTCTATTATAGCCCGTTTTTCGTAAATGTCAACAAAGAAATGCCTCTGCGTTTGTGCAAGTCGAACAAAGGATGCTGAAATATAATTCTGAAATAGAAATATAGATGGTGATTCCTCACAATCTCGCCTGCAAAAAAAGCGGGAATCTGTAACCTTTTTCGGTAATGCAGACAGGGTTTTTCGCCAAAGCCGCGATTTACTGGCAAATGTGCCGAAATTCCCGCCGCGCCGCATATATCTGGGTGTTTGACTTGTAAAAAACCGCAATATATGGGGATTTTCAGCGCATTGTATTGCATAACGCAGAATAATTTGGTAGAATAGATGCGACAACAAATCGACCATAGGAGGGGCATTATGTTAAACGAAACCTATAAGATTTTTAAGAGCGGAACGGATATTCGCGGCGTCGCAAGCGAGGGCGTCGCGGGTGAGCCGGTCAACCTGACCGACGACGTCATCGCACGCATGGCGGCAGGCTTTGTCCTCTGGGCGGAGCAGAAGGTCGGCAAAACTGCATCCGAGCTGACGATCTCCGTCGGACGCGACTGCCGTATTTCGGGCGAGCGCATCGCGAATACCGTGATCAAAACCATCGCGGCGGCAGGCGCAAAGGTCTATGACTGCGGGCTCAGCTCAACTCCGTCGATGTTCATGACGACCGTTGATTTCGGCTGTGACGCGGCGGTACAGATCACCGCGTCCCACCATCCCTTTAACCGCAACGGATTGAAATTTTTTACCCGCGGCGGCGGTTTGGACGGCGTGGATATCGAGGCGATCCTCGAGCATGCGCAGGCGGATGACAAGCCTGCTCAGGGTGAGGGAACTGTCGAAAAGGTCAACTATATGGAGCATTACTCCGCGCATCTGCGCGACATCATCTGCCGTGAGGTGAACGCGGACGATTATAACCATCCGCTCAGCGGCTTCCATATCGTCGTCGACGCCGGCAACGGCGCGGGCGGTTTCTACGCATCCAAGGTGCTGGAGCCTTTGGGTGCGGACACATCCGGTTCGGTTTACCTCGATCCCGACGGAATGTTCCCGAACCATATCCCGAATCCCGAGAATGAGGCGGCGATGCAGTCGATCTGTAATGCGGTGCTTTCGTCCAAAGCCGACCTCGGCGTGATCTTTGATACCGACGTTGACCGCGGCGGCGCTGTCGACAGCAGCGGCAGCGAGATCAACCGCAACCGTCTGGTCGCGCTTGCATCCTGTCTGGCGCTCGAGGGCAATCCCGGTGCGACGGTCGTCACCGATTCCATCACCTCGACCGGACTTAACGAGTTCATTGAACAGCACTTGGGCGGCAAGCATTATCGCTATCGCCGCGGCTATAAAAACGTGATCAATAAGGCGCTCGAGCTGACCGAGCAGGGCATCAACGCGCCGCTCGCGATCGAGACCTCCGGTCACGCCGCGATGAAAGAGAACTACTACCTCGACGACGGCGCGTACCTCTGTACGAAAATCATCATCAAGCTCGCACAGCTTCGTCGAGAGGGCAAGACGCTGGAAAGCCTGCTCAGCGACCTCAAAGAGCCTGTCGAAGCGTGTGAGATGCGCTTCAAGATCACCGATTCCGATTTCCGCACCACCGGCGAGCGCGTCATCAGCGAGCTGGAAGCCTATGCCGAGCAGCAGGACGGCTGGCATATCGCCCCCGATAACCGCGAGGGCATCCGCGTCAGCTTTGACAAGAACGACGGCGACGGATGGTTCCTGCTGCGCCTCTCCGTCCATGATCCGATCCTCCCGCTGAATATCGAGAGCGACTCCGAAGGGGGCGTTGCGATCATCAGGGAAAAGGTGCTGGACTTCTTGAAAAAGCAGGACGGCGTAGAGGTAAAATAACGCGAAAAATCGAACGACAGGCTTTTGTCGAAAACCTCAAAATCTTGTAACATCCTGAAAAGTTTTTCACAAAATGTATGGCGCTTAATTCCTCTACAGCAAATATGGTTAAAAATTTGACATAATTATTGACAAAGAGCGATATTACTAATAATATGGTGATGAGATGTAGGGCGCGGCGCGTCTTTGCCGTTATTACCCCTTGCACATAAGTACAGAAATAGGAGGAAACACAATGGTATTGGAAAAGGTAAAAGTCATCCTGGCCGAGCAGTTTGATGTTGAAGAAGACTCGCTGCAGAATGATACAGATCTTCAGGATGATCTGGGTGCTGACTCTCTTGATGTAGTAGATCTGCTGATGTCTATCGAGGACGAATTCGACATCGAGATCCCCGATGAGGAGATCGAGAATATCCGCACTGTCGGCGAGCTCGTCAACTATATCGAGACAAATATGTAATAGTACCTCAGTGCATGAGAAAAGGCGGTCGTTTGACCGCCTTGTTTTTTTGCATTTTATGTTAATGACCGTGAGGAACGCGGCTGAGCATTTCCTTTTCATAGGAACGGTCGGCGTGCGCCAGACGGATGAAGATGACGAGCAGGATGATCGCGCTGCCCCAGATAGAGCGGTAGCCGAAGAGGGTACAGCCTACCGTACCGAGTACCGCGCCGAGCGCAAACATCAGGATCAGCGAGCCGTGGGTGAGCAGCTTTTCCGCAGATATTTTGTCACGATGGCGGTGGAATTTTGCCGCGCAGGAGCCTACCTGACGGATATGGTTGGTGACGAAGGTGGTTGCCGCAGGGATGCCCTTGACCTGACGGAAGGTGTTGAATTGCATGGAGCAGATGAAGTTCAGCACGATCTGGCAGATCTGGTCGGGCGCTTCCTTCGGGAGAAAGCCCAGTCCGATGACGACAAAGAATTCGATGGCGATAAGGAGGGTGTCCCATCTAAGAAAATGGAGACGCTTGACGGTTTTGCCGAGGTATTCGGACACAAACGCGCCGAGAAAATACGCGCCGATCGGGATCAGCAGATATGCCGCGTGCGTCCATCGCTGTTGCCCGAGCGCTACGGCAAACAGGACGACGTTGGCGGTCTGGGCGTTGCAGAAGACGCCGCCGCGCAGGATAAAGGTATAGGCGCCGAACCATCCCGCCGCAGTAATCAGCAGCAGGTAGACCCACCGCTGTTCACATTCAAGATATTCGTTTTGGATCGATTGCTTTTGCAAGGGAAAGTCTCCTTTGTGATAATGCGGTACTATTATAGCAAATCGGGCGCTTTGGTGCAAGAGAAAGGGGCTGTGAAAAAACAGTCCACCGTCATAGCAAGACGCGAAGCGACGCAGCAATCTCCATAGGATTCATCAAAACATTGTGGGATTGCCACGGGCTGAAGCCCTCGCAATGACTGCGTTTTTTCACATTCCCTGAACGTTTAGAGGGATATGATGCCCGCGAAGATCAGCATGACCAGTATGAAGGTAACGGTGAGCAGCGCGGAGACGCAGACGATCAGAACGGTGTTCGCCTTTTTGTTGCCGCTGTCGTAGCTTTCGCGCGTCGGGATCAGCTTTGACTTTCGCAGCGCGGTAACGACGCCTTTGTAGAGGAAGAGGATCAAAGCGGAGTTGAGCGCGGCTTTCAGGAGGTTGAAGGGGATCAGCAGCGGCAGGAACAGCCCGAGCACCGCCTCGCGGGGAAGCCCCGTATAGAGCGGGGTGATGATGTAGTTCCACAAAAGCATGATGGCGAGCATCGAGAAAGAGCCGGCGATCAGTCCCGCGATCGCGCGGGAGAGGGATTTTTTGCGCGAATAGATCGCGGTGGAGACGCCGATGAATACGCCCGACGCCAAAAAGTTCATCAAAAAGCCGATAAGACCGGAATCGCTGA
The DNA here is from genome assembly GCA_902776185.1 of uncultured Ruminococcus sp. Taxonomy (GTDB): domain Bacteria; phylum Bacillota; class Clostridia; order Oscillospirales; family Acutalibacteraceae; genus Ruminococcoides. Next base: position 50,644 of record CACYPH010000001.1, read on the forward strand.
TCGTGATCATCTCGACAAAGCAGACGATCAGCGACATGACCAGTCCCGCAATCGGCCCGAAGATGAAGCCGCCGATAGTCAGCACGACGTCCTTTGGCTCGTAGGTGAGAAAGCCGCCGATGTTCGGGATCCTCAGGAAAAAGTCCGCGGCGATCGCTAACGCGCACAGCATCGCCATAGAGACCAGCGCTCTGAGCCTTTCGCTTGTTTTGGTTGACATAAAATCTCCTTGCGTTATGAAAAACGCAGATATGACGTTGGATTTCATAAAAACAACTCCGCAGGAATTCGGGAATCCTACGGAGTATTTTTACGTGATCATATCTTCTCTCATCCGGACTGATACCGATCAATCGGTAATTACCGTCGGTTACGGAATCGCACCGTATCATGCCGCAAGGCTCGCAGACTATACTGCCGGTCGGGAATCGCACCCTACCCCGAAGATTATTTTATTTTGTTGATCGCTCAACACTATTATACTAGCACGATGCGTGCTGTGTGTCAATTATTTTTTCTTGCGCTTGAAGAGCTTGTGGTAGACCCTGACGGGGAAGAAATGGTTGATGCGGAAGAGCTTTTTGCGGTCCTCCTCGGTCTGAGCCGCCAGTTCCTCGTACTTTTCCTTGTACTCGTCGGCGAGCTTTTTCATCTCTTTGACCTCTTTTTTGAGGGAACGGATCTGAGCGCGGCGCTCCATATCGGAGCTAAAGAGCGTCTGGTAGCAGTAGCGGCCGCGGCGGATCTTGGTGCGGTAATCGGTGACGTCGTCTGTGATACCGCTTTCCTGCATGCTCATCAGGTGGCTGACGTCCGCAAAGCTGTAAGCGCTGTTAGCGGGCTTTTTGAGAATCGTGCCGAGCGTTTTGTACAAGAAGTCGTACAGCGACATCAGGTAGCTTTCGTCCGCCTTGAAGCCGCGGTCATCCAGCAGATCCTGCGTCATTCTAAGCACGACCTCGGGCGTGCAGAATTCCATCTCCAGCGCGCGGTCGGGATAGCCGATGTTTTTGTAAAAATACGGGATCTTTTCGTTCCAGACGATATCGAGCGACGGGATATCCAGCGCGTAGGAAATAATCGCAGAGTGCATCCGGATCGCAAGCACTGTGTCGAAGCCAGCGATCGCGCGGACGACCTCGCGGGTCGAATCGGGCGAGATGAGCTTGTCGTCGCTCACGCCGATCTGCTTTGCGATATATGCCATGGAGTTATTGTCGAGCACGCTGCCGTTGGTAAAGAAGCGGTAGTCGATGCCTTTTTCGTCAAACAGCTTGACAAGTCCTTTAAAATATGCCGCCTCGTCGTCGAGCGTCCATTTTTTGCCGTTCGCCTTGAACAGCCCGCCGCGCACGACGTTAAGTCCGACGGTGCGGCGCTTTTTGGCGCGCTTGATCTCCATGATCTCATTGCGGTAGATGTGCTTTGTCCATACCGCCGGATCGCAGACGGACACGACCTCAAAGCCGCAGCCCTCGGTAAAGGGGGTGAAGGCGTCGACGCTTTCGCGCACCGACATCGCGCGTACACACTTGCGGGTCAGGATCGCGTTCAGGCGCGCGCCGCTCTCTTCATCGGCGTGCATATTGTTGATGCCCAGCGACGAGAAAACGACGGGGATGCCTTTTTTCTCCGCGATTGCGGTGATGGCGTCGATCGCGTCGAACGAGCCGAGATTGTTGAAGCCGAACATCGCGCCGCCGGAAAACAGGATCAGGTCGGCAGAGGCGATCTTCTCTTCGTCGATCTCCTTGATGTGCATATTGTCGATGACATAGTCGCCGTCGGAATAACCGAGGTTTTTCATCGCGACGGTCAGCAGACGGTCAAAGCAGATGCGGATCAGCATATCGCCGAAGTTGTCGTCAAAGAAGGAAATGGTCAGGATTTTCATAGTGGATCATACTCCGTTTTGTAAGACGATGAGTGAGTAGTTTTAATCTCTTATATTATACCACCAAAGAAAAGCCTTGTCTATAACATATTGCGAGAAAAGAATCCGTCTTTTGGTCAATTCCTGTCGGTTGTCAAAAGAATCAGTCGGGCAGATCTTCGAGCAGGAGAGAGGGGAGCATATCGGTCGAAGGCTCTGTATCCGCAGTGTCGCCCGATTTGCCGGTGGCACAGGCGGTCAGGTAGAGTAAAAGGATCGCGATCGGTAATGCTGTGAGTCGTTTTATAGTTGACCTCCAATCAGATAGGCTTTGAGTGATTGCGGCGTATTGGTCACCGTTTTTCGGAGGATTTTGTACCGCTGTAAATCAGCTTGCAGACGGATTCAATGTGGTTGGTGTGAGGGAACATATCGTAGGGATAGCATACCTCGGCGCGGTAGCCGAGCCTGCCGAGCTGGAGGATATCGCGCGCCTGGGTCTCGGGGTTGCAGGAGATGTAGACGATCTTTTGCGGCTGCAGGCGGGCGAGCGCTTTGAGAAACGATGCGGTGCATCCCGCACGGGGTGGGTCAATGAAGGCGGCGTCGACCGTTTTGCCGTCCTCGACCAGCGCCTTTGCGTAATCCTTGCTGTCAGCATTGACGAAGGTGATGTTGTCGGCATTATTCAGCTTAGCGTTGCGTTTTGCGTCGCGGATCGCGGCGGGGTTCAGCTCGACCGACAGGACCTCTTTCGCGTTGTCAGAGGCGACGATGCCGATCGTTCCAGCGCCGCAGTAGGCGTCAAGTACGGTCTCACTGCCGCTCAGGTCCATCAGCTCGATTGCCTTGCGGTAGAGCTTCTCCGTCTGGTCGCGGTTGATCTGGTAGAACGAGGTGGGGGAGATCAAAAAGCGCTTGCCGCAGAGGACGTCGGTGATGTATCCCTCGCCGAACAGGGTCTCGACGGGCTTGCCGGTAAAGAGCTTCTGCTCGCTGCGGTTCTCAGCGATCACGGCGGTGGTGAGATCGGGACAGGATTTTTGTAAGGCGGTTGCGAAAGTGCGTTTTGCGGGGAATATCGATGTTGCGCCGTTGATGATCAGCATGCTCTCGCCGGTCGCGGTCGCCTCGCGGATGACGATGCTCTTGAGCCAGCCTCTGCCGGTATAGGGGTCGTACGGCGTGACCTTGAAGCTGTGGAACAGCCTGCAGAGGATAGCGGCAAGCGCGTTCGCTTTGTCGGTGCAGAGGGCGCAGACGGGTGTGATCACTGCGGTATGGATCGAGGACTGCCACACGCCGCTGACGAAACCCGCTTTGCCGTTTCTGCGAAAGACGAATTGCGCCTTGTTGCGATAGCCGACGGTCTTCGGCGAGGGCGTGACGGGCATGACCTTACACAGCCCGCCGAGCAGCTTGCGGCACTTATTCTCTTTATAGCGCAATTGCTCGCTGTCGCTGAGATTGGACAACTGACAGGAATTGCATTTCTTTTGTACGGGACAAAATTCACTCATGATTGCCTCTTTTTCCTGCCTGCGGCGGCAGGATAGGATTTATACGGTTATTATATCATATCGCGCTGTTTTTGTATAGGATAATCCGATTATTTCACGCTCGAAACACCCTATGATTACAGGGTTTTCATCGATTGTCAGAAAATGTAACTTGATAATCAGGCTTGTTTCCGATATAATGTAGGTTATGAAACCATTGAAAATCATCCATTCCGACGGCGCTCCCGATATCGGAGGGCACAATTCAAAGCAGACAGCAAAGATCATACTGGCGTTATTTTTATCGCTGGTCGTGATCGTTGCGGCATTTTTTGCCGTCTATGCTGTCAGCCGCGCGGTAAGGGGTACCGATGATGAGAACAACAGCGAGCTGAAAGCAGGTGCGACGACCGAGATGACCATCGCTGCCGGCGACGCCTGTCAGCTGACGCTTCCCGAGAATGTGGACATCCTGAGCGTGACGTTCACCTCATCCGATGAAAAGGTCGCGCGTGTCGATCCCTCCGGCAAGGTAGACGGGCTGAAAGAGGGCAAGGCGAAGATCACCGCCGAGAACGGAACCTTCAGCGCGTCGTGCGTTTTTACCGTCGAGAAGGCGGGCGATCACAAGGTGACCGAGGTCACCACCGCCTACACCGCGAACGCGGATATCCTCAGCGCGAACGCAAAAAAAAGCAAGGATAACCTCTACTGTCTGGTGGTCAACCGACGTACCAATACCGTGACGGTTTATACATATGACGACGACGGAAAATACACCGTTCCCGTGCGGGCGATGATCTGCTCCTGCGGCGCGGGCGGCGCGGATATCACGCCGGTCGGCGAATATAAGACCGCTTCCGAGGCCGAGTGGGCGTCGCTTTTCGGCGACGACGAGCATGAGTTTTTGTTCGGTCAGTACGCGACCGAATTCAGCGGCACGTACCTCTTCCATTCCGTTCCGTATGAGAGCGAGAGCAAGGATGCGCTCGAGCCGGGAGAATTCAACAAGCTCGGCACGAACGCCTCGCAGGGATGCGTGCGCCTGATGGTGGCGGACTGCTACTGGATCTACAAGAACTGTGCGCTGAACACGCCGGTCCTCGTTATCGACGAGGACAAGTCGGCAGATCCGCTGGGAACGCCGCCGCTTGTCAAAAAGCCTGCCGACGGCGGCTGGGATCCGACCGATCCCGACCCGAACAATCCGTATAAGGACAAGCTGCCGAGCATCTCCAAGGTCGAAAACGTCACCGTCAAAAAGGGCGAAAAGTTTGAGCCGATGAAGGGCGTCGTCGCCAAGGACATCTGCGGCAACATCATCAACGACAAGGTCGAGGTCATCGGCACGGTGCTGACCGATAAGCCCGGCACCTATTATCTGACCTACACTGTGACAGATGATTTCCACCTGACGCGCTCCGTCATCCGGACGGTCGTCGTCGAATAAACTGCATCAGAATCAGAAAGACTGCTGTATTCCGGCAGTCTTTTTTGCGCCTGTATTTAAGCAGTTTTGATCGGATTTGACGCTTTTTTGCATGGCACGACAGGGTTCGGAGCGTTTTTGCTTTCGACGGCGCAAATTCAGGCAAAACATTGACATTAAATGCACATTATTGTAAAATATATTCTGTAATATTATGGGTTCGTATGTGCATCGGCAGAAACGAGGGATAGAAATGAAAATTGTGATAGTCGGTTCTGAGGGCTTCATCGGCAGAACGATGGTTCGCCGTGCGCTGATGGACGGCAACGAGGTCGTCGGCGTGGATATCCCCAAAGAGTCCCCTGTGACAGACGCGGGGTATACCTACCGATGCGTTGACAGTGTGGATGACGCCGTGCTTGAAAACGCAGACGGCATGGTGCTGCTGGCGGCAAAAAGGCCCATTGGCGCCTTTACTCTCGACGATTATTTCGGCAATATCGGCATCATTCAGAAGAATCTGGAGCTGGCGATAGAGAAGGGGATCACCAACATCGTTTTCGCGTCCTCGATCTCGGTCTATTCCGGCGAAAAACTTCCGTGGACGGAAACGGACTATTCCGTACCGCTGAACCTCTACGGCGCGTCAAAGCTCGCCTGCGAGAACATCGGACTTTTACAGTCGCGAACAAAGGGCTTGCGGTTCAAGGCGCTCAGGTTCGGTCATGTCATCGGGCCGAATGAAAAGAATGGATTTTTTGTCAACCTGACCATGCAGAATGCGCGTGAGAAAAAGACGCAGACCATCTACGGCACGGGTGAACAGAAGCGTCACTATATCGCGGTGCCGGACGTATGCGCGGCGGTCCTGTGTGCGCTGAAGCATCCCGACGAGTGCGGCGTGTACAATATCGGCATGGCGCGCACCTATACGAACAACGAGGTGGTCGAGACCGTCAACCGCGTCTTCCAAAACGCGGGCAACGCCGTGCATGATCTGTCGAAGCAGATGATCGGCGGCGACGACGGGATGAGCATCGCAAAAGCGCAGGATAAGCTGGGCTTTGCGGCGGCATATGACCTTGAAAAAACCTTTCTTTATATTAAAAGCGAAATTGAGAGAAGCTGACAGATAATGCTTGCAAAACTGAAAGATAAATATATCAGCCTGCCCCTGCCGGTCAAGGCTGCGGCTTTCTTTGTGTTCTGCGGCGTGTTCAAGGACGCGATCGACGTTCTGGTCACCCCGCTGTTCACGAGGATTCTGACCACAGAGGAATACGGACTGTTCAACGTCTACAATTCCTGGTACCAGATCTTCAGGATCGTCGCGACCCTCAGCCTTTTCGGCGAGAGCTTTGAAGTGGGCTTGGCGCGTTTTGACGAAAAGCGCAACCAGTTCGTATCCGCGCTGCAGGGCTTGATGACCGTACTGTTCTTCTTCTGGGCGTCGATCTACCTGATCTTCCACCATCAGATCGAACAGCTGATGGGGCTGAGCTCTGTCCTGATGGTCTGTCTGCTCCTGCAGGTCATGTTCTCGGTACCGTATATGTTCTGGCTGAAAAAGAACAAATACGAGTACAAATACAAGCTCATCACGATTTTTACGATCATCTATACGGTTTTACAGCCGTTTTTGAGCCTGTTGTTCATCAAGCTCAATTCCTTCGGCTGGGACAACGGCGAGGTCCGCATCATCGCGAGCGTCGGTGTGCAGATCGTTTTCGGCTTTGTGGTGTTCATCATCCAGTTTGTCAAAACGCCGGTCTTCTACAAAAAGGAATTCTGGAAGTTCGCAGTGATGACCAATATCCCGCTGGTGCCGCATTTTCTGTCGCAGACCCTCCTCAACCAGTCCGACAAGATCATGATCGATATGTTCGTCGGCAAATCGGAAACAGCGGTCTACGGCGTTGCCCATTCCGCGGCGTTCGTCATCCTGATGGTAGCGACGAATCTCAACAGCGCGTTCATCCCGTGGCTGTATGAGAAGATCAAGAAAGAAAAATTTGACGGCATCAAAAACACGGTCAATATCATCGTCCTGTTCGTCGCGGTGACCGTGACGCTGCTGGTGCTGGTCGCGCCGGAGGCGATGCTGATCCTCGGCGGCGAAAAATATTACGAGGGCATCTGGACGATCCCCTCGCTCGCATACAGCGTGCTGCTCATCCTGATCTACACGCTGTTCGCGAATATCGAGCTGTACTACAGCAAAAATATCTATGTCATGATATCGTCGCTGATCGGCGCGGCGTCCAATATCATCCTGAACTGGCTGTTGATCCCGCAGTTCGGCTATATCGCCGCGGGTTATACGACAGCGATCGGATATCTCTTGATGTGCATCTCGCACTACTTCTTCCTGATGCTGACCTGCAAGCAGGAGAAGGTCAAGATGTCGAATTTCTTTGACGTCCGCATGATACTGCTTATTTGCGCCGCACTTGCCGGCGTATGCGTACTGATCGCGTTTGTCTATCATCTTGCGATCGTGCGGTATCTGATTTTCGCAGTTGTCGCGGCGGTGCTGATTATCAAGCGCAAGAGCATCATCGCTTTCTATAAAGGTATGAAGAAAAAGAACAGTAATGTTTCAGAGTGAGGTTAGATATGGCTTTATACTCAATTGTCGTTCCCGTATATAACTCGGAGAACAGTCTGCCCGAATTGTACGAGAGATTGGCAAACGTTTTCGACAACGTCATCAAACAGCCGTTTGAGCTGATTTTGGTGGATGACTGCTCCGCAGACCGCTCCTATCAGGTGATCGAGGAACTAAGGGCGAAGGACAGCCGCGTCAACGGCGTCCAGCTGGCGGTCAATCACGGCCAGCCTAAGGCGATCCTCTGCGGCTTCAGCTACGTGCAGGGCGACTATGTCATCACGATGGACGACGACCTGCAGCACCCGCCCGAAGAGATCCCCAAGCTGATCGAGAAGATGAACAGCGCCGATGATATCGACGTCGTCATCGGTCAGTACGATTCCAAAAAGCACAATGCCATCAAGCGCATGGGCACAAAGCTGATGGATATGATGAGCAATACGGTGTATCATAAAACCAACAAGCTCAAGATCACCAGCTTCCGGCTTATGAAGCGCTACGTTGTGGATAACCTGAACAAGATCTCGGTATCGCGTCCGATGATCGGCCCGCTGCTTTTGCAGACCAACAAGCGGATGGTCAATGTGACCGTTACCCACGCGCCCCGCGCCTACGGCAAGAGCGGCTATTCCTTCGGCAAGCTGGTCAGGGAATTCCGCAACAACCTGATCACCAACTCCGATCTGCCGTTGAAGCTGATCGGGTATCTGGGACTGTTCAGCGCGTTCATGAGCGTAATTCTTATCATCTTCTTCATCATCCGCTACTTTATCAACGGGTCGGGCGTCAGCGGCTGGACGAGTATCATTGTACTGCTGCTGTTCTTCGGCGGCATGACGCTGTTCTCGGTCGGTATTCTCGGCAGATACCTCATCAGCATCATGATCGAGACCAAGAAGTTCCCGAAGTTCCTTGTCCGCAAGGCGGATATCACCGAGCAGCAGGAAAAGGAAGACTGAGAATCCATTACACCTAAGAAGGGGTGAAAGCCTTGAAAAAAGGATTGGCTTTGATCTATAACCCGCATAACCTGCTGGAGTTCGTCTGGTACTGCTGCACCTACTCGAAGGATACCGAGTGGGACGCGCTGTGCCTGCCCAGCGGTCATATGGGCGAATACATGAGCGAATACTGCGAGAAAAGCGGTTTATTCAATAAAATCTACGCGAGCGACAAAAACTACTCGCAGGCGGGCATGAAGGAACAGCTCGGCGCGTTCCTCTCGATGTTCGGGCATTATATCACCGGCAGACGCGCCGCCTACTGTAAAAAGACGCTGAACCGCTACGTCGAGGATATCGACCGCTATGACGAGCTGGTCGTGCTCAACGATATCGGTTTGGTCGGCGGTCTGATGATCGGCTTGGGCAAGCAGAAGGACGTTATCATCCTGGAGGACGGCGTCGGCGATTATGTCGAGAAGTCCAACAAGCGGCTTTTAAAGCACCTGCTCAGCGGCAGGGAGTGGCGAGGCTTTCTGCTTGCAAAGATGGGCTACTCCAACTCGGAGCATAACTATCCGCTGGTGACCTCGAAGTACTGCACGAAGTTCAACAGCAAGCCCGAAAAAATGAAATACAGAAAGTACAAGCGCTTTGAAAAGCTCTTTGACTTTACCGATACCGACGTCGAGCGGTACAACCGGATCATCGCCGATCTATATACCAATATCGATCAGGAGAAGATCAGGCAGTCCGATGCGATCGTCTTTACCACCAACGTTGCGGATTTTACCAAGGATCCCGGGGCGCATATCAAAGCCTTTGAGGACTATATGAACGCGCACGCAAGCGCCGTGATGATCAAAAAGCATCCGAGGGACTGCGGCGACTATGTTTTTGATCCGGCAGTATCGGTCTATGAGCTGAGCCCCGCGTATCCTGCGGAGGTCATCCTGCCGTATATCAAGGACAAGCAGATCTACTTTATGTTCCCGTCATCGGTGCTGTTGTATGTAGACGATTCGTCCGATAAGTATCACTGCTTCTATTTCGAGAAGCTGTATGCGGAGTGTCAGGGTCAGGAATCCTTCCTCGATTATCCCGACAGGAATCGCTACTCGGAACTGCTCAGGCTGATGGGCGCAGAGGATATCGATATCATCACGCTTTAAGCGCGTTATTTCCATAGGAGTGTCACAAAATGAAGAAAATACTGGTATTAGGTACGGGAATGCCGCAGGCGGATCTAATCAAAGCCTGCAAAGAAAGAGGCATGGAAGTCTATGCCTGCAGCTATACTGCCGGCGATGTTGCCGAGCCGTTTGCGGACCATTTCAAGCAGATCAATATCGTCGATATCGACGCGATCGAAGCATATGCAAAGGAAAATCAGGTCGATTATATCTATTCGGCAGGTTCGGACGTCGCGATGCCGACGGTACTGACCGTGTCCGAGAGATTGGGACTGAGACATTTCTGTCCGTCCGAGACCGCGACCATCTGTAATAATAAGCCGCTGCTCAGAAATACCCTGACACAGGATTTCGAGGGCAATATCAAGAGCCAGCGGATGACCTCTGTCGACGAAGAATTGACAGTCGATTTTCCGCTGATGATGAAGCCCACCGATTCTCAGGGCCAGCGCGGCGTATACAGGGTCGACAGCATCGAGGAATTCCGCGAGAATTTCGAGAAGTCACTTTCGTTCTCCCGTGAGAAAGCCGTCATCGTCGAGGAATTCATCGAGGGTGAGGAGATCTCCGTGAACACCTTCTCGGCAGGCGGCAAGACCGTATTCGCTCTGCCCTCCAAGCGGATCACATGGAGCGACCTGCCCGGCGGCATCATCCACCGTCACGTCATCCCGTTCCAGTACGCGGACAACAAGGAGATCTGCGAGAAGGTCGAGAGCCTTGTTACCAGAACGCTCGAAAAACTCAATATCAGCGACGGTCCCGCGTATTTCCAGATCATTGTGAAGAAGGACGGTACGCCGAAACTCGTCGAGGTCACACCGCGTCTCGACGGCTGTCATATGTGGCGGCTGATCAAGTATTCGACCGGCGTCGATCTGCTGGATCTAACGGTAAAGCTCCTCCTCGGAGAAGAGGTCACAGTCGGCGACTATGCGGTCAAGCCCTATGAGACCGAGTTCCTCTGTCTGCCGACGGCGGAGGTTTTCGCAAAAAGCAGATTCGATATCGGCGAGCCCGAGTTCCTGCAGTGGTACTACGAGGACGGCGGTATCGTTAAGAAAATGAACGGCTATATGGAAAAGTGCGGCTATCTCATCAAGGAGTACAAGGGCGATTGAGTCCATCCTCCGATACAGCCGACGAATATACACAATCACGACGTCAAAACGCGAGGTGTTCTATGAAAGGTATTATCTTGGCGGGCGGAAAAGGCACCCGTCTGTACCCGATGACAAAGGTTATCTCCAAACAGCTCCTGCCGGTTTATGACAAGCCGATGATCTACTATCCGCTGTCGATCTTACTGCTGGCGCGCATCAAGGACATTCTGATCATCTCAACCCCGGAGGATACGCCGCTGTATGAGCGGCTGCTCGGCGACGGATCGCGGATCGGTGTGTCGATCACCTACAAGGTACAGGACAAGCCCCGCGGGCTTGCCGACGCGTTCATCCTCGGCGCAGATTTTATCGGTGATGACAGCGTATGTCTGATCCTCGGCGACAATATTTTCTACGGTCACGATATGACGCACGTGCTGCGTGAATCGATCGATAAGCTCAGCGGTGCGACCGTATTCGGTTATCCCGTCAAAAAGCCGAAGGCGTTCGGCGTAGTGGAATTCGATAAGGATCGCAACGTCATTTCCATCGAAGAAAAGCCTGAAAAACCCAAGTCAAACTTTGCGGTTCCCGGACTGTATTTCTATGATAACCGTGTCGTGGAGATCGCGAAAAATGTCAAGCCGTCCGATCGCGGCGAGATCGAGATCACCTCGATCAACAACGCGTATCTGGAGATGGGCAAGCTCAAGGTAAGCCTGCTCGGACGCGGGACTGCATGGCTCGATACCGGTACGCCGCAGGGAATGCTGAAAGCGGCGGAATATGTCGAGGCAGTCCAGTCCAGACAGGGCTACTATGTTTCCTGTATTGAAGAGATCGCGTGGCGACGCGGTTTTATTTCGTCCGAGCGTCTGCTTGAGCTCGGCAAGGAACTTGAAACCACGGATTACGGCAAGTATATCGTGTCGCTGGCTGAAGAAGCGCTCGGCAAATAAATACAAGCAGTAAAATTCCCCTCTCACGGAGATCCGCGGGAGGGGATTATGTATTGACTTTTAATAATAAACCTGTTCGTTGCCGTTATCGGCATAACCGCCGTTATTGCCGTAGTCGGCATAGCCGCCGTTGTCATAGCTGTTGCCGTCGTCGGCGTATGCGCCGTTATCATAGCTGTTGCCGTCATCGGCATAGGCGCCGTTGTCGGCGTCGTAGCTGCCGGCATTGTTATCGTAGACCTCCTCTTGCTGGGGCGCTTCTGTCTCAGGAGCCTTGGTAGCAGGAGCTTTGGTCGGTTCGACCTTCTTAGTGGCGGGTGCTTTGGTGGGCGCCTGGGTCGGCGCGGCGGTCGCCTCGGTCGGATTGGCAGAGGCTTCCTCAGCTGCTTCGTTGTCTTTGTTGAGCGTATCGATCATGGAGAACAGCAGATCCTCAAAGGTCACGCCCGGACGATAGAAGCGTTTGAGCGGAATGAAGGAGATCCTGTTCTGCTTGAGGGCGGAGAGGTTCGCGAGGTTGGGATCCGCTTTGAGCTTGTCGTATACCGGAGAGTCGATGTTGCCGTTTTTATCGACGGTGCCGTCGAGGAAAAGGTAGGTCGGATTTGCGTAGCGGATATACTGCTCGTCCGCTTCGGTGACGTTGCCCTTGTCATCGGTGACGGCGGTCGAGTGGAAGGCGGGGGAGGTCTTGCTCGCAAAGACGTTCATCGCGCCGTTATAGCCGAAAATCTTTGATTCGACGCTGTCTTTGACAAAGGTGCAGTAGTTGCCGTCGTCATCCAGATACAGGTATGCGTCGGTGACGACGATCTCCTGTGTTGTCGTGTTATAATCCTTGAGCAGGTCAAAGAGCTTGACATAGGCTTCCTCGCCCTTTTCACTGCCGTCGATGTTGCCGCCGAGCGCAGTGCCGAGGTCGATATACAGCTTTTTCAGATCTTCCTGAGAGGCATAGGGGTCAAAGACGGCGATCGTAATACCCGCATCTTCGATCTTCTTGCGCGCCTTATCGTCCAGCGTTTTATCCGCGATGACAAGATCGGGCTCAAGCGATGTAAGCGTATCGACCGCAGGGTTGTCGGCGCTTCCGACAGAGGTCAGAACGTCAAGCATCTCCTGGTCGCAATCGATCGAGCGTCCGATGAGCTTGGTATCGTAGCCCATATACATGATAATGTCCGCGAAGGCGTCGTTGAGGACGACAACGCGTTTCGGTTCTTCTTTGATTTCCGCGCCGCCGACGGAGACGGGAAAGTTCTCTCCCTTATTATCGCCGCAGGCGGTGAAAACAGCCGCGACAGATATGATTAGGCATACCGCCATCATCAGAGAAAGCATACGTTTCATGATTCATACACCTCAAAAATATAGAAGTTGTGGGTAGCACATACCACCTCTATTGTAACCAAAAGTCATGCAATAGTCAAATAAAACCATCGGATTTTTATCAAAATTCACGAAAAATACAAAATTTTAAAAAATGGTTAAAAAAGTATTGCATTTTTCGGGCGGAAGTGCTATAATAACACCTGTCGCTGAGAGGCGACGAACAGTTGGTGTTGATGACGCAGGGGGTCCACCCGTTCCCATCCCGAACACGGAAGTTAAGCCCTGTAGTGCCGAAAATACTTGGCTGGCGACGGCCCGTTTTTATACTTGAAAATTGATGACGGCAATAGAGATCGTCTGTCTGCTCATACAATAATACTCGTTTCAGATGAAAAAGCGCTTCCGTTTTTGGCGGGAGCGCTTTTGTGCTACTGATGGTTATGCGGCGATCGTGGGTTCATCCTCGGGTAGATCGGGGGTGATGGGAGCGGGTGCGTCGGTTGCCGCTTCGGATGCGGGCGCTTCTGTTGCCGCAGGGGTCGTTTCGGCGGCAGTCTGCGGTGCAGCAGAGGTATCTGCGCCGGACTTGATGATGCCCTCGCTGAATTTGAGGGTCAGGATCTTCTTGACCTTCGCATCGATCTGCTCTTGCTTGATATCGCCGCTCTCGAGCAGGCTTTCGATCGCATCGATATATGCGTCGAGATCGTCTGGCTGGAGGATGATATCGATATCCGCGTCAAACAGACCCTTGACGATCGTTTCGTAGTCCGTGTAGTTCTCGGTGATCGCGCCCATCGACATACTGTCGGTGATGACGATACCGTTATAGCCGAGCTCTTTGCGGAGCAGCTCGGGCACGACCTTGGACGATAGGGTAGCCGGTGCGTCGGGATCGAGATCCTCGACGACCAGATGACCGACCATCACCATATCTGCGCCGCCCTCGATACCGGACTTGAAGGGCAAAAGTTCGTTTTTCTTGAGATCCTCGACGGTCGCCTTGACATAGGCAAATCCCTCGTGGCTGTCTTCCTCGGTATCGCCGTGTCCGGGGAAGTGCTTTAATACGTTGATGACGCCGCCGTCGTTGAAGCCCTGTACCGCCGCTTTGACAAGCGCTGCCGCCTGAGAATAATCGTCGGAGTAGGCGCGGTCGCCGATCACGGTGTTATCGGGATTGCTCAGTACATCTGCGACGGGAGCGTTGTCCATATTGAAGCCGATCGCGCGGAGATTGGACGCGATGACCTCGGCATTGTCATGGGCGGTATCTTCGCCCTTGTCCTTGTATTCAAACATCGGCTTGAATTTTGTGGTGCCGAGCTTTTCGGCAACGCGCGCAACGTCGCCGCCCTCCTCGTCGACTGCGATGAACAGCGGGGTGGAGGAATATTTCTGAGAATTCGCGATCATTTCCTTGGTCTGTTCCTGATCAACGAGGTTATCTGCAAAGTAGATGATGCCGCCTACTGGGTATTCTGCGAGGCTTTTCTTGGTCATTTCGCCCGCTAAGGTGACGGCGCCCTCGGAATCGGAATCATCCAGTCCGGCGGTCAGCACCTCGGGGGTGACGATGAACAGCTGACAGATCTTGTCGCGGGTCGACAGATCCTTCATATAGGTATCCGCCAGCACGGAATAGTCCGGCTCGGTCGGCGCTTCGGTAGGAGGCTGGGTCGGGTCGGGCGTGAGGGTAGGCTCCTCGGGGATGGGAGGCGGCTCAGTGACGGCGATCTCTGCCGTGGCGTCCTTGTCCGGCTGAGGCATGATGACAAAGTGGATCAGCGCGAATACACCCGCGCCGACGATCGCAAAGCACAGCACGATCGCGAGGATCATCATCGCGAGCTTTTTGCCGCTGCTTTTGGCGGGAGCGTCATCCTCGTCGTCCTCAAAACGGCGGTGATCAGCTTCTGCGGGGGCAGTATCGTCTTTTTCGGTCGCTGCGGAGGCTTCGTCCAGGATCTTTTCGACGTCGTCCTCAATACGTTTTGTATCATCGTCGACAGGCGCGGGCCTCTCGGCGGGTTTTACTTTTTCTTTGGTCGGCGCAACGTCAGCCGGCTCTCTCTCATAACGGGGAGTGTGGCTGCCTCTTCTGCGGGGTTCGTCGTCTTCGATAAATCGAGGTTGTCTTGCCATATTATCACCTGTTTCCCTTATTCTTCTTATCCTGTAACTTTGTTAATATTCCGAAAAGGAATATTTATAGTCTTATGTTAGCACAAAAGCGGCGTTCTTGTCACGCGTCATAACAATACTGTAATCTCAGGAAAAAAGGTTGTAATCATCTATCGGACGTAAGCAAAAAAAGAAGGGCGGAGCAGTTCGCTCCACCCGCTGTGGTTTTGGCTATCGAAATGTTTATAGGTTTACAAGATGCCGCTGGATCGCGGTAGCGTCGAGGATGGAACGAACGCCATCCTTATCATAGTCAGCAATAATAAGATCGTAAAGCATACCGGTGTCAGACAAACCGGTCAAATAACGCTGAATATGAGTCGCGTCCAAAATTGTGATTGCCTGATCATTATCTATGTCGCCGCACAGAATAATACTGACATTCCCGCCCAAATCGCTTTTGTCCTTTGCTAATCCAACCAATGCTTCTACGAAGCCGTCGTACATTGAATAATCAAAAGGTTTAGTATCATAAATATCTCCTACAGTGATCGGTATGAACTCATCTTTTTTTACGTCGTAAACGCTCATTCCGAGAAGATTGTTTTCGATATCACTGATACGTACGATTACGCTGCCGAAGTCTACAGATATAGACAATGGTCCCTGGGGCTTACCGATTCTATATCTAATCAACGCCCAATCGATCTCCCCGTCAGAATCATAATGGTAAAACAGTTCATTATATACTTCGAGTTGTGCATAATTAGGAAACTGGTTTATCCAATCAGCATATTTTTCTTCGATTTTTTCTTTGAACAAAAACGTCGTCTTGTTTTCTGTATCGATCATTGGATCTGTTTTCATTTCACTTGTGCTATCAGCAGCCGGCGATATCATGCACAATGGAATCAACAAGCCAATAACGAGCAATAGTGCCATTATTCTTCTCATCATTAATACCCCTTTCTGGTTTTTATGTATAATATGTTTTATCCTATTATAAATATTATAGTATGACTATGTCAAGTATAAAATTACTAAATGCGTAATTTTATAACAAATATCAGTATTTTGTTACGATATATGTTATCATGCGATCGAGGCGATATTATGGTGAGAATCAAATTGTCGACACTGCTCGGCGAGCGTCGCATGACGCAAATCGAATTATCCAGAAAGACCGGCATCCGGCCGGCGACAATCAATGAGATCTATCACGAGCTATGCGAGCGCATCAACCTTGAGCATATCGACAAAATATGCGAAGCGCTCGGCTGTGATATCTCAGATCTCTTAAAGTACGAGCCGAATAAAAAATGATAAGAAAAAAGCCTTGCAGGATTTGTGTCCTGCAAGGCTTTATGTATTTCAGAAGGAAACGATCTTTATCAGACAACACCCTGAGCGAGCATAGCGGTAGCAACCTTCTCGAAGCCGGCGATGTTTGCGCCGACAACATAGTTGCCCTCAAAGCCGTACTTCTTAGCCGCAGCGTCGAGGTTGCGGAAGATGTTGACCATGATACCCTGCAGCTTGCTGTCAACTTCTTCGAAGCTCCAGCTCAGACGCTCGGAGTTCTGGCTCATCTCAAGCGCGGAGGTCGCAACGCCGCCGGCGTTTGCAGCCTTACCGGGCGCAAAGAGAACGCCGCTCTGCTGGAAATACTCGGTCGCCTCGAGAGTGGTGGGCATGTTAGCGCCTTCTGCTACAGCGATAACGCCGTTCGCAACCAGCTTCTTCGCGTCTTCGATATCCAGCTCGTTCTGAGTTGCGCAGGGGAGAGCGATGTCGCACTTGATATCCCAAACATTGGAGCCTTCCGCCTTCTTGTCGTGGTAAACAGCGGACGGACGAGCTGCTGCATATGCGTCCAGACGAGCGCGCTTGACTTCCTTGACTTCCTTGAGCAGTTCTACATCGATGCCCTCAGCGTCATAGATCCAGCCGGTGGAATCGGAGCAGGTAACGACCTTAGCGCCGAGCTGCTGAGCCTTCTGAGCGGCATAGGTAGCAACGTTGCCTGCGCCGGAGATGCAGACTGTCTTGCCGGCGATATCGATGCCGTTGGTCTTGAGCATCTCGTCGGTGAGGTAAAGCAGACCGTAGCCGGTCGCCTCTGTACGCGCCAGAGAACCGCCGAAGGTCAGACCCTTACCGGTCAGAACGCCCTCGTAGAGGTTCTTGATGCGCTTGTACTGACCGAACATATAGCCGATCTCGCGTGCGCCTGTACCGATGTCGCCTGCGGGAACGTCGGTGTCAGCGCCGATATGACGGCACAGCTCGGTCATAAAGCTCTGGCAGAACTTCATGATCTCGTTGTCGGACTTGCCCTTGGGGTCGAAGTCGGAACCGCCCTTGCCGCCGCCGATGGGCAGACCGGTCAGGCTGTTCTTGAAGATCTGTTCAAAGCCGAGGAACTTGATGATACCGATGTTGACGGACGGATGCAGACGGATGCCGCCCTTATACGGGCCGATCGCGGAGTTGAACTGAACGCGGTAGCCGGTGTTGACCTGGACCTGACCGTTGTCGTCTACCCACGGGACGCGGAACTTGAGCTGACGCTCAGGCTCGCAGATACGCTCGAGCAGCGCCTGCTTTTTATACATTTCTTCGTTTGCCTCGATCACGGGGCGCAGAGAGTTCAGAACCTCTTCTACTGCCTGCAGGAACTCGGGCTCAGAAGCGTTTTTTGCTTTTACTTTTGCCAATACTTCATCAACATAAGACATAAAAAATACCTCCGTAAATAATTATGCATGATTATTATTATCGCACAGTTAGCATTATATAACATATAGGAAGGATTTGCAAGAGGGTTTTCAAAAATTTCATAAAAAACATAGAAATCCGCTTTGATTAGGGCAGTAATGTGGATAGTCTGCAATAAGTGTGATTTAAAATTGCAAATAATTTAACGTTTTGCTGTGATAAAACACAGAGGATGAAGGATTGCAAAGCCGTTCCGTCATAACAGAGATGCGGTCATCGGAGAACGGCGCTTGTTATTTGTGCTAAACCGGGGTGAATATTCTTGTCAAATCGGCACATTGATATGCAGATTTGATGATGATATAATAATATAGTAAGCTGAAATGATGTATATCGGCGAAAGGAGATTAACATGAAGATCACAAAAAGGCTTTTTTCTTTTTTATTGGCACTGACACTGGTGATCGGCGTGATGGTGATCGCGCCCGTGACGGCGTCGGCGCTGGACAACGGAACGTTTACCTACAGAGTCCTTGAGGACGATACCGTCGAGATCACGGGCTTGGTAAGCTGGAAAGATCTGGAGACCGCATTCATCGATATCCCGGATGAGATCGACGACAAAACAGTCGTCGGCATCGCGGATAATGCTTTTGCCGACGATCAGGATCATAATACGGATTTTGTAAGCTTGCCCGAAGAGCTGCGTTACATCGGCGCGAGTGCTTTTTACGGCGTAGAGATCGTAGAAAATCTGCATATCCCCGCAAGCGTGACGACGATCGGCGACAAGGCGTTCGGCTTCGGATCGGACAGCGATAAGCAGTATGTCTGGCAGGTCTTTGGTGATGCCGGTTCTGCCGCTGAGACCTATTGTAAAAACAACGGGCTGAAATTCATCGATAACGCCACTCTCAATCATGAAGATTATCACAGCGAGATCCGGCTCAGAAAGCTGTTGGATAACGGTGAATATGATTATGATAACACAAAGACAGTTCTGATGAATCTGGAGGTCGGCGAGCTTCCCGAGGGACTTTCCTTTGATAAAGATACCTTTACTCTTTCACTAAACGGTTTCGATCACCCCGAGTATGAGCTGGTCATCAACAGAATTTGTGCGAAGCCGGTCACACTCTCTGTCAGCGGCGACAACTATCTCGGACATATCATGTTGGTTGTCGGAATGGATATGCCGCAGCTGAAAATCGTCGGCGACGGCACGCTGACGGTGAATCAGGATAAGCAGTATGACGAGGCGATCCGTCTGTCGCGGTACTATGCCGCGGAAGTATCGACAGAAACGGCGCTTGAATTCGGCAACGACGTCGGGCTGGCGCTGTACGGAAAAACCGCTGCGGCAAAGATCCTTCCTGCGGGTACGTCAGAAGGCGGGCTGAAAACGTCTCCGATCAAAACTGCCGACGGAGCTGAGATCAAGACGACAAAGACCCGGAACAGCTATGTCAGGAATCTTTCCGAGAGTGGTTACCTCTCGACCGAATACATTCCCAACCATGCTTATTCCTACCAATTAGGCTATAAAACGATCAATAAAAACGACCCCGACGGACAGTATGCCTTAGTGGATAATTATGACTGGGATACCGATACATATAGCTCGGTCGTATATCCCTACGTCTATGACAAGGCGCATGATATCTATGTCATCGATTACTCCGATCCCCGGACCTATGACGACAGCGTCTATGATGCTTACGACGATAACGACGAGATGACAGCGCTGATGACAAAAGAGTACGACACTTCGCAATATCTGCTGGTTCGTGCGATGGACGGAAACGACTACCTGATTGAATCCTATCAATATGGAGATATCGAAGATTGCACCTCGATGAGCGTGATCGGGTATCAGTTTGATCGGCTCGATGAAAAGCTCCTCAGCAAATACGGCGATCCGTATGCGGTCATCGGAGAGGGCGACTGGATCGAACTCAGCGGCGGTTTGTCCGATGAGGGCGCCGCGGAAAACCTCGGCGAAATCACCGGTATCGTATTCCCCTCGGATCCGATCCTCGGCTATCTCGCAACCCCGAAGGCTGACGACGGTTATGCCTATACCTATCAGTATTACACCGAAGAAGTCGGCGAGCCCGATGACTATGTCAACGTGTATTCCGTCAACAGATACTATTACAGCAAGGCGCTGGACTATTACATCCGCGATTATGATTTCTACGAGGATGAAATGCCCGAAGCGATCTTCCTGCAAAGCTACACGCCGGTTTTTGATAACGGCGAGCGCGTTGAAGTGAAGAATTCCAAGGAATACGAAATCCGCTGGGATATGGATGTTTACACCGACGCCGACGGAAATCGGTATGTGTGTGATACTGACTACAACAAGACGACGCAGGAAAGAGTGATCACGGCTGTTTATCGGATGCAGGAAGTAGATGATCCGTTGAGCGAGAGCACGACCTATCTGTTTACGCCTGCCGATGACGTCGACCGTTCCGGGCTGACTGCGCTGACAGAGACCGTTTACCTGAATGATTACACTTATACGCTTTCGCAGACCGAGTATTTCTACAATCTGCCTGACTATATTAAAACGATCGATACGCTCGACGTCGGCAACCTCTGGACCTATCCGTATATCAGCAGCAATCCCGACTGCAGCCCCTGCTATGTCCCGTTTATCGGTGAGGTCAACCCCGATATCGAGGGCGCATATGTAGACGACGAGATCTGGACCAACACGACCGATAAAACCTTCTCCTCCAAGAAAATGCCTGCCGCGCTCAAGCCCGGCTACGCCTATGCTTATACGATGATCGTCAAGGCTGAGCCCGGCTATGTGTTCAGCGATGACCTGAGCTTCACCTATCTCAGAGAGGCGTGCCCGAACGCCAAGCTGACCCTGAGCAGTGACAAGCGCACCCTGACGATCGAGGGATTGGAAAAAGTGACCTTCCTGCTGGATACCCCGAAGCTCGCGGGTGTTGCCAACGTCTACGGCGGCGTTCAGGTGAAATGGAACGCGGTCAAGGGCGCTGCGAAGTACCGCGTGTTCCGCAAGGACGCAAAGACCTCCTGGAAAAAGGTCGGCGATACCTCTGCGCTGAGCTTTACGGACAAAACGCCCGCTTCCGGAACAAAATATACTTATACCGTCCGTTGCATTTCTGCCGACGGCAAGGTCATGGCGAGCGGTTATGATACAACGGGCATGGCGATCACACACTTCGGCTCACCCGTGATCTCGAAGCTCGAGAACGTCAACACCGGCACAAAGATCACGTGGAAGGCAGTCAAAGGCGCGACCTACTACCGCGTACTGGTCAAGAGCGGCAAGACATGGAAATCCCTCGGGGATACCAAGTCGACGAGCTTTATCGCGAAAAAGCGCGCGAGCGGCACAAAGTATACCTATACCGTTCGTCCGATGAATGCGAAAAAGCAGTATATCGGCGCGTATAATACGAGCGGCTGGGCGGCGACCTTTATCGCAGCGCCTGCGCTGCCAAAGCTGACCAATACTAAGAACGGCGTGCAGGTGACCTATACAAAGCCCAAGGGCGGCACTTACTTCCGTATCATGAGAAAGACCGGCAAGGGCAAATGGGTCAAGATCGCCGATACCAACAAGACAAAGATCGTCGATAAGACCGCTAAGAAGGGCGTGAAATACACCTACACCGTCCGATGTATCGCAAAGGGCGGCAAGACCTTCCTCTCCGGCTATAATACGACCGGCAGAACCATTACCTGCAAAAGATAATTGAATCGCGCATAAACAAAGAACGCCGCTTCGGGTCTACCGAAGCGGCGTTGCTGTATGAAAATTTTTACTGTACCTTAGCGATCAGTTCCTCGCGGGAGAGTCCGCAGTTGCGGGAGATCTCGTCGTTCGGGATCACGCGGAGGACGATGCCGTTATAGCGGGATACCATCACAGAAGCACGCTGTCCGTCGATGTCGATGAATTCCTCGGTGTAGCTCTCGTTCAGCGGGACCTGCTTTCTCAACGTGGACTTTTCGGTCAGCGCGCCGGTGGGGCAGAGGCTGACGCACAGTCCGCAGTTGTTGCAGTTGGTCTGATCGAGCGGCAGGCTGAACGCGGGAGAAACGTCGGTCTTGAAGCCGCGTCCCATCAGCCCGATGGCGTGGATATCCATGACCTCGCGGCAGGAGCGTACGCACAGTCCGCAGAGGATACATTTCGCAGTGTTGCGCTCGATGAACGCATTCTCGTCGCGGGTGTACTTCTGGGGCATCTCACCCTTGAAGCGGCTCGGGTCGATGTCGTAGCGCTGGGCGACATTGAGGAGCTTGCACTTGTAATACTCGCGGCAGCCGCACTCAAGGCATCTCGACGCCTCCGCCTTGGCTTCCTCTTCGGTGAACCCGAGAGAAACCTCCTCAAAGTTTTTATTGCGGACGTCAGCAGGCAGAACCCGCGGGTTCTTTCTTGCTTCTTTTTGACGATCGGAGTAGTCAATAGTGGCTTCGTCGCGCTTGGAGATATAGGGGATGCGGGTGTCGAGCGGCTCGCCGTTGAGGTACGCGTCAACCGCCTTGACACAGCGATCCGCTTCGCCGATCGCCTCGATCGCGATGGATGCGCCGCGGTTGGTAGCGTCGCCGATTGCAAACACGCCCTCGATGTTGGTGGTGAAGAAATCGGGGTCGGCGATGATGTTGCCGCGGTCATTGAGCTCAAGCTCCTTGACGTCGTCGGTCACGAGCTTCTGACCGATCGCGAGGATAACAGAATCGACTGCGATCTCCTCGGTCTTGCCCTCGACCGGAACGGGTCTGCGGCGGCCGGACGCATCCGGCTCGCCCAGCTCCATAATCTGGAGGGTGATGGACTTGACCTTGCCGCCTTCTCCGTTGAAGGACAGCGGGTTGGTCAGGAACTTATAGATAACGCCCTCTTCCTCAGCCTCGTCGATCTCGAGCTTGTCGGCAGGCATCTCGTTGCGGGTACGTCTGTAGACGACGTAAACTTCCTTTGCGCCGAGACGGACAGCAGTTCTGCACGCGTCCATCGCGGTGTTGCCGCCGCCGCAAATGACAACTCGTTGTCCGATATCCGGTGCATTTCCTTTGATAACTGCACGTAAGAAATCGATACCGCCGTAAACGCCCTCGAGTTCCTCGCCCGGGGTACGCATAGAGCTTGACTTCCACGCGCCGACCGCAACGATGACTGCGTCGTTTTCGGCTTTGAGCGACTCGATGGTGAAGTCAACGCCCAGCTTGACGTTGTTGACCATTTTGACGCCGGTTTTTTCAATGATGGCGATCTCTTTATCCAGCACTTCCTTGGGAAGTCTGTACTGCGGGATACCGTAGCGGAGCATACCGCCCATCTTCTCCATCATATCGTAGACGGTCACCTCGTGACCCATGATGGTCAGGTAGAACGCGGCTGTCAGACCCGCAGGGCCGCCGCCGATGATCGCGACTTTCTTGCCGGTGGCGGGCTTGCATTCGGGAACATAGCTTTCGCTGTTGAGATCCATGTCAGCGGCGAAGGCTTTCAGCTGAGCGATATTGATCGGCTCCTCAACGTTCTTGCGGCGGCACGCCTTCTCGCACGGATGCGGGCAAACTCTGCCGATAGAAGCGGGGAGAGAGATCTTGTTTTTGATGAGCTTGAGGGCGGAGTCATACTCGCCGTTGGCAATCAGTCCGACGTAGCCCTGACAGTCGGTGCGCGCCGGGCAGTTGAGCTGACACGGAGCGACGCAGTCGCCGTCGTGAGCGGACATCAGGAGTTCCATTGCGACCTTGCGGGAGCGGACAACGCGCTCAGATTCGGTGTTGACGACCATGCCCTCGGTGCATTTTGCGGAACAGGAGCGCAGCAGCTTCGGGATGCCCTCGGCTTCGACGACACACAGTCCGCAGGCGCCGTAGATCTCGACCGCCTTGTCATAGCACAGGGTGGGGATGTAGATGCCGTTTGCGCGCGCGGCTTCTAAGATCGTAGAACCCTCGGGCGCCTGGATCGCTTTTCCGTTGATGGTTAAGTTAATCATATCGACGCCTCCTTTACGCTTTGATAACTGCGCCAAATTTACAGACGCTGTAACATTTGCCGCACTTGATACATTTATCGGTGTTGATGACATGAGGCTGCTTGACAGAGCCGGTGATCGCGTTCACCGGACAATTGCGCGCGCACAGGGTACAGCCGCGGCACTTGTCGGCGTCGATGCTGTACTCGATCAGGTCGGAGCATTCGCCCGCGGGGCACTTCTTGTCGTTGATGTGCGCCTCATATTCATCGCGGAAATATTTGATGGTTGTCAGAACAGGGTTCGGAGCTGTCTGACCGAGACCGCAGAGCGCGCCGTCCTTGATGGAATAGCACAGCTCCACGAGCAGCTCGATGTCGCCTTCCTTGCCCTCGCCCTTGGTGATGCGCTCGAGCATCTCAAGCATACGCTTGGTGCCGATACGGCAGTGGATGCACTTGCCGCAGCTCTCCTTGGCGGTGAAATCGAGGAAGAACTTCGCCATGCCGACCATGCAGGTGGATTCGTCCATGACGACCATACCGCCCGAGCCCATGATCGCGCCGGTCGCGCCGAGGGCTTTGTAGTCGATGACGGTATCGATCAGGTCGGCGGGGATACATCCGCCGGACGGACCGCCCATCTGCACCGCCTTGAACGGCTTGTCGGTCTTCATGCCGCCGCCGATATCAAAGATAACGTCGCGTAGGGTCTTGCCCATCGGGATCTCGACGAGACCCGATCTCTTGACCTTACCGGTGACTGCGAACACCTTGGTGCCTTTGCTGCCCTCGGTACCCATCGCGGCAAACGCCTCGCCGCCGTTATTGATGATCCACGCGACATTCGCGAAGGTCTCGACGTTGTTGATGTTAGAGGGCTTTCTCCAGAAACCGGACTGTGCCGGGAACGGAGGCTTTAAGCGCGGCATGCCGCGGTGACCCTCGAGCGATTCGATCAGAGCGGTCTCTTCGCCGCAGACGAACGCGCCTGCGCCCGCCTTGATCATAAAGTCGCAGCTAAAATCGGTGCCGAAGATATTCTCGCCGATGATGCCCTGCTCCTTTGCCTGAGCGATCGCGTTCGTCAGACGACGGATCGCAAGAGGGTACTCTGCACGGACGTAAACGACCGCGTGCTTTGCGCCGATCGCATACGCGCCGATGAGCATACCCTCGATCAGGTTATGCGGGTCGGACTCGATGACCGCACGATCCATGAACGCGCCGGGGTCGCCCTCGTCCGCGTTACAGATCAGATATTTGTCGTCGCCTGCACTCTGACGTGCGGCGTTCCACTTGAACCATGTCGGGAAGCCTGCGCCGCCGCGTCCCGCAAGTCCCGAGGTCTTGATGATCTCGATGACGTCCTCGGGCGTCTTTTCGGTCAGGCAGGACTTTAATGCGGTATAGCCGCCTTTTTCTATGTATGCTTCGATTTTTTCGGGATTGATGATGCCGCAGTTACGCAGCGCGATACGGGTCTGCTTGGACAAAAATTCCTTGTCCTCGTCGCTGACCATAAGCGCGCTTATTTTTTCTTTATCTCCGGTATGGATGTATTCTGCTATTGCAGATGCGTCATTCTCGCTGACCTTGACCAGTCGGGTCAGGTCGCCGTTGTCGTCGTAGATGTCGACGATCGGCTCGAGATAGCACATACCGATACAGCCGGTAATAGAGATACTGTCGGCATTGATATCGGTGTTCAATAAGGCTTTTCTGACTTTTTCGGCGCCGGCGGCGATACCGCAGGAGCCTTGACCGATGACAATTCTCATACTGCCGCCTCCCTTAATTCTTTCAGGATCTTTTTCGTCTTATCCGGCGTCAGGCTGCCGTAGGTGTCTTCGTTGATCATCATGACGGGCGAGAGTGAGCAGCAGCCCAGACACGCGACGCACTTCAGTGAGAAGAGACCGTCCTCGGTGGTCTGACCGTCGTCGATATGAAGCTCATCCTTGATGGTCTGCAAAATCAGCTCGGACGAGTTGACGTGGCAGGCGGTACCCTGACAAAGCATGATCAGGTATTTGCCCACCGGCTCAAAACGGAACTGGGTGTAGAAGGTGCCGACACCCATAATCTCAGAGGTCGCGATGCCGGTCTTCTCGGAGATCAGCTCGATCGCTTCCTTCGGCAGATATCCGTAGATATCCTGTGTGTGCTGTAAAATGGTGATGAGGCTTCCCTTGACCGGGGCGTATTCAGCGAGAACGCCGTCGAGCAGGGAGAGATCAATCTTTTGTCTTTCCATTTTCAAATCCCCCAATACATATATAGCATACTTTTATACTATCTCTAACATTATACTGCAAAAGGGCGTCTATTGCAAGGAACAGATTGTATAAGTATTTGGCAAATCAAAAAGGATTTTATGGTAAAACTTTAAAACGGTGAAATGTCATATGGAAAATATCAGGAAATCCATTGTGGAATTTTCGCAAAGAAACCTCGTAAAACGCCGCAAAAACTATTGCAAATGCCCTATAAAAATGGTAAAATAAAATATCTATAAAGTCTCCCTTTGGTAAAGGGAGGGGGACCGCGTCAGCGGTGGAAGAATTGCACAAATGATCGAGCGCAGCGAGAAACCGTTTTATTTGGTTGGTCGCATTGCTCCATTTCTACAATTCCTCAGTCACCTGCGGTGACAGCTCCCTTTACCAAAGGGAGCCAAAGGAGAGGTGTTATGATGTATCTGATAGCGAACGGCAGGGTCATCACCCGCGACCCTCAGAACCCTTATATCGAAAACGGCGGTGTTGTGACCGAGGATGAGAAGATCATCGCCGTCGGCGCGACAGATTTGCTCAAAGTGCAGTATCCAAACGCTGAGTTTGTCGACGCGCGCGGTCAGGTGATCATGCCCGCTTTTGTGAATACCCACACGCATATCTATTCGAGCTTGGCAAGGGGATTATCCATAAACGGCTACAACCCGACGAATTTTTATGAGATTTTGGATGGTATGTGGTGGAAGCTCGACAGAAAATTAACGTTGGAAGGTACCCGCTACAGCGCCTATGCGACCTATCTCGAATGTATCCGCAACGGCGTGACGACCGTGTTCGATCATCATGCAAGCTATGCCGAGATCCCGCAGTCGCTCTTTGAGATCGCCGGGGTCGCCAAGGAGACGGGCATTCGCTCCTGCTTATGCTACGAGGTGTCTGACCGCGACGGAGAAGTAAAATGCGACGAAGCGATCAGGGAGAACGCGGATTTCATCACCTACTGCAAGGAGAAAAACGATCCGATGCTCGCGGCGATGTTCGGTATGCACGCGCTGTTTACCATCTCCGACAAAACCTTTGAAAAATGCGTCAAGGCGAATGACGGCAGAACAGGCTATCATATCCACATCTGCGAGGGACTTAACGACGTTATCGACAGCCGCGATCACTACGGCTGTCTGCCGATCGATCGCCTGGTCAAATGGGGGATTCTGGGCGAGAAAACCATCCTCGGCCACTGTATCCACCTGACCGATCCCGAGATCGATACGATCGCCTCGACGAATACCATGGTCGTCAATAATCCCGAGAGCAATATGGGCAACGCGGTCGGATGCTCGCCCGTGCTGAAAATATTCGGCAAGGGCATCCTGATCGGACTGGGTACCGACGCGTACACCCACGATATGCTCGAGAGCCTCAAGGTTGCTCTGACCATCCAGCGCCATAATGCGGGAATGCCGAATGTCGCGTGGAACGAGGTCACGACCATGCTGTTCCAAAATAACCCGAAAATGGCTGAAAAATATTTCCCGACGACCCTCGGTGTGCTGAAAGAGGGAGCGGCGGCTGACGTTATCGTCATGGATTATCTGCCCTTTACGCCGTTCTCGGACGAGAACATTGACGGACATATGATCTTCGGCATGAACGGCAGGCAGTGCCGTACCACCATGGCGAACGGCAGACTGTTGTACAAGGACAGACAGTTCGTCGATCTGGACGAAGAAAAGATCTCCGCGGATATTTTGCAGGCGAGCAAAAAGCTGTGGAAATCGGTTAACGGTTGATTTGAAGGGACGGATAATATGAGCGAAAAAATGTTCCCGCTGAGCATCCGCGAGCTGCTCGGCAGAATGACCAAGGATTACGAAAGCACCAAAGGCGTGTTCGGCGTGACGTCGGCATACTGCGCTTTGGAAAACAATAAAACGCTGAATATCTTCGGCGAAAAATTAGAAGTGCCTGTAGGCCCTGCCGCAGGTCCGCATACCCAGATGGCGCAGAATATCATCGCGGCGTACTTTGCAGGCGCGAGGTTCTTTGAGCTGAAAACCGTCCAGATCATGGACGGCGAGGATCTGGCAAAGTGCATCGCGCGTCCGTGCATCAAGGCGGTCGACGAGGGCTACAACTGCGAGTGGTCGACTGAGTTGACCGTACCGAAGGCATATGAGGAATACGTCAAGGCGTGGTGCGTATTAAAAATCATCAGCAAAGCGTACGCTTTGGGTAAGCCCGACGGTTTCGTGTTCAACATGAGCGTCGGCTACGACCTCGCGGGCATCAAGTCCGAGAAGATCGACAGCTTTATCGAGGGGTTGAAGGATGCGTCCGACCGTCCGATTTTTAACGAGTGCAAGGCGGCACTAAAAGAATTTTTCCCCGCATATACATCGGAGATCGACGAGATCTCGCCGCAGATCTGCCGCAGTGTGACGCTGTCGACCCTGCACGGCTGTCCGCCCGACGAGATCGAGCGGATCGCAACCTACCTGCTCACCGAAAAGGGGCTGAACACCTTTGTCAAGTGCAACCCGACCATCTTAGGCTACAAGGATGCGCGTGCGATCCTCGACGACGCGGGCTTTGACTACGTCGCCTTTGACGAGCATCATTTCAACGAAGACTTACAATATGCCGACGCGGTCGCGATGTTCCATCGATTGATCGCGCTTGCCGAGGAAAAAGGCTTGGAATTCGGCTTGAAATTATCCAATACCTTCCCCGTCGACGTCAAGCAGAACGAACTGCCCTCTGAGGAGATGTATATGAGCGGGCGGTCGCTGTTCCACCTGACCATCGAGATGGCGCGCCGCTTCTCCGAGGAATTCGGCGGCAAACTGAGGATCTCCTATTCCGGCGGCGCAGATGCCGAAAATATCGGCGATATCTTCGGCGCTGGCATATTCCCGATCACAGTTGCGACGACCGTTTTGAAACCCGGCGGCTACAACCGCTTCCACCAGCTCGCAGTGATCCTGCGCGGCTGTGATTATCATGACTTTGACGGTACGGATACCGTGGCGATCAAGACGCTCGCTGACACTAACCGTCACAATTCCCATTTTGAAAAACCGATCAAGCCCCTGCCGTCGCGCAAGTCGGACGAGCAGGTGCCGCTGTTCGATTGCTACTCGGCGCCATGCCGCGGCGGCTGTCCGATCCGGCAGGATATCCCCGAGTATATCCGTCTGGTCGGCAAGGGACAATATAAAGACGCGCTCGACGTCATCACGCAGAAAAATCCTCTGCCGTTCATCACCGGCACGATCTGCTCCCACCGCTGTATGACGAAGTGTACGCGCAATTTCTATGATGCTCCCGTCAATATCCGCGGCTATAAGCTGACTGCGGCTGAGAACGGATACGATGCATTGATCGCGCAGATCACCCCGCCCGCGCGGAACGGCGAAAAGGTCGCGATCATCGGCGGCGGCGCTGCGGGACTGAGCGCGGCATATTTCCTCGCCCGCGCGGGAATGCAGGCGGACGTTTTTGAGAAAGAAGCGAAAGCAGGCGGAATCGTCCGCAACGTCATCCCCTCGTTCCGCATTTCGGACGAAGCGATCGATAAGGATATCGCCCTGATCGAGAAGATGGGCGCGAAGATCCATACATCCGCTCCCGCCCCGAGCTTTGACGAACTCAAGGCGCAGGGCTACAGCACCGTCGTTTTCGCGGTCGGCGCGTACAAGGCGCAGGAGACCGGCGTCAGCGGCAACGTGATGAACGTCATCAATTTCCTGAAAGCCTGCAAAGCGGGAACGATTGAAAATACAGGACAAGCGATCGCAATCATCGGCGGCGGCAACACCGCGATGGATGCGGCGCGTGCGGCAAAGCGTCTCGACGGCGTCGAGAAAGTCAGCATCGTTTATCGCAGAACCAAGAAATATATGCCTGCCGACGAGGACGAACTGAAAGAAGCGATCGCCGACGGCGTGGAATTCGTCGAACTGGTCGCGCCCGTAGCGCAAGCGAACGGCAAGCTGACCTGTAACGTCATGAAGCTCGGCGAACCTGATGCATCCGGCAGACGCAGACCCGAGTCGACGGGTGAAACCGTACAAATCGACGCTGATTTAGTTGTCGCGGCGATCGGCGAGCGCGTCGATACCTCGATTTACGAGCGATTCGGCGTCATGCCCGACGAGCGCGGCAGAGTTCCCTTTGCGACCGAAATCGACGGCGTCAAGGTGTATAATATCGGCGACAGCAACCGCGGCCCGTGTACCGTGGTCGAATGTATCGCCGACGCGCAGAAAGCGGCTGACGCGATCATCGGCGAGGCGCACGAAATGGATATCCCCTATGAGGCGTTCGCGACGCCTGCCGAGGCGATCAAAAACAAGAAGATCGACGACGATAATCCCTGCGGCTTTTCGGCAACCTGCCTGAGCTGCAGCACCGTCTGTGAGAACTGTGTCGACGTTTGTCCCAACCGCGCGAATACCGTGGTCATCCTGCCTGACGGCAGGCGCGAGATCCTCCATATCGACCGCCTGTGTAACGAGTGCGGCAACTGTGCGAGTTTCTGCCCCTACGCCTCCGCGCCGTATAAGGACAAGCTGACGCTGTTCATGGATGAAGCGGGCTTCTCCGACAGCACGAACAAGGGATTTTTGTTCCTCGGCGGCAGCCGCGTGAAGGTACGGCTGGACGAAGAATTCGAGGTCGACTTCGATCAGCCGAATGAGTTGAGCAGGGATATGGAACTGCTGATCTTATCGGCACAAAAAGAATTTGCATAAATCTCGGGGGGTCACGATCCTCCCTTGCCCCACCGGGGCGATATAGGTGAACTATGAGCAAGATACTGTTAAAGGGCGGTACGGTGGTATCTCCGAAAGGATTAAAGAAAGCGGATGTGCTGATCTCGGGCGAGAAGATCGTCGCGGTCGGCAGACATATCCGCACCGATGCGTCGGTCGTGAATGTCAGCGGCAAGCTGTTGTTTCCCGGCTTTATCGACGCGCATACCCATTTTGACCTCGAGGTCAGCGATACCGTCACCGCCGATGATTTTGCGAGCGGAACGATATCCGCAATCGCGGGCGGCGTAACGACGGTGGTCGATTTTGCTACCCAGAACAAGGGCGAGAAGCTCTCCGACGCGCTGAACAACTGGCACGTCAAGGCGTTCGCGCATTCCTCCTGCGACTATGCGTTCCATATGGCGATCTCCGACTGGCGCGAGGATGTGCGCGCGGAGCTCGAGGCGATGTTCGAGCAGGGTGTGACCTCGTTTAAGGTCTATATGATCTACGACGCGATGGAGCTTTCCGACCGCGAGATCTACGAGCTGATGGTCGAGCTGAAAAAGTACGGCGGGATCGTCGGCTGTCATTGTGAGAATTCCGGCGTTATCGGCAAGCTGCGCGAAGAAAGCGTTGCGCGCGGCGATGTGTCGCCCGCAAATCACCCGAAGACCCGCCCCGATTACGCCGAGGCGGAGGCAGTCAGGCGTTTTCTGACGATCGCCCAGGCGGCGGACGCACCGGTGATCGTGGTGCATCTGAGCACCGCCGAGGGCTACGCCGAGGTTCAGCGTGCGCGCGAGCGTGGGGTCAAGGTGTTTGCCGAGACCTGTCCGCAGTATCTGCTGCTGGACGACAGCGTGTACGATCAACCGTTCGACGAGGCGTCGAAATATATCTGTTCGCCGCCGCTGAGAAAGCAGGACGATCAAAAGGTCTTATGGCAGGCTTTGAAGAATAACAGCCTGAACACGATCTCGACCGATCACTGTTCGTTTACGATCGAGCAGAAGCGCGCGGGCACGGATGATTTCACCAAGATCCCGAACGGTATGCCCGGCGTAGAGACCCGTGCGATCCTGATGTATACCTACGGCGTCAGAAAGAAGCGCATCACCCTGCAGCAGATGTGCGCCTATCTTTCGGAGAATCCCGCGAAGCTCTACGGCATGTACCCGAAGAAGGGCGCGATCAAGGTCGGCTCAGACGCGGATATCGTCGTCTTTGAGCCGCGCGGCAGCGGAACGATCACTGCCGCCGCGAGCCACAGTCAATGCGGCTACAATCCCTTTGAGGGCGTGCGGCGCGAGGGCAGTATCGACAGAGTATATCTGCGCGGCAACATGGTCTACAGCGCGGGCGAGATCACGCTGTTGAACAGCGGACGGTATGTATCCCGCAAAAAGCCGATGATATAAAAGAGAGCGCAAGGCGGTTGTCTTGCGCTGTGTTATAGGAGTCAGATATGGGCATTTTTAAAGCGGCTGCCGGTTCGGTCGGCGGCGTGATGGCGGATCAATGGCTGGAAATTTTTTCCTGCGACAGTATGCCGAACGACGTCCTCGCAATGCGCGGCGTCAAAAAAACGAGTGAGCGTTCTGCTAACACCAATGGCGACAAAGACGTTATCAGCGACGGTTCGATGATCATTGTGGCGGACGGTCAGTGCGCGATCGCGGTCGACCGCGGCGCGGTCATCGGCGTTTACGATACGCCCGGCGAGAATACCTATCACTCCGACCGCAGTAAAAGCATTTTTCATAAAGGCGGCGTCAAGGGAATTGCCAAGCAGTCGTGGGACCGTTTCGGCTACGGCGGGGTCGCGCCGGTGTACCAGATCATCATGTATCTGGACTTAAAGGAACACCACTCGAACCCGTTCAAGGTCACCCGCGCGGTGAATATCAAGGATCGCCACCATCTGACCGAGATGGATATCAACGTCACGATGTCAGGGATGTTTTCGTTCCGCATCGTCGATCCTGTGGCGTTTTATCAGAAGATCTGCGGCAACGCCGCGGGAACGGTCAAGGTCAGTATGGTTCTGCCGCAAATGCGGATCGAGCTGGCGTCCGCCTTGGGCGCGGCGCTGTCAAAGCTCTGCTCGGACGGCGCGCTGTCGCCGACGGATATCTCGTCACAGAGCGAAGAGATGAGCGCTCAGATCGCCGCGGCGATGACTGAACAGTGGACGGCGCTCAGGGGCTTTGCGGTCACGTCCCTTGCGATCAGCGAGGTCTATATTGCCGAGAAGGATATGGGACTTTTGCAGGGGCTCGAGCGTGACAAGGTGTTCACCGACCCGACGATGGCTGCGGCGCATCTTGTATCGGCGCAGGGCGACGCCATGCGCACTGCGGCAGGTAATTCTGCGGGCGGCGGTGTCGGCGTATTTGCGGCGTTGAATTCAGCGCCTGCAAAGACGGCAAACCCGCTTTTGCAGAAGAACGACAGCAAGCCGACCCTGTGGCGATGCTCCTGCGGCAGTATGAATACATCGAAGTTCTGTGAGAATTGCGGTCAAAAACGCCCGTGATGATCCATCGAAAAAAACAAAAAACGCTTCCGATCATAACGTCGGAAGCGTTGTTCTTTGTATGGGGTTTCAGCCGAAGATCGCGCTGATCTGCGCCGCGATCAGGGGCAGGTAGTATTTTGCGTAGCCGATCGCGGTCGGATGGATCCCGTCACAGTGACCGAGCTTGTCCTTAAAGACGGTGTAGGCGTCGCGAATCTCAGGCGTTTCGGTACAGAAATCGGTGTCGTTATAGATATCGACACAGTAGAAACGCCATTTTTCGGCAAGCGTGACCGCCAACTCGCCGTACTGCTGTTCCTTGCTATCGTCGACCGTATCCATATCATGTGCGCGGATATATACGACAGGCGTATCCGGCCAGTAGGTCTGCAGCAGCAGGGCGGCGTATTCCATGCCTCCCGCAAAGGTCTTTTCGTCCAGCTCTTTATCGTCATAGCCGGCGGCTGCCGTACCGCATTTGACCAGCTCCATGTCGTTGGTGCCGCCGTTGATGAGGATGACGTCGGGGCGGGAAACCTTTTCTGCGGCGGATTTGATCTGATCGGGGATATGACTGCGGTTCTGATACACGCCGAAGGTCGCGCCCGATACGGAGTAATCCAGCGCGGTCATGCCGTATTTCTCGGCGATCAGATCGGCGATGCCTGCGTCACGGTTGCCCTTGCCGACCATGATGCTGTCGCCGAACGCAAGAACGGTTTTTCCGTTCAGACTGCTGTATCGACGGACTTCCTCAAGGAGCTGTCGGTATTCGTCGACGGTGATCGGCGCATCGGGATAGATCATGCCGTTTTCATCGGGAATAAAGTAACCGTAGTAGATAAGGGTGGAGAGCGCCTTGTCATCATCGTCGATATCGGCGACGTTTGCAGCCTTGCGCTGAGGATAATCCAGCGCGTTATACAGCGTTTGGGCGGCATAGCGGCGGGTCAGCGCGGCGTAGGGCTGTTCATCGACAGAATCGATGATACCGTTGTGGTAAGCGGTCAGAAAGACCGTTTGACTGTCGTCGGGGTCGGCGATCGTCAGGTCCAGCCCGCCCATCAGATCGGCAAGCCACATCTCGCGGGTGTAGATCTTTGCCGAGTAATGCGCGCTCAGCCAGCGTGAGTAGTTCTGCGCCGCCGCCTCTTCGTTCTGAGCGGCGTTTTCGGGATCAAGTGCAGTTGCTTTGACAGATAACGCATCGTCGGGTCCGGCGGATTGAGCCTGAGCCGTTGAGCACGCAGCAAAAACACAGCACAGGCAGATTGCCAATGCTGTGATACTGAGCAGAATTATCA
This sequence comes from uncultured Ruminococcus sp., assembly GCA_902776185.1. Taxonomy (GTDB): domain Bacteria; phylum Bacillota; class Clostridia; order Oscillospirales; family Acutalibacteraceae; genus Ruminococcoides. The sequence goes on from CACYPH010000001.1 coordinate 85,237, forward strand.
GGTTTTTGCGTTTTTTGAAGTTGATTTTCATACGCTTACCTGTCCCGAAAAATACGATAACATATCTATTATAGGATAAAACTTACTGAGAATCAAGTTTTTTCTGAAATATATCAACTGAGTGAGATTTATGGATGCGGGATGATGATATCGACAGCTTTGGGAACAACGGTGATGACAGGGTTTTCCATCACAAACATCTCGCCGTCGATGCCGACTTTCAGTTCGCCGCCGTTGTCGAGCTTCAGCTCGCGGCATTTATTGTGGGAGATGAACGGCGCTTTGGGGTGGCCGATATGTTCGCCGCGGGTAAAGGGTCCGAGCAGGGTCGCAAATTTGCGTACCGGCACGGTAGGGATCGACATATAGTCGATCAGCCCGTCGTCAAGCTCTGCGTACGGCGTCGCCTTGATGCCGCCGCCGTAGTATTTGCCCTTTGCCGCGACCGCGAGCATCTGGGTTTTGTAGCCTTTGAGCGGGATGATCTCGCCGTCGGCGTAGGGAGTGAAGGTATGCTTTCTTTTTGTGATGATGCACTGGATGATCGCCAGCTTGTAGGCAAATGATCCTGACATCAGCGGCCATCGCTTATTTTTCTGAGCACGGTCGGCGACCTCGCAGTCGTAACCTGCAGAGATGACGTTGAGCGCGTGGACGTCGTTGCACTTGAGCAGATCGACGCGGATGGTATCGCCCCTGACCATTTTGCCCAGGTCGAGGAAAGCCTCGCGATCGGCGGGCAGCGAACGCACATAGTCGTTGCCGGTGCCGACGGGCACAACGCCCAAAGCGGCGTTATCGTATCCGAGGATACCGTGGAGCGCTTCGTTAGCCGTACCGTCGCCGCCGCAGGCATAAATCCTGACAGGCTTGCCTGCCTCTGCATAACGTCGGGCGATATTAGTCGCATCGCCCTTACCTTTGGTATACTCGATAGCGATATCCGGATCATCCGGCAGTGCCTTGATCTGCGTTTCCAGTTCGGGAGTGGAATCCTTGGTTCCCGCAAAAGAGTTCAGAATAAATACATGCTTCATACCGTTTTCCCTCACAATGTCAGTTATCCTCAGTTGACAGAAATGCTTTCAGCTCGCGATGAAGTTTGCCGACAGGAAGCCCCATAACATTGAAGAAGTCGCCCTCGATCCCCTTGACGAGAAGACTGCCTTTGCCTTGGATGCCGTAGGCGCCCGCCTTATCAAACGGTTCGCCTGAGGCGATGTAGTCTTCAATTTCCCTGTCGGTCAGCGGGTAGAATTCCACCCGCGTGCTATCGCCGAAAGAACGCACCCTGTCACCCTTTATGATACTGCATCCGGTGACGACGGTATGGATTCTGTCGGAAAGCGTACGAAGCATCCTGATAGCGTCGTTCTTATCACGTGGCTTTCCGAGTACCTTGCCGTCTAGGATGACTACCGTGTCCGCGCCGATGATGATCCTGTCGGGGTGAGAATCGGCAACCGCTCTTGCCTTTATCCTCGATAGGTATACGGGCGCTTCCTCGGGAGAGATCCCCTCGGGCAGTACCTCGTCGGCGTCCGATACGATCACCTCAAAGTCGTCGGTGATATGATGTAACAGCTCCTGCCGCCGCGGGGATTTTGACGCTAATATGATGCTCTGCATTTTTCTACCTCTTTTTATAAACCGTAAAGAACTCCGTCGGCCGCACCATCATTCCTACGATGGCGCAGATCGCCGCGATGATAAAAACAAACACACAAAAATTCAGCATACCGACACATCCTTTGCCGGGGAGATCCCCGATGACTTACGGGAGTTCCCCGCGAGATTATATTAGCACAGGATGTGTACGATAAAATGGACTTTGGGGTGCGCGTGCCCGCGCGTGCCCGTATTTGGCTCCCTTTGGTAAAGGGAGCAGTCAGCGGCATATGTGACGCTGACTGAGGAATTGCAGTATTGAGCGTGACGTTTGTCACGCGACAAACCGATCAAAAATGATTACTCGCTTCGCTCGGACAATGATGCAATTCATCCGTCGCCTTACGGCGCCACCTTCCTTTACCAAAGGAAGGCTAATAAACGTCCTCGACTTCGCTCAGATACGCCTTGAATTGCTCTTTGGCAGATTTCGGGGTAAGGAGCTTCGCCTTATTGCCGAACGAGAACAGCCATCCGAAGAACTGCGGAGAAAGCATGACCTCGGTACTGATGGTAAAGGTGCCGTCGCTGTTCGGGCTGATGAACACCTTGTCGGAGAAGCGGTCGACGACCACGCCGATCAGCGAATCATCAAAACGCAGCTTCACGTTGACAAGCTCGCCGCCGTACATTCCGAATACCTGCTTGGTGTAGGCGGCGATATCGAATTTATCGACCGCTTTTGTGCTGTCGGCACGTTTGTCCTCGACGACGATATCCTCCATCTTGTCGACACGGAAGTGCTTGAGCATATCGGCGTCCGCATCATAGGCGATCAGGTAGTAGTTCTCATCGTCCCAGGTCAGCGATTTCGGCGTCAGCAGATAGCGCATCCCGTCGTGACGGCGCACGCGGACGACCTTTTTGACGCCGGTGCGGGAGACTTCCCATTTTGTATAGTAAAAGCTGATCTTTCTGCGGTTATTGATCGCGCGGCTGATGCTGTCGATATTGCGATAGATATCCTCGTTCTGGTTCTTGACGCGGTTCGCGACGATGACCTGACGGTGCAGCTCCTTCGCCTGGTTCTCAGACGACAGGCTTTCGATCTTTTTGATCAACTCGCGGCTCTTCTTTTGCGTGATGAATTTGGAACTCTGGACTGCGTCTACCAACAGCTTTAGTTCCTGGATCTCAAAGTCGCGGGATACCAGACTGAACAGCGAGATCTTGCCGACCTTCGACTTGACGATATCCAGCCCGAAATCGCGCAGGGTCTCGATGTCGTTATAGATGCTCTTGCGTTCGGCGGCGATGTCGTACTCCGCGAGATATTCGATGATATCCGCGACGGTCACGCCGTAGTCCTCGTCGGTCTTTTCCATGAAGAACTTCATGATGTAGAGGAGCTTCTGTTTTTGTTTCGGGTTCTTTGCCATAATACCTCCAAAGCGCCTGAGGCGCAGTTAACATTTATCAGTGAATCGCGGGCTATGCCCGCACACGTTATATCAAATACATTGCCAGTCCGACGATCAGCGGCATGGTGATCAGTGAGAATAGCGCCGATGCGGAAACGATGCCCGCGCTCAGTTCGGTATCTCTGCCGTACTTCGCCGCCATCATGGTGGTGAACGCCGCGATCGGTGAGCTGACCGCGATCACGACGGCGACAGCGACGGTGGAATCGACCTGCAGGAGATACAGGATCGAAAGCACCGCGAGCGGTATCAGGATCAGGCGCATCGCCATCGCAAAATACGCGCCTTTATCTTTCAGTACACGTTTTAAGTCGGCGTGCATCAGGTGGTAGCCGATGACCAGCATCGGGACAGGGGTGTTCAGCGCGGCGAGCAGACTTACCGGGGACGCCAGCACCGTCGGGAGCTTGACGGAAAATACAAATAACAATACGCCGATGATTGTTCCGATGACGCCCGGGTTAACGATCGCTTTCATAGCGGCTTTGAGCTCTGTTTTGCGGCTCATGGTGATCAGACCGTATGTCCACATAAAAATGTTGAACACCGCGATATATGCCGCGCCGTAGAATACGCCGTCCTTTCCAAGCACCGCTTCCTGCAGCGGGAGTGCCATGAAACCGCAGTTGGAAAATACCAGCGAGAATTTTAATACCACCGCGCGGGAGATCTCCGTTTTGCGATAGATCAGCTCGGCAAGCAGTACCGAACCCAGCATCGTAAGAAACGCACACAGCAGCGCCGTGAGCAGACCGCCGAGCAGCTCGGGGCGATACTCGCGCTGGAACGCGTTTACGATCACACACGGCGTGACAGCATATAACACAACGTCGGTCATGGTCGACGCGCCCTTGTCGGTGATGAAGCCGAGCTTCGTCAGCAGCGCTCCGACGCCGATCAGGATAAACAGCACCAGCACCTGCTGACCGACGTCAAAAAAAGATGACAGCATAATTACCTCGATTGAGCACAAAACTCTAAGTCCCAAATTTCGTACTCATTATAGCAGAGGATTTTTTGAAGCGCAATTGACAGTTAGTAAAAAGATACAGCTTTTTTAAAAAGAAACTAGTCACTTTGTCTAAGTCCCGAATATTACCCTGTGAATCTGCACAAAATAATCATAGCTTTTTGTAAAACTGCCACAACAAAAAACAGCCATTTTCGTTTTTTGTGCAAAAAAGTTCCGTCAACAATACCGAACATACCCCGCGCGGAATCACTGCATTTGTGGATTCAAACAAAAAACGGAAATTGATTTGACAACCGTATAATTGATAGATATAATACGAGTTGTAAGCAAGAGATGCAACTTGCGAACTGAGTAAAAAATGCCGAATCACGGCAAATTAGGAAAGAAGGATTTTTATTATGGCAACTGCAAAGAAAACAACTAAGGCTGCTGCTGAGACTAAGACAGCTGCTGCTAAGAAGACAACCGCTAAGAAGACCGAGACTAAGGCCGCTGCTCCCAAGGCTGCTGCTAAGAAGACCGAGACCAAGGCTGCTGCTCCTAAGGCTGCTGCTAAGAAGGCTCCCGCAAAGAAAGTCGATCCTAAGTTCGATCTGTTCATCCAGTTCGGCGGCGCTACCGTTTCCGTTAAGGACATCGAGAAGAACGTCAAGAAGGTCGTCAAGGGTAAGGAGGCTTACACCGTATATGTTAAGCCCGAAGAGTCCAAGGCTTACATCGTAGCTGACGGCGAGACCACCGGCATGGATGTATTCTTCGTAGCTGACTAATCAGCTCTGAAACAGAAAGCAAAATGAAAGCGAGGCGTTCGACGCCTCGCTTTTTGCGTATGACAGAGAATCTCCCGCAGTATGCTGTCGGCATACCGCGGGAGATATTTTTCTGTTATCATATAGGCGAACCGTCTTGTCGCCGGTCACGGACGGACAAAGAGCATGACGAGGATCCCCGCGATGATCGACAGCCATCCGATCAATTTCATTATCCGCTCGCCGCGAAGGTAGTCGCTCGGACTGATCCTGCGGGACAGGCGTCCGACGTCTCCGAAAGTGAGATAGGGGATTAGGGTCAGCAGAATCAGAAACACCAGCGCGAGAAGACAATCGCTCCTGATTCCTTTCAGCGCGGAAAGATCGGTGCTGTCGGAATTCAGACGGCTGATATTTGTAACGAGTCTTCTGACGAATTCTATCGTCAGCAATCCGTAGACGGCAAAACAGAGAGACGTCAGTAGCTTTAATACCGGATTCTTTGAACGAAATCCCGGAAGCGGACGAAATCTGCCGTGCAGTTCCTCCGGAGAACGATGATGCTTTTTTGTCAGCGCGAGCTTCAGTTCGGCGGCGGAAGAATAGCGCTTGTTTTCGTCGATCTCGATGCAGTAGGCGATCACCTCCGACAGCGACCCGGGATAACGTTTTTCGCCCGGAAGCGCGCCTGTCAGCATGACGTTGAGCAGCGCGCCGCAGGCGTAGATATCCGACCGGACGCCCGTTTGGGAAAAGCCGAACTGTTCCGGGGCGGCGTAGCCGGCGGTGCCGAGGATCTGTGTATCGCGGGAGGCGTTTTCTCTGACGGCTCTGGCGATATCGTAATCGATCAGCTTTACCGTCATGGTATCGCTCAGCATCACGTTGGAGGCGGTCACATCGCGATGGATGATCCCCTCGCTGTGTAGGGCGGTCAGCGCGTCGCAGATCTGCGAGAGGATCTCAGACGCCTGCTGTTCACTGAATGTTCCGCAACGGCTGATCCTCTGTTCGATGGTCTCGCCGGCGATATATTCGCACAGGCAGATACAACAGCCGTCGATGGTCTCGCAGTCGTATACCGCCATCAGGTTTTGATGCCGCAGGGAAGAGAGCTTCTTCATCAGCGGATAGCTTTCCGCCGGCAGACGACATCGCATCATGACGCTGCCGTTGATCAGGTTTTTGACCAGCGCGTGGTTTTCGTCCAGCTCACGGAGCGTTTCGACCTGCCACAGGTCATATTTTTCCGAACTTTTCATAAGCACACTCTTGATATTTGAGGATTCAATATAGTATCATTGTAGCATAAAAACAGAAAAAGGGAAGACAGTCATGAAAAAATCTACCGACAAGCTTTTGGATACCCTGAAAAAGAAGCCGACCATCGAGGAATACCTTTTTGAAAACAGCGCCGAGTTGATCGACTGTACGACGGTTCAGGCGCTGGGCGAGCTTCTCGAAAAAAAGAAGCTGACCAAGGCGGAGGTGATCCGCAACGCCAATATCGACAGAACCTACGGATACCAGATCTTTGACGGAAGAAAATCGCCGTCGCGCGATAAGCTGATCATGATCTGCTTCGGGTTGAAGCTGAACCTTGACGAAACGCAGCGGCTGCTCAAGATCGCAGGACTGAGAGAGTTGTATCCTCGCGACAGCCGCGACGCGATCATCAGCTTTTCGATCCTGCATAATATGAGCCTGATCGACGCGAATGAGATCCTGTATGATAAGGGGTTAAAGCCGCTCGGTGAAAATGAAAATCAAAACAAATAAATGTATGCCCGCGGCATAACAAAACAAAAAAGCAACGTTGTATAATCGATACAACAGTTGCTTTTTTATTTTATCTCTTGTTCCAAAGAATCAAATTCGTCGCAGGAGAAAAACTCTCCCAGCGTCATATCCAGACCGTCGCAAAACTTTTTGACCGTGATCAGCGAAATATCCCTGCGCCGGTCGTCCATCATGCTGTATGCGGTAGACGGCGTGACGCCGGACAGATTTGCCAGCTCGTTGATCGTGATGCGGCGCTCATGGCATATTTCTTTGAATCTTTTTGCCGTTGCGTCCTTTACGCTCATAGTTATCACCGTTTACTATTTTAAAAAAATCCTCGCAAACGCGTATACGCACTTGCGTATATTTTTGAATTATGTTATACTGTCTTTCAGATGAGGTAAACCGTATGAACACGGCTCAGTGGTTTATTCATAAAATAAGCAATCAAAAGGAGTGTTTATGATGAAAGTAAAAACAAATCCGACAAAAAGAATAACGGCGATGATCCTCGTGCTTATGTTGGTGATATCCGTTGGATTCACGGCGGCTTCATGTTCAAAGGAATCAACGGACAAAAAAGAGAAGAAAGCAAAAGCCTCCGACACATCAAAGATAGATGATTCCCGGACTGAACCGGAAGAGGATTATGTTGACTGGCCGAGCGGCGGACTCTTTGACGTACTGCCGAAACCTGAGTCAGATGATGTTGTTATCAATCAGCAGAGCGACGAGTACATCTCCGTAGAGGTTCACAATACCACGCAGGAGACCTTTACGGAATACGTGAACAAATTAAGAGATATGGGGTATAAGGACAGACAGGATAAGCAAATCGCCGATCATGTATTCAATGCCGTCGACGGCAAGGGGTATGAGATCATGTCATCTGTCGCCGGTGTAAGTGAAATCATGTATATCCAGTTCAAATCACCCGAAAGCAGTCTGAAATTCTGATTTACAAATAATCAATATGGGGGTCCGTCATGAATGAAAAGAAATCTGTCAAAATAATCGATATCCTTTGCGGCTTGACAGCACTGATTAGTATCGCGGCTTTGTTTGTGCCCTATGCAAAGGATATTACAGCATCTGTACCGACTGAGATCGTATCGCTGAGCGCATTTCAGTTCGGTCTGTCTTCCGCCAACGGAAAACTGCTGGGAAATGATAATACGGTAGTGGGCATCATTACCCTGGTATTTCTCGGAGTGATCGCTCTCCTGCTGTTGATGTGGGCGATCCGTTCGTTTACCCATCATCATAAGGCGGGTAAAAGCGGTTTGATCGCGGCGATCCTGAACACACTGATCACCGCTGTTGCGGTCATGATCTTGAGTCACAGCCGTGAATTCACGGCGGGGCTTGCCGTGCTTGTTGTCATAATCGGGATAGCGGGAATCGTTCTGTCGATCATCCAAATCCGGAGTAAAAAAGGACAAAAGCAGTAATGATCGACTGATCCGGAAAATGACAGCGCTTGTCTAAACAGTGACAAGCGCTGTTTTATATTATCTGCAACGATTAAAAAATACTTATTTACAATCTGGTTCTTGTATGATATAATCAAAATATCTTATTATCAGGAGGAGATTTTATGAAATATTTATCCAAAGCGCTGGCGCTGATCCTTGCGATCGCGATGGTCGCGACCTTTATGGTCGCCTGCGGCGGCAAAAAGGATGACGCCAAATCCGACGGCGGTTCGGATACCGCTGAGCCTGCTGTCGCCGGATCGGAGCAGACATGGAAAGAGCTGACCGTGTTTGTACCCGACAGCATGGATTTTAAGGGCGGGGACGGAACCTTTGATCCCGACGATCCCAAGACCGCGTGGCTGACCGATAAGGAGAAGGCGACGAACTATATCAAGGTGTCGATCGTCGACAGCGAGGACAACGCGAAGAACAATGTCGAGACGACCAGAGAGATGAACAAGTCTTATAACCCTGTTGATTCCTCTGTCAAAATCAACGACTCCGTTGAGTGGAAGGGCATCACCTATAACGCGAGCGGTACGGATTGCACGATGCTGTACAGCGTTGTCGGCGATAAGGTCTACTTCATCATGGCGGGCGGCTACAAGGACAACGACGATACGCTGTTAGAGGTTCTTAAATCTCTGAAATAAGGAGGATCACGATGGGTTTATTTGATAAAAAGTATTGCAGTATTTGCGGCGAGAAGATCGGTCTGCTGGGTAACCGCAAATTAGAGGACGGCAATCTGTGTAAAAAGTGTGCGGCGAAGCTTTCGCCCTTCTTCTCTGACCGCCGCCGCAGCACCGTTGACGATATCAAGGCACAGCTTCAGTACCGCGAGGAGAACAAGGATGCAGTCGCTAAATTCAACACCACCCGTTCGTTCGGCGAAAGCACCAAGATCCTCATCGATGAGGACGATCGCAAATTTGTTGTGACCCGCGCACGCAATCTTGCCGAGGCAAATCCCGACGTTCTGGATTATTCGATGGTCACAGGAGTCGATATCGATATCGACGAGGACTCCCGCGAGGAAAAGCGCAGAGATAACGAGGGTCATTCCGTCAGCTATAATCCTCCCAGATATAACTACTGCTATGACTTCAATATCGTGATCCGTGTCAATCATCCTTACTTTGACACGATCAAGGTCCAGCTGAATTCCAACTCCGTCTACACAACCGATAACGCGGTCACCGCGATGCAAAAGCCCAATCCCGAGTACAACGCTCAGTACCGTCAGTATAAGGAAATGTGTGAGGAGGTCAAGGCGACCCTGCTCGGCGCCCGCCAGCAGATCCGCGACGAGGCTGCAGCCGCTGCTGCTCCGCCTACCGTTGCCCGCTGCCCCTACTGCGGCGCGAACAGCACTCCCGATGCAAGCGGCTGTTGTGCATACTGCGGCAGCCCCCTGAACGGCTGATCACTATAACATTCTCTAAAAGATTTGCCCCTCGATTTATCGGATCGAGGGGCATTTTTGCTGAGTGCTTTATTGTTTCGTTGAGCGGTAGATCTCGATATGGATCTGGTGCTTCAATCGCAGTGGTTCTGTGTACTGCGCCAGTATCGACCGATATTCGCGCTCAAATTCCGTGACCTTTTCCTGCGGCAGGCTCGCGCCGATCCCGCGGCAGCTCTTGATGCGCCCGAGCCACATATCACGCGTGAATTCCAGAACGGCATCGTAGGAATGGATCGTCTCGATATCGAAGCGACCTTCCGCCCAGTCGGGATAGCTGTAGCGGAATTTATCGAAGCCGCATCCGCTCCATGCGGGATTGTATCTTTTGACAAGCGCTTCCATCTCTGCGATGATCGGGTCCTCGAGCGGCTTCCAGTCCATGATGATCTTGCAGAACAGCCCGCGCGGTTTTAATGCGCGGCGGATCTCGTCAGCGGCTTTTTCAGCGTCGAAATAGGGAAAACACTGTACCGCCGTCACCGCGTCAAAGCTGTTGTCCGCAAATCCGGTGTCCTCTGCCGGGCAGACGCGGAATTCGATGTTATCGATCCCGCGATCCGCGGCGAGCTGTCTGCCGAGGGCGATCTGGTTTTCCGAGATATCTGCGGCGACAAAATCCGCGCCGTATTTTGCCATGTTCAGCGGCAGAATCGCCGTGCCGCTGCCGAGGTCAAGGATGCACTGTCCTTGATGCCCGATACCAAATTGCCTGAGCTTTTCGTACATGCTCGCAGGGTAGATATCGCGGAATTTGGCATAGTCCGCCGACGTCCTGCCGAAATCAAAGTCGGCGCCTTTATCAATATGATTGAGTTTCATAGGATCACCTTTGGTGTGTTTTCAACCATCATAGCGCATGATCACAGCTTTTTCAAGCCCTTCAAAAAATATTCACGCACAATATTTAAAATTTTACTTGCAATCTGTCACAAGATGTGGTATGATAACTCTTGCAGTATCCGGGTGTAGCGCAGTTTGGTAGCGCGCTTGAATGGGGTTCAAGAGGCCGCTGGTTCGACTCCAGTCACTCGGACCACCCTAAGACTCTCAAAAGTGTAGATTATATCTCACTTTTGGGAGTTTTTCTTTTTTCCAAACCGTCAACAGTTCATTATTCGCTCATTGTTTTTGCTTGTTTTTTCTGTTGATTCAGCAGATCGCTCATCACATTACAGCCGAAAGCCGTCGCTTCTTTGAATTCGTGAGCATAAACAGATAAGGTTACATTTCCATTGATATGACCAACGATGTTTGAAATCGTCGTGACGTCAACGTTGCTATGAATCAAATTAGTTACTAAGCTATGACGGAAACTGTGCAACGCCTTGAACTCAATCTTTTCACGCTCACAGAAGCGTTTCAGATAATTATACGGCTGATTTGGATGGATCGGCTTGCCGAAGTCATTGCAGAACAACCGATCACTGTTGATCCACAAGTCACCGCACTTAGATCGATTATCCTCTTGCTGTGCTTTCAGTACCGGTAAAATATCCATTATTTCCTGAGGCAATGTCAGACATCTGACGGAGCTTTTTGTTTTCGGAGTAGTGGTATAGATACCGGTATTTTTGTTTTTATACTGCGAATTACGCTGAATAAAAACAGTACCTTTATCAAAGTCAATATCTGACCATTCGATTCCCAAACACTCGCCGATACGTAAGCCCAACATGATTAAGAAGAGATAACACACCCTATATGTCAATATCGCTCCGCGTTCTTCTAACAGGCTGAGAAGATTGATCTCTTCTTCAAGGCTGTAAAACTGTCTTGTCTTCTTTGGTGTTGCGATGAAATCCAGTCGGTGACATGGACTATCCTCAATCAGCTCATTGACAACGGCATAATTGAAAACGTCGGAAACAAAGCAGATATAGTTCTTCTGTGATTTCTCTCTCAGCTTTTTCCTGCCGTCGTAACCGTAAGCTAATGTGTTCACAAGGTTTTGAATATCCTTGCGGCGAATCTTCTGGATCATTAGATGTCCGATACACTTGTAGGTGCGATCCCGAAAGCCTTTATACAATTCCAGCGTAGCGGTTTTTAGTTGGCCTTTTTCTTCTTCCAAGTTAAGCCATTCATCAGCTAACTCCGCAAACTTGACCTTACGATCATTTTTGATGTTTCTGCATTGTTGTTCAAATAATACAGCTTGCTGTTGTACCTCCTTCTCGATCTTTCGAGGCGTAGTTGCGGTTGGTGTATAAGTCATCGTGTGCGTGATCTGATTGTTATGTAGATCATATCCGCAGCTGACCTTAATCTTATACTTAACCTCACCCTTTTTATTGACTACTTTTTGGATATATGCCATTAGTCGCTGTGCTCCTTTCTAAAAGAAGCACAGGTAGCACTATTATTATAACATGACAGCACCTCTAATAGCAAATCAAGATTTATCAGCTTTTTTGATGCGATTTGCACAGTCGGTATTTCCCCATTTTTAACCATTCTCCTTAATGCCCTTAATGTAAAATCAGTATTTGGATCCAAAGCCTTAATCTCTGCAAAGGCTTTTGGTATTGTCCTCATTCTGGTCAAGGTCATCATCTTCTTTTGTTTTTATTATTGTTTTTCAGTAGCAGATGTTTTGTGCAGATCAAAAAAGCAAAAAAATTATTGTAGTAAAGTAATCAATTTAAGCGGTCTTGTATTATATCCTATACTTATCCTGTATGTACAAGAATAATAGATGTTTTCTTCCGGTCGGTGCATACGACCACATTGGAATCTCACCACCGCGAGGATCACCCGCGGCCGCCCTCATTGCCTGCGACGGATTGGTTACCGCTCGGACTGTGACTGGACGGAAGTATCATTATCCTGCTGCGGCTGTCGTCGCCTTCGTTACGGCTGCATCCGTAACGTCTGAGTCCTGAAGGCTCACTAAGAAGCGTTCGCTCATTTAGCTTATGTGGTTCTTGTGTTACACACACCGCAGAGAACGTGGAAAAAAACTGATATTTAGTTGTCAAGGATCATTTGTAGTCGTTTAAATACGTTTCTAAATCCTTAGCTTTTTTACGGTGTTATTGACGTTACCTTTTTCAATAAAAGTGTTTATATTTTATAAACAGCCTTAAACTGACAACTTTTGCACCAAATAATAATATAATAAACTTATGATTTCCCTTTGTGTTTTTTATAACATAAAATACATCATATTATGATAGGACAAAATTATGATTAACTTTTCGTTTGAAAAAGATATCCTTAGGTATCAATCAGCGTGGGAGGATTGGAAGTGGTCAATTTATAACCATAAATATCCTCATATAAGATCATTTGACATACATGGTTTTTATGGCTGCGGCAAGAGAGCGTTCATCCAGCAGCTGCTCCAGAAAAATAAAGATATCTCCTACTTCTCTTTTTATGGTTTAAATCATAACGATGCGCTTTCTTTATTCTCCAGGCAGATACTTGACACCTATCAAGCTGATAATTGGAACGATGTTGCAAAGCAATACAAAAAGCTATATTCTTCCAGATTTCATCTGCTCATTCTTGACACGGAAAGTAAGAATGTAGCCTACGACAACTTTATTGACGCCCTGCACAAGGTGGGAGTGCCCAAGCGTACCTGCCTCGCATACATAGTGACCGAATCACCAAATCTTTTACGCAAACCCGGAAATATTACACCGCGTTCGCTTGCGGATTTCTTGAGAGTTATTCCTGCTTTAGATAAGGCTGCTATCGTAAGACTGCACGGCTTGACAGGTGGAATCCCCGCAGTTGCGAAAGAATTAGACGCGACATTATCATTTGACGATAATCTGAAAAGGCTACTGCAGCATGGTTCTGCATTTACGAATCTGTTACCAAAAATCCTCACGAGGCTGTTTCGTTCTCCTGACAGCTACCATCCGCTGATGTATCAGATTGCTCTCGGCAAACACAGAGTCAGCGAAATTTCAAAAGCAGTCGGCTTTCCGAACAACAAAAGCGATAAATATCTTGAAGCGTTGATAAAAGCCGGTTTAGTTAAAACAGAAAATGACAGGTCAAATGGGTATTCACGTTACTATCTGACAAATAGTTATCTTTACAGTTGGTATCGCTATATCTATCGAAAGCAGACGCTGCAAATCATGAATCCGCAAAAGCTCTTTGATCAGGTTGTTGCCACAGTAGATAAAAAGATCGCGATTCCTGCATTACATAATAGTTGCATCAGATATATTTACAATCAAACGAACAAAGATTGCTATTCACTTTTCAATTTCTATGCAAAAGGGTTTACTAAATCATTGCATCTAAAGCATCGAGATGGATTCAAATTGACATTTGATTGTGTTATCCAAAAGGGCTATCAATCATTACTGTGTGTTTTTCCTCGTACTATTGACGAAAAATATACGAAAGATGAAATGCAATATTACATCACAGCCGCTCAAACTTACGGAACTCTTGACGATGATGTAACCCTTTTTGTGTTTAGTGTAAATCGATTCAGCGATTGGTGCGTTCATCAAGCTTCGCTTTATCCACAGCTTTTCTGTGTGCCGATGGAACGATTAAAGTATTAGTCTTATATATATAATTATTATCAAAGTCAAAGCGCTTACCTCGATAGGCGCTTTTTTCAAAACGGCGACAAAAAAACAATGCGAGAGGTTCATAAATTGGCAAACATAACTCGGTATGGACTGAAACTCGCAAGCAATGCAAAGTAATACTACTTTTGCGAAAACGCTTGCCGGTGAGAAATCCCCAAGCCCCTGAGATCGTCAACGGAGTTGACAACTGCGCGTTCACAGAACGCTAAAACGCCCGCAAGCTATCACTTGCGGGCGTAAGCATATATCATAAGTGTTTTAGGAGTATATACTTCAAATAGTTTTTCTTAAAATCTCTGATAGAATAGAAAAACTCGGTTTCGGATTTGCTGAAAGATTTGGTATCGGCTTTTTCTTTCAGCAGTTCCATTGTGCAGATCAGATCGGCAACTTGGAATAGCTTATATTGCACCGGTTCCACCTTGCGAAACTCAACATTGGTGAAATATGTATTGAATACGGATGACAGGATCTTTGTCAATTCTACTTGTCCGTTGTCGTAATAAACGATGACTTTATCAAAGCTGTTCCAGTAATCTTCATGCTCTGAAAGACTGTTGCGGATCGCTTTTGATAACTTACCGGTCATATCGATGACGTCGCTGCAATCGCTTTTCTTTATCTTCGGACAAAGATAGTGGATGTCTAAACGCCGTGTAAAATGGAACAGCGCGTTGAATAATCGTTTTCGATCCTCCGTCAGCTCATTCACATACACGGACTCTCGACGAATCAGCGGACCTGTATGGATCGCGTGGAACGGATAGCCGAGATAACGGATATGCGCGTCCATAGCTTCGACCGCATTCGTAATATCCACGCTTTGGTCATGCAATACCATCGCGACCTGATAGTACGGCGAATGTGGCTCATAAGGGCCAAAGTCGCCTGATTCATCAATGAATATGCTCAGTATTCTTTCCTGCATATACAACACCAAACCCTCTGAAAAGAAAAGCGGCGGGGAAATTCCCCGCCATTCGGTGGACCAGGGTCTTTCGACCAGCCCTAATCAGTTGAACAACTGATTTATTGTACTATTATTATAGCCGAATAATGCTCAGTTGTCAACATGATAAAAGTATTATTCACAGTTTCTTTCTTATATATTCATATAAGCAATACACGCATTGATTTTCTGTACGAATGGTGATAGAATATATAAGGATAAGTATAAATTTGGCAGAATCTGTTGCGAGGTGACGATGATGACTCCTGAGCAGAGAGCAAGACAAATAATAGACGCGAAGCTGGAGCAGTCCGGTTGGATCATTCAGAATATGCGCGATCTCAATGTATCAGCCGGTGCAGGCGTAGCGGTACGAGAGTTCCCTACGAGTACCGGTCCGGTCGACTATGCGCTTTTTGTGGATGGCAAGCCTGTCGGAGTCATCGAAGCGAAGAAGTCCACCCTCGGAGAAAACATCACGGCTGTTGAAGAACAGTCCTCGCGCTATGCTCACAGTTCTCTCAAATACATCAAGGTCGATTACAAGATCCGTTTTGCCTATGAAGCCACGGACAAGGTGATCCGCTTCACTGATTACAACGACATCAAGTACCGTTCCCGTACGGTATTCTCTTTCCATAGACCCGAAACACTTCGGAAGTTAGACAAAGCCGACAATACCATCCGCAACAATATGAAGCAGTTTCCTGAGCTGGACAAGTCCGGTTTCAGAAAGTGTCAGATCACCGCTATCGAAAATCTCGACGCTTCCTTAGCGGATAACCGTCCTCGCGCTCTTATTCAGATGGCGACCGGTTCGGGCAAAACCTTCACCGCGATCACAGCAGCATACCGTATGCTGAAATATGGCAAAATGAACCGCATCCTGTTCCTCGTCGATACCAAGAGCCTCGGCGAACAGGCAGAGCGCGAGTTCCTTGCCTATACACCCAATGATGATCCGCGATCCTTTTCTCAGCTTTACGGAGTTACCCGACTCAAGACCTCTTATATTCCCGACGATACACAGATCTGCATCAGCACGATCCAGCGTATGTACTCTATCCTCAAGGGTGAGGAGCTCGACGAGAGCAACGAAGAAGTCAGTCTCAACGAGGTCGCTTTTGCTGATTCACAGCCGAGAAAAGAGGTCGTCTATAACGCCAAGTACCCGCCGGAGTTCTTTGACTGTATCATCGTCGATGAATGTCACCGCTCAATCTACAACGTATGGAGCCAGGTGCTGTCCTACTTTGACGCCTTCATCATCGGTTTGACCGCTACGCCGGACAAGCGTACCTTTGCGTATTTCAACGAGAATGTCGTCAGCGAATATCCGCGCGAGCAGGCGATCATCGACGGCGTCAATGTCGGCGAGGACATCTACCTGATCGAAACTGAAATCACCAAGAACGGCGCTCATATCATGAAGCAGATGATCGAGCACCGTGATAGACTGACGCGCGAAAAACGCTGGCAACAGCTCGACGAGGATATCGACTACAAGCCCACCAATCTCGACCGTGATATTGTCAACAAAAGCCAGATCAGAACGATCATCAAAACCTTTAAAGAAAAGGTTTGCACCGAGCTGTTCCCACGCCGTAAGGAAGTTCCCAAGACCCTGATATTTGCGAAAACCGACAGCCATGCCGACGACATCATCCAGATCGTCCGTGAAGAATTCGGCGAAGGTAATGATTTTTGCAAGAAGATCACCTATAACGCCGAGAATCCCGAGTCGGTTCTCAGCTCATTCCGCAACGATTTCAATCCGCGAATTGCGGTCACTGTCGATATGATCGCTACCGGCACCGACGTCAAACCCATCGAGTGCCTGCTGTTCATGCGCGACGTCCGCAGCAGGAATTACTATGAGCAGATGATCGGTCGCGGCACGCGCACACTCGGCAAGGATGACCTGCAAAACGTCAGCCCCTCGGCGACCGAAGCGAAAGATCACTTTGTCGTGATCGACGCGGTAGGCGTCACACAATCCAAGAAAACCGAGACACGCACCCTTGAGCGCAAGCCATCTGTCCCGATGAAAGAGCTGATGTTCAATGTCGCTCTCGGCTCACGCGACGCGGACACCCTCACCTCACTCGCAAACCGTATCATCCGCCTCAACAGCAGGATGACCGATAAAGAGCGCAAAAAGTTCACCGATACGGTGGGCGTCAGCGCCAACCTTGCGGCAGAGAATCTGCTCAACGCCTTTGACGAGGATGTTATCCGTCAGCGCGCACAGCACGACAACGGCGTGGATATCCCCACCGATGAACAGCTTGCCGAGGCGAAAGAAGCGCTGATCACCGAGGCGGTCACACCGTTCCAAGATAACAGCAAGAATACCGTCATCGAGGAGATCCGCCGCAGTCACGACCAGATCATGGACGACGTGAACCTCGACACGGTTCTCTTTGCCGGCTTCGATACCGACAAAGAAGCGAACGCCGATAAGGTCATCAAGACCTTCCGTGAATTCATCGACGAGAACAAGGACGAGATCATCGCCCTGCGGATCATCTATAACGAAACGTACAAGGATCGCCCGATGGTGATCGCTCAGCTCAAAGAGCTATATGAAAAGCTCAGGCAGAAGGGCGTCAGCGTAGAACGCCTCTGGGATTGCTACGCGATAAAGCAGCCCGATAAGGTCAAGAAAGGCACAGTTGCACAGCTCACCGACCTGATCTCTATCATCCGTTTTGAGATGGGCTATGCGGACAACCTTGTTCCCTTTGCCGATAAGGTGAATTATAACTTCATGCAGTGGACGCTTCGCCGCAATGCCGGAGCGGTACACTTTACCGATGAACAGATGGACTGGCTGCGCCTGATCAAGGATCATATCATCGCGTCCCTGAGCATAGAACCCGACGACCTCGAACTCAGCCCCTTCGACCGCAAAGGCGGTCTCGGCAGATTCTACGAGGTCTTCGGCGATAGCTACGAAGCGATTTTACACGAACTCAATATAGAACTGGTAGCTTAAAGGAGAAGAAATGAATCAAAATAATATTTCCATTTTGGAATTAAATGCACTAAATAAAGTGATTTCGTATGTTGGCGGAAGTTGCAAGGAAGCAATCAGCGAAACAGAAACTGAACTCGCAAAAGAGTGCTTGAAAAAGTTTGCTGATAATGCGCCTAAGTGGAACGACGAGCAGAAGAAGCAGTTTAAATCCCTTGTGGACTTGTTACAAAATCCGAGTAAATATAAACCTTAGCAAAGAGGTATTCAATGGAGTATAAAAAGTATAAGCTCAGTGAGTGTTGCACTATAATTGCCGGACAATCACCTGAATCAAAATACTATAATACCGATGGAGAAGGACTCCCTTTTTTTCAAGGGAAAGCTGATTTCGGTGAAGTATATCCTAAAATCCGAGTGTTTTGTTCCAAACCGGTCAAAATCGCAGAAAAAGACGATATATTACTATCTGTTAGAGCACCTGTTGGACCCACTAATCTTGCACCCGGAAAAGTGTGTATCGGCAGAGGATTAACTGCTATACGTCCTTCAGATATTCTACTTACTAAATATCTACTGCTATATCTAAAGAGTTTTGAAATTGAACTTGCAAATCAAGGTACTGGGACAACTTTTAAAGCTATTACTCAATCAGTAATAAAGAATATGGAAATATATATCCCAAGTATCCACGATCAAGAACGCATTGTTACTCAAATCGAAGAATCGTTATCTCAGCTTGACAGCGCGGTTGAAACACTGAAAAAGACAAAACAGCAGTTAGAGGTTTACCGTCAGTCGGTTTTACGAGAAGTTTTTTCTCAATGTGAACAATCCGTTGAAATAAAAACAGTTTGTAAGCATGTTACCGATGGAGATCATATGCCTCCACCCAAAGCCGAGACGGGCATACCTTTCATTATGATTTCCAATATCAATGGTAATACCATTGATTGGAGCGATACATCCTTTGTCGGCAAGGAGTATTATAATACAATTGGCGATAAAAGGACACCTCAAAAGGGCGATGTTTTATATACCGTTACCGGTTCATTCGGAATTCCGGTATTGATTGATTTTGAGAAGGAATTCTGCTTTCAACGACACATCGCGTTATTGCGACCAAACGAAAAAATTGAACAAGAGTTTTTATACTACGCATTGCAGGATAGTACCGTATATGCGCAAGCCAGTAAAAGAGCAACCGGAACAGCTCAAAAGACTGTGGGTTTAACTGTACTTAGAACTATCAGTATTCCATTTACTACATCTAAAGAAAAACAGTCAATGATGGTATCCATCATAAAAAACAGATTATCGCAATGTGATATGGTTGAAAAAACAGTCAATCAATCACTACAACAAGCCAAAGCATTACGGCAGAGTATTTTAAAACAAGCTTTTGAGGAGGAAAGATAGATGAAAAACAAGAAAAATAGAGAGATTGAATTATTCTTTCCATATTATGTAAACCAAGAAAGGCTGCTTGATATTTATGCGATTATGAACGGTGGATACTCAGAGTTTTCTGAGGTTACCGCTTCAGAACACACACAGAAAGACAAAAAAGGAAAAGCTGAGGTAAGTTTTTCTGGCTTTAAAATATTTAACTTTGGTTTAGGTGCGTCAATTGCTGGTGAAATTGGAAATAGTAAAGGCACAAAGAAAGAAGCTAAAGAAAGAAAAGTACATACGGTTACTTCCGTCCTGAGTATGGTTATTTCAGAATTAAAGAATAAAAACTACCTTCGTGAGATAGAAGAATCGAAGCCGGGACAATTTGTCTGCTTGGATGTGAATCTTTTAGTTAATTCTATGAGTTCGCTACTTTCAGAATTGACTGATGTTATGAAACTGATGGATAGTTTACAAAGTGAGGATAATAAAGGTAATGGAAAAAGCAAAAACAAAGGGGTGGGTAATAGTAGTCAAGATACACAAGATGTAGAAATGATTGCTAAGCAGATGAAAACCTTGTTTGATGGCGAAGAAATTGTATGCGAAAGAGAAAAATATGCTGTTTTTGGAACTGTGGTTGATTCAAATCTGTACCAGTCTGTACGTTCCGATATTATCGGAACAGATTTGCATTGTCTTGCCCAAGTTAAAAGAGTCTTTCCAAATGGTACCGAGCTTATGAAAAATACTGTTTTTTCTAAGTTAAAAGATAAGGACTCTAAAGAACAAATGATAAAAGCGCTGAAAGATCTAACCAAAAAGGATATATATGATTTTGAAGCAACTATTATCCCTTCGATTCAAAACAAACCAGTATATCAGCTAGAAATAATAGCTTTATATCAATAAACGGAGGTAGAAGAATGGCTGAATCATCTTTATCTGACTGGATAATGGTAGGTGTAACTATAGTTTATGTAATAGCAACAGTATGCATTTTTATAGCAAATAATAAGTCTGCTAAAGCAGCTGAAAAGCAATTACAGCAAATGAAAAAACAATTTGAGGAAAATGATAGACCTATACTTGAAGCTGAGTTTCTATACTCCGGATCCTACTTCGGAATTCGATTTAGAAACCATGGTAATCATACAGCGCAAAAGGTAGCTATTAGTTTATCAGACGATTTTATCACAAGTGTTGAATCTGTTGATCGATTCGGAGTTGTGAAAAATCTTCGTACACAACTACAGCGAGAAAAGGTGGTCGGTGTTCATCAGCATTACGATATTATTCTAGGTAAATATGATGATTATAAAAGAATAGAAGAAAGAATTCCAGCTACCGGAAGAATTCTTTACTATTATAACGATAAAGCTTATAAGTCGGACTTTTATTTTGATTTTGATAGTTATAACCCTGTTTATACAATTGGAAGTCCTGATGATGCGCTAATCAAAGAAATATCTGAATTATCTAATCAACTTCGGCAGATGAATATGAGGTCTATCACTAAGCTTTAGTGAGATAATTGAATGGAATTATAGGAGAAACAAATGCCTGACCAAACATCAACAATCGTATCAAAAGTATGGGGAATGTGTAATCCGCTGCGGGATGACGGCGTGTCTTACGGCGATTATCTGGAGCAGCTGACCTACCTCATCTTCATCAAAATGTCATATGAATACTCTCTGCCGCCTTACAGGCGCAACGTCGGTATCCCCGAGGGCTACACCTGGGCGGATATGAACTCGCTCAAGGGCGCTGAGCTGGAGGAGAAGTACAAGGCGATCCTCGAGAAGCTCGGCGAGCAGGGCGGTATCCTCACCAAGATCTTCAAGGGCGCTGTCAACAAGATCAGCAACGCCGCTATCCTCTATCGCGTCGTCCAGATGATCGATAAGGAAAAGTGGGTGTCGATGTCCTCGGACGTCAAGGGCGAAATCTATGAGGGACTCTTGCAGAAGAACGCGGAGGATATCAAGAGCGGCGCCGGTCAGTATTTTACGCCCCGTCCGCTGATCCGCGCGATGGTGCGCTGTGTCCGTCCCGAACCGATGAAAACCGTAGCGGATCCCTGCTGCGGCAGCGGCGGCTTCTTCCTTGCGGCGCATGAGTATATCGCCGATCCCGCGCATTATACCCTCGACCGTGAGGCAAAGGAGTTTTTGAAGAGCAAGACCTTCTACGGCAACGAGATCGTCCCCGCGACCTACAAGACCGCGCTGATGAATCTGTATCTGCACAACATCGGCGATATCTACGGCGATGTGCCGATCACGCTCGGCGACGCGCTGTTGACCGATCCCGGTACGCGCGTTGACTATGTGTTGACGAATCCACCCTTCGGCAAGAAATCTTCGATCACCTTCACCAACGACGAGGGTGAGCAGGAAGAGGACGAGCTGGTATATAACCGTCAGGACTTCTGGACGACCAGCTCCAACAAACAGCTCAATTTCGTTCAGCATATCCACACCCTGCTCAAAGCGAACGGTAAAGCGGCTGTCGTCGTGCCGGATAATGTGCTGTTTGAGGGCGGCGCCGGTGAGACCGTGCGTAAGAAGCTGCTCGAAACCACCGACCTGCATACGATCCTGCGCCTGCCGACCGGTATCTTCTACAAGCCCGGCGTCAAGGCGAATGTCATCTTCTTCGATAAGCGTCCAGCGAGCGCCGATGTGCAGACCAAGGAGGTCTGGATCTATGACCTGCGGACGAATATGCATTTTACCTTGAAGCAGAATCCGATGAAGGACGCTGACCTCGAGGATTTTATACAGTGCTATAATCCCGAGAATCGCCATCAGCGCAAGGAAACATGGAGTGAGGATAACCCCGACGGCAGATGGAGAAGATACAGCATCGACGATGTCCTTGCAAGGGATAAAACGAGCCTCGATATCTTCTGGATCAAGGACAAGTCCTTAGCCGACCTCGATAACCTACCCTCGCCCGACGCCCTCGCCGCGGATATCATCGAAAACCTCCAGAGCGCTCTGGAGAGCTTCAAGGAACTGCAAGCACAATTGGATAAATAACTGCAATCCACTCTGATTGATTTCAGGGTGGATGTTCTTTTATGGCTCTGCATAGGGAGTGTCTATTGAACTAACAAATTTGTTTAACCTCAACTGAAATCTCAGCACAACTAAATCAACTCAAAAACGGCTTGAACACTGACTCTTCAAGTGAAATGCAAGATGTTTTACAGCATTTTGGAGTCAAAATCAAAGATCATAGTGAAATCACCCTACCTTCTCCTAAAAATGCGATACAGCTCAATTCTGGACGTTTTAAAGCTATTTTACGATACAGTTCAGACTGTATTATCTTACACTTGCAAATGGGCTAACTAATTGACTGTTTATCCTCCACAGTATCGCTTTCTCGTTTCACGATAAAGCTGTCGATGATATCGGCGTTATAGAGAAGGGTAAGCACATAGGCTTTCGGATTATGTACCCGCTTGGTTGTATGATCTATCTGATCAAAGACTTTTTCTATTTGCTCAGAGGTAATTTTCAAAAATTTGCTTCTGACAGCTTCTTTTGAATACTTCTTTTTACCAATATGAAAATCTTGGCTCATAGAATAAAACGGTTCCATGATCAACTCCATTATCTCATACACGCGTTCAGAGCCATATTTCACCACTAACGCCTCATATCGGATATTTCTTTCGATCAAATCCCGATAAAACCCTGTTTGCTTCATCGTTTGATTCTCGCGCACGCGCGCGTTCAATCGTGTCTTGTCTTTTGTTATATCAGTACTTGCTCTATTAGTGCTTGATATATTAGTATTTAATTGTGTGGGGTTCGCCTGTATAGGAAAATCCTGTTTAGGCTTTTCCTGATCAGGGCTTTCTGTAACAGGTTTTACCTTTTGTGGTTTTTGCGGTTCATGGTTATTGGATTCAGAGAGTTTGCAGGCAGGGTGTTCATAGATAACATATTCCATCCTGCCAAGACTGCCGTCCTTACGACGGAATCGTTTTCGAACCAAATAGCCCTCTGCTTCTAATTCTTTTAGTGCTGTAGAAATAGAATCAACACCGTCCTTGCAAATGCTCGCAAGCCCTCTGGTAGTATAGTCCCAATCCTCCGGCAGCGACAGCATGAGCGACAATAACCCCTTCGCTTTGAGAGATAGATTCTTGTTCTTGAAATGGTGATTGCTCATGATCGTGAAATCTTTTGTTTTTTCAATTCTGAATACTGACATTTATTGTCCTCCTAAAGTTTAAAAAATGGCATAAAAATATCCCTGACATGATATCAGGGAATATATAAATATTTATATATTGAGTTTTACATAATTCGTTTGCTACCTGTGCTTCAACTCATTTTGGTTCATTATTAGTTCATTGTTTTAGTGAAATCTTATGCAATAAAGTGAAACGTCGTGAAAGCAAGAATGGCTTAAAACCTGACTTTCTGACACTTCGTGCAACGTCGTGAAACACCAATGTTTTGCTTCGACTCCAGTCACTCGGACCATAAAGGTTGGGCTTTCGCTCAACCTTTTTTTGTTAATTGCCCTCGATTCAATCGGGGGCTTTTGGTTAACAAAAGGATCGCCCTCACTATCAGCGAGGACGATCCGAAGATCAAAGAGAATGTCCAATTGAAACGCAAATGCGTCATGAAGGTTACGTCTTACAGCAAAAGCGGCGTTCCCGATCGAGAGGGGAGAGATAACAGCTTATTCCGGATGATTGTTACCGCCGCCGTTCATCTCGGTATTTCTCTGCAGCTCGTTCTTTGCGGCGTCCTTACCGGAAGCAAACAGCTTTTTCACCGTCTCTTTGATATCGCTCCTGCTGTCAGGATCGATCTGCGCGGCGGCTTTGACGATCGCCGTGAAGGAGTCCCATTTGTTTTCTGAGATCTCCCTGAGCGTTTTTGCCCCGGAAGCCTCCAAGGCATCAAAAACGCCGTTCACTAAGATCTGTTTATTTTCGGCGCTCAGCCCGGCGATCCATTCGGACAAGGTTTCGTCCATGAACAGGCTCGCGTCTGCCCGTTCGTCGGCGCTCTCGAACGACGCGCCCATCACGCACCACGAATACGGATTGTGCTGCATGATGCCCTTTGCATCGCTTTTGATGATCCTGCGCGTCGCTTTGCTGAGCAGCAGGATGCCGATGAGAGAGCTGTCGGGGATGATCTTGACCGTTTTGCTGAGGACGGAAAGATACTGATCGGATTCGGCAACCTGATTGTTAAAGCCGGGGCCGTCGTTGGAATAGACTTTGACGACCCTGTGCTTGACGGCTTCATCACAGAATGCGGCGGCATATACGGCGAAGTTGCCGCCCTTTGAATGTCCGCCGACAATCAGGTCTCCGCGCGTTTTCTCAGCAACGCGGTTGACATACATCACCGCCTCGTTCTGACCCGGTGTCTCGGGAAGAAAACTGAGGTTGCAGTCCTCACGCCAACCGACGATGGTGTTGTCTGTTCCGCGAAAAGCGACATATGCCAAGCCGTCGGAAATGATGAATGTCACGGCGGCAAACTGCAGCTGCTGTTCGACGTCAATCTTGTTGATGTACCATTGAACGCGGATATCTTTGAATCGCGCCGACTGTGCGGCTTTTTGCAGCAGCGGCTGAGGATTGTTTGCCATAAATGACTGATCGTAACCTGCCGCTGTATACAGCTGATACAGCTCCTCAATGGTGGGGGAGCTGCTGTCATCCTCGGATACCAGATGATCCATATTCAGATAGGCTAAAGTGGAGAAGATCAGATTATCGACCTCATTGAGACTGCTTTGCGCAAAGGTGAGGTCGCCTCTCCAGTCGATATAATCAAGAATATTCATAGCGTTTTCCTCAAAATAAATTTTGAATCATTTGCTGACAGGACTGATTATACCAGACAAATATGGCTTTGTCTATGACGCTGAACTTCATCTCTGTATTCTTTTGAGATGGAATTGCTCGGGAAATCATTCCGCGATAGGATCTATCACTGTGGATAAAAAGCGTTGTTACGCAAAGTAACAGTGGTGTCACAGATAGTATATTGCTTTTAATTTGCTTTTTAACTATACTGAAAGTGCCAAATCAAGCAAGGAGGTCATCACAATGACATTAGGCGAAAAAATAAAAGAAGTGAGAAAACAGGCAGGGATGTCGCAGGAAGAATTATCCGGGAAGCTGGGTGTTTCACGCAGTGCAGTTGCAAAATGGGAATGCGATAAGGGGATTCCGGATGTGGATAATCTGAAAATGCTGTCACAGCTTTTAGATGTAAGTATTGATTATTTACTGGATAACGGCGAAACCCTTGATAAGGCGGTCATAAAAGAGTCGATTGATCTTACCAAATACGGCAAAGGTAGCAGTAAGACGAAAAAGGATAGAATCATCCGAGAAAAACATCCCGAAGCAGTCATTCATCCGCTGCTTGCAAAAACAAAACTGACAAAGGGCGAGGCGGCGCTTGACTGGGGTATTGTATTAGTCACCGATGCACCTGCCGGTATTCCCGGTTTAATCCACTCTTTTCAAAACTCCGGCAACAGGTACTATATGGTAGAACAAGGCGAGAAGCAGTTGCTTGTACTGATCACCGATGAATTTATGGTGAGCCGTGAACTGGCGCAAAAACAACACACCAACAAATTTGAAATCGGCAATATTCAGTTCACGAAATGCTCGTATAAGGTTAAGTAATCCCTTAGCAGTATTTTTTCTGCCGATTGGGTACCGAATGATCCATGTTCAGGAATACTAAGGTCGAGTAAATGAGATTATCGACCTCGTAATCCTCAAAACTGATGTTAAAAGATAGGAATGCAAACCCATCATCCCTGCTTTTTGATCACGCCCATAATCAGTCTTCCACAGTATGGGCAGCTGTAGTTTTCGCTGACTGCTCCGACGATCGGCGCGCCGCAGCCCGGGCAGCGATCTTTGACGATTTGCTTTGCAAGTGAGATTTTCAGCTCCGGGCCGTGTTTGTTAGGCGAGCATCCGAGCAGATAGCCCTCCTTGATCGATTTGACGATCCGCTTGTAAAGGATATCGGGCGTCAGACTGCTCCTCTGTCCCAGCGGAGAATTCGCTCTATTCAACTCGGTCAGCTCGGACAAGGATATAAAAGGCTTGGTTGCTTTTGCAAAAATCTTAGCGTAGCGCAGGGCGGTTTCTATGGATAACATCCGCACAAAGGTGAACACAAGCGCCGCGCCGACAGCGACAAGAGCGAACGCGGAAAAGATGATCACATTCATCATGCTTGCCCGGATCAGCTCGAATGAAGAATAACTGTGCCCCGAAAGCAAGGTCTCTCTCAGATATTCCTCGTTGTTATAATTGGAAACAAAGTTCAAGAATACGATCAAAAAGATAAGGACAAAAAACAGAGCGACGCCGAAGCACACGGCATATCGGATTCGTTTTGCGTTCAATCGAGGCGCTTCGTAATAGGACGGGTCGCCCGGCTTTCGGCTCGCATTGTCCTCTATGTAGTAGAAGCGCTGTCCCGACACGACCTGTGCGGTCAGATCGGAGCTGCCGCAGTACGGACATGCCCCCGTAAAATATACGCGCTTCTCCATCAGTCCGCCGCAGCTGCGGCAGGAGCAGGTGACGGTTTTGCTGTATAACTCGATCGCTTCGGGATATTGACGATTGCCGGTGCGGATGATTCTGAAATTTTTCATATATAACAGATGCAGCAGCGCAATGCGGCTTTTGATCTGCGCGGGCGTTTTACCCGTCACCTCGGCAAGCTCTGCATAATCAACGTATCCATTCAAATCGCCTTCAAAATAATTGGAGAAGAAGCAAGCGTCGTTGATCAATCGCCGCGAGCCTCTTGAGCATATCATCATCATTACGCCGATCAGAAACAGTGCAATCGATCCGGGCGTGCTTTCGGCATTGATGATCGTGTTCCAATCGCCGAAGTAATACACCGTCAGCTCAACCATATTCGACGCGGTAACCGCCGTAAAGAAGATTCCGAGAATCAGCAAAATGACATTCTTGACTTTCAAGAACTTGATCAATGCGTTTTTCAAATACATAAAGCTAACTATCCTTTCAACCGCTTCTTTTTTGGGCTTCTTCTATTCACAGTGTATTGTATTAGGATTATTGTATCATAGAATATACCATATCACAAATCGAAATGGTTGACAATACATCTCGTATATCCTCTGATCAAAAAACAGCCGTGACGTCTGCATAAAAATCTTGGTTTTTCAGAACGCTCGATTTTTTGCGACTGTGATATTATAATTGAAAGGAACGTTGAAAGGAGAATATTCATGGGATTTTTTGATTCATTGAAAAAAGCAGCAAAAGACGTTGCCGGAGATCTCGGCAATATTGCCAAGGAAGCTGCCGGTGATATCGGCGCAAGCATCAAGGGCTATTCTATCATGCGTCCGTCGGATCTGAGCGGCACTCCTGCACAGGTCAGTGGATTCAGCTTTGAGGTTCCCGGAAATGTGTATCTGATCAGCACTTTCGGTCAGGATCTGGATTTCACCTACAAAGTGTCATTCGATGAGGACGACTGTGATGAGCTTGATAAGGCGAGCATCGCCGTTCAGAGCGACTTTACAGCGCAGCCGAAGGATTCGTTTAAAAACTTCGTTCGTTATAAGGTCAACGAACATCCGGTGATCTTCGAGCGCGTGACCTTCAAAACCGAGCCTCGCGTTTTATCCGGTATCAGCGTCAGCGGAAAGGAAAACATCGTCTATCGCTTCCGTCAGGGCGGCGCGGTCAAAGACCTTTCTCTTTCAATTCCCGATGATTGTCCCCGTGACGAGGCAGAATATGCAATGAAGGCGTTTGAGCTGATCGCGGCGACCTTTGCCTGCTGATCGTTATCTTTGCCGTTACCGATTAAAGCGATATAAATACCTTTTGGGTAAGATACCGCCGCTTTCTCAATGAGAGAGCGGCGTTTTTCTGTGATGATTCCTTATTGCGCTTAGTATTTCAATCGTTCTGTATGCACAAAAAGCTGCGGGCTCAATGCCGCTTTGGCTTTAACGCGGTAATATGGTAAAGTTTTTATGCGATAAAACAGGAATTTATTGACAAAAGATATTTGATATTGTATAATTAGCAAGGTCACCGCTGTTCTCAGAACAGCAGGAAATATGAAAAAGAGGAGAATTTCAATGAAAAAAGTATTGGCACTTGCACTGGCAGTCGTTATGATCGCTTCCGCAATGGTTCTCACCGGCTGCGGCGAAAAGAAGAATGACGAAAAAACCTACATCATCTATTCCGACAACGCATTTGCTCCGTTTGAGTATCTCGATGAGAGCACCGGTAAATATGTAGGCGTTGATATGGATATCATGGCTGCTGTTGCCGAGGATCAGGGCTTCAAGTATGAGATGAAAAACGAAGGCTTTGACCCCGCTATCGGCGCTGTTCAGGCAGGTCAGGCAGACGCGATGATCGCCGGTATGACCATTACCGACGAGCGTAAAGAGAAGTTCGATTTCTCTGAGCCCTATTTCGATGACGGTCAGGTTATCGTTGCGAAAGAAGGCGTGACCCTCGATGATCTGAAGGGCAAGACCGTAGCGGCTAAGACCTCTACCGTCGGCGGCGAGTATGCCGAGTCCATCAAGGACGAGTATGGCTTCACCATCAACTACTATGAGGGTTCCGATAATATGTATCAGGCAGTTCTCGCAGGCACCGACGTCGCTTGTGTTGAGGACTTCTCGGTTATCGGCTACGCGATCAAGAGCGGTAAGGTCGATCTGAGCATCATTTCCGAAGAGCCTGCAAACGTCAAGGGCTATGGCTTCGCTGTCAAGAAGGGCGAGAATGCCGAGCTGCTCGAGAAGTTCGACGCAGGTCTCAAGAACATCAAGGAAAACGGCAAGCTCAAGGAAATCCTTGCAAAGTACGGTTATTGATCCCCGATTATCCACTTACCACGACGTTTGCTGAAGCAGACGGTAAAAGTTGAAATTTAGAGTTCGGCACGGTAAGTTCCTTATCGTGCCGAAATTTTGGCAGTACCGCATGATTCAGGTGTGCGGACTGCGAAGTAAGATTTCTCATCAGGGCGCACAAATAAGCGGTGTGCATACTGACGTATGGATACCGGTTTTTGGGCGGTCTGAGGTGATAATATTCAAGCAAGGCGTGCACCGCGAATCGTGCGGTGCTGCCAAAGTAAGGCAGTTGTAGATTATGGATTTTAGCAGAGTATTTAATGAGGCGATGCCGTTCCTGTGGGACGGCCTGAGAGTTACGGCAATCGTATCGATCGTATCGATCGCGATCGGTATGGTCATCGGTCTTTTGATCTGTCTGATGAAGATGTCGAAGTTTGTCGTCCCGAGAGCGATCGCGGGGGTCTATATCTGGATCATCCGCGGTACGCCGATGCTGGTTCAGGCGTTCATCGTATTTTACGGAATTCCGCTTTTGATCCAGTTGTTCACGCCGTTTCGAATGGACGCGACCACCGCGGGTATCATCACCCTGTCGCTCAACGCCGGCGCGTATCTCGCCGAGATCTACCGCGGCGGTATCATGGCGGTTCCGAAGGGTCAGAGCGAGGCGGCTAGGTCGCTGGGACTTTCCAAGGCGCAGACTATGTGGAAGGTCGTTCTGCCGCAGGCGTTTAAGTTCTCGATCCCCTCGCTGGTCAACCAGTTCATCATCACGATCAAGGATACCTCTATCCTCGCGATGATCGGTCTGCCGGAGATCGTCAACAAGGCAAAGACCTACGTCGGCAGTACCTATGTATACTTTGAGACCTACATGGTCGTCGCGGTGATGTATCTGGCGATCATCTCCGTCTTGATGATCATTTCTAACTACATCGAAAAGAAATTAAAGTATGAAGGGAAGAAGAAACAATCGTGACGAATATCAATAAGAACAACGAAAAGGTTGTTGTAACGAACCTTCATAAATACTTTGACCATATCGAGGTGCTGACGGGCATCGACGCCACCATTTATGAGGGCGAGGTCGTTTGTGTCATCGGGCCGTCCGGCTCCGGTAAATCGACCTTTCTGCGCTGCCTGAACAAGCTCGAGGATGCAACCGACGGCACGATCATCATCGACGGCTTTGATATCACCGACAAGAAGATCGATATCAACAAGGTGCGCGAGAATATCGGCATGGTGTTCCAGCAGTTCAATTTGTTCGCGAATATGAACGTGCTGAAAAACATCATGATGGCGCCGGTGTCGCTCAAGAAGATGACCAAAGAAGAAGCCGAGAAAAAGGCGATGGAGCTGCTCGAGCGCGTCGGACTTGCCGATAAGGCGCACGCGTTCCCGGGTGAGCTCTCCGGCGGTCAGCAGCAGCGTGTCGCGATCGCAAGGGCGCTGGCGATGAATCCCGATATCATGCTCTTTGACGAGCCGACCTCTGCGCTCGACCCTGAAATGGTCGGCGAGGTTCTGGACGTTATGAAAGAGCTCGCTGCCGAGGGTATGACGATGATCGTCGTCACACACGAGATGGGCTTTGCGCGCGAGGTCGCGGACAGAGTGCTGTTCATGGCGGACGGCGTCATCATGGAGCAGGGTACACCTGAGGAACTCTTCGGCAATCCGCAGAATCCGCGTACACAGGACTTTTTGTCCAAGGTGTTATAATTCTAAAAACGAATATTCGTATGATAAGGCAGGAGCGATTCCTGCCTTTCTTTGTTGTGCTGCAACCAATTGTAGGGACGCGCATTGCCCGTCCGCTGTCAACGATGCTTTTCCTATCTGCTGCTTCTGATAATATCAGCGCCCGGCATTCTCGGGCGACCAATGGTCGCCCCTACGGAATATGAATCATAAAATAGATAGGTGATTTTTATATCGTTGAAACATTTTGATGGTTTCATGGATGTATATAGTGAAGGGGGGAGAACATGGCGGATCACCAGTTTTTCGGAATGACATATGAAGATACCGTGAAAAAGTATGCTCCGGTGGTGCATTCCGCCTGTGTGATGCGGCTGGGCAACGCCTATGACGCGGACGACTGCTTTCAGAACACCTTCCTCAAGCTCTACACCGCCTCCCCCGACTTCCGCGAGGAAGAGCATCTCAAAGCATGGCTCCTGCGCGTCGCGATCAACGAATGCCGCAAATACATCCGCGATAACCGCCGCACCGTACCCCTTGACAGCATTCGCGAGCAGGCAGTTCCCCCGACCGACGACGCGAACGATATCTCGTGAGCGCTCATGCGGCTCGAGCCGAAATACCGCGAGGTGCTGTACCTCTATTACGCAGAGGGCTACTCGGGCGACGAGATCGCCGCCATCCTCGGCAAAAACAGCAATACTGTCCGCACAATGATGCGCCGCGGTCGTGAAAAGCTCAAAAAGATCTACGGAGGTGACGAGAATGAATGAGTATAACTGCAATTCATTGAAGAACCTCCCCGTCCCGGACGCACTGATCGAAAAGGCGCTGGCGATCCCCGAGACCGCCGAAAAAGCGCCCGCCGCATTGCCGTGGTACCGACAGACAAAAATGATCGCCGCGGCGGCAAGCGTCGTATTGGTCACAGCCATAGGGTTCACTGTATATTTCTTTTTTGGAAATAAAAGTCCGATTCCTGTTGCAGAGTATTCGCCCGTAACGGCGTCTGAGCTGCAGACGGAAAGCTCATCTGACGGCACGCAGTTGATCGAAGCGCCGACCGCTCCTGCAGACAGTGATCGCACCGACGGCAGACAAAACGCCTCGTCCGTACCGACACAGCCCGCGACACAAATCATCATCGACAGCCGGGGCAGGCAGATCGTCATCCCCGCGTCAAGCACCGCACCTTCGGATGCGTCGTCGCCCGCGACAACTCCCGCGGCGACCGAACCGCGGCAGGTCGATCCTACCGATGCGCCGCGTCCGACCCCGACCCAAAAGCCGGTCGTTACCCCGACGACCGCTCCGGGGCCGACGACCGCGCCGACGCCGACGACCGATCCCGCAACAGAAAAACCCACCGCTGAGGAAGAGTGGCCGGATCCGCCGGTTGAACTGCCAACGGAGATTTGGAACAATCCGACCGAAAGCCCTTGGGCGATCAGCCTGACCGCTACGATCCCTTATGAGATCCGCAGTCAACAATTACCTGTCTACTGCAAGATCCTGCGGAGCAACGGCACACTAGTAGGCGATCCGGATCTGTTTTCCAATCAGCATCGTGCCTCAGCCTACTTCAACCCCAAATATGATAAGGCAGTCTATGATCCGATCGGAAACGGACTGCCCCTAACCTACGGATTGTACACCTACTATTTTTATGACGGCAGCGGTGAAGCCTTTGCCACAGGCACTTTCCGCCTAGACTAAAAAGGAGGTATTCCCATGAAAAAAGTAATATCATTATTCCTTGCTGTATTCCTGATGCTTGTTTGCTGTACGACTTCCTTCTCAGCGGCTGAACAATCCAAAATCAGTCCTGAGCTGGAGGAACAACTCGCTCAGATGTCCGACGATGAAACGACCGAGGTCTGTGTCTGGGCGACGTATACGATGAAATTCAAAAGCAGCTATGAGCTGACTGAATATGTCAACAAAAAGACCAGAGAGGAGCTTGGTTCGTTTTTCCAGATCAGCACTGTGGAAGACTTGGATACATGGAAAAAAACCTATAACAGGATCCTCAGCGAGATCGAAACCGGTAACCGCAAGGTCGTGATCGAAAAACTCGGGCTGTCCGATGAGATCATCGATCAAGCCTGTAATATGCTGATCGCGCGGCTGACAAAAGATCAGATACTCGCCGCCGCAGAGCTGGACGAGGTCAAGTATATCGAACCGTACAAAGAAACGCCCTACGATGACGCCCCGTGGGAAGAGCCGATTGAAGACCCATCGTGGGAAGTACCTGTTACCGACTTGTTCCGGCATAAGCTCGAAGAAACATATGCCGACTGGCTGAATCAAGCACCTAATTATGCACAGCTTGAGGTGTATGATGAGCTGTATAAACATCTCGACAGCAACGGTGAGTTCGACTGGGCGCTGATCAGATATCGTATCGGAGATCCTCAGGGACCCCTGTCCATTTCTGTGCCGTTCGGTAAAGCGATCGTCAGCATCAGCAATATCGAGAACAATTACCTCGGAATGAGCGTTTATGACGTCAAAAAAGATGTGTTTATCCCGATAGCGACCGGCGATCTGTATCATATCACAGCGTTTGATTATTCCGATTATGACGGATTTGAAGATGTACTGATTTGGTTAGCAAAGAACCGGAGCGATATAAGCGGCGTAAAGATCTATCTGCGCGGCGACGCGGATAACGACAGCTCGATCTCGATACTGGACGCGACGGCGATCCAACGCAAATTGGCTGAATTGACCGTCGAAACATTTGACGATGATCACGCCGACTATGATCTGGACGGTACGGTCACCATCGTCGACGCGACCGGTATCCAGCGTGAGCTTGCCGGATTGTAAAGAGCAATCTATGAATAGACTTTCCCCTGAGGGCGGAGCAGAAATGCTCCGCTCTTTCCTTTTTGAACAATTTGTGAACAATCAAATTTGACCTTGACTTTCTTTGATCAATAGTGTACAATATAGTCAAAGGTCAGAGAAAGTCAGTTAAGAGTTGGTGGTTGGTAGTTGGTGGTTGTTAGTTAATATAGTGCCTGCGGCGCTATAAGGAGCGCAAGCGCACGATGTCGCACCCGCCAAACAGGAATCAGGTGTGGATGAAGTCCACCTTACAGAACTACCGACTACAAACTACCAACTAATCCAAAAGAAGGTTTTATTATGCGTATGAGTGATTTAGTAGCGCGGTACATCAACGAGATTTTGGAACAGCAGGACGGCGAGGCGGAGATCCGCCGCAACGAGCTTGCGACCACCCTCGGCTGTGTGCCCAGCCAGATCAACTATGTTATCACCTCGCGCTTTACGCCCGAGCAGGGCTACATCGTCGAGTCACGGCGCGGCGGCGGCGGGTATATCCGCATCACGCGCATCCATACCACCCGCGGCGAAGCGATGATGCACATCGTCAACTCCATCGGCAAGACGCTCGACAAGGCGACTGCCGAGGTGATGCTCAACAACATGCTCGAGCGGGAAATGATCGACCGCAGATCGGCGCGGCTGATGGCGGCGGCGCTGGGCGAGCGGGCGTATATGGACGTCCCGCAGCAGTATCGCGATCATGTCAGGGCGACGGTATTCAAAAATATGCTGCTCACCCTGCTCGACGGATAGAAACAAACTATCCGCAAGGTATATGATACAGTTTAATGTATAAGGAGGAATTACCATGTTATGTCAACACTGTCAGAAAAATGAAGCGACAACTCATGTCAAAACCATGATAAACGGCGAGTACGCCGAATACCGGCTCTGTCCGGAATGTGCCCATGAGCTGGGCTATGATCATATGTTCACCGATTTCACCGCAGATTTCGGCGGTCTGCTGGGATCGTTCTTATCCGCGGCTCTGCCCGCAAGATCGGGCGCGACGCACTGTCACCTTTGCGGCAGTACGATGAACGATATCAAGAAAACCGGCAAGGTCGGCTGCAGCGAATGCTACGATACGTTTTTCAGCGAGCTGATGCCTACCATCCGCAGCGTCCACGGCAACACCGAGCATATCGGCAAACGTCCCGTGATCGAATATGAGAAGGTCGAGGAGGACAAGCCCGCCGAAAAGGAAAAGGGCGAATCCGTCGACGATCTCAGGGCGCAGCTGAAACAGGCGATCGAGGACGAAAACTTTGAGCGTGCGGCTCAGCTGCGCGACAGGATCAAAGAGCTGGAGGCATAAAATGAGCGAAGCGGTTGTATCGACAAGAGTGCGCCTGGCGCGCAATCTCAGCGAGTATCCTTTTCCGATCCGACTGTCCGCTGACAAGGCGAAGGAGGTTGTCGAAAAGGTCGATGAAGCATTACAGGACTGCGGGATGAAGTTCCACCGCATGGACCTTGACGCCGTGTCCGACACGATGAAGGTAGCCCTGCTTGAACAGCACCTCATCAGTCCCGACTTTGTGCGCGGGGCAGAGGGCAGAGCGGTTTTCCTCAGCGACGACAACTCCGTCTCCATTATGGTCAACGAGGAGGATCACATCCGTCTGCAGGTTATCAAAAGCGGCTTTGAGCCGGACGAAGCGTATGAGATCGCCGACAAGCTCGACAATGAGCTGTCAAAGAAGCTCAGCTTTGCGTTCCACGAAAAGCTCGGTTACCTGACCCAGTGCCCGACCAACCTCGGCACGGGGATGCGGGCGTCCGTCATGCTGCATCTGCCGGCGGTGGATATGACCGGCGCGGTGCATCGGATCGGCGCGAACCTGAGCAAGCTCGGGCTGACCATCCGCGGGCTGTACGGCGAGAGTACCAAACCCGTCGGCGCGTTCTTCCAGCTGAGCAATCAGGTGACGCTGGGCATCAGTGAGAAGGCGGCGATCGCCAATCTCAAGAACATTACGACCCAGCTGATCGCACAGGAGATGAAAGCGCGCGATAATCTGCTGACAAAGATCGAGGTAGAGGACAGGATCGCCCGCGCACTGGGCATCCTCAAGACCGCTTTGGTGATGGATCACAGCGAGGCGATGGATCTCCTGTCACTGGTACGTCTGGGCGTCGCTTCGAAGAAGCTGAATACGCTGAGTACCGACAGCATCGACCGCCTGATCACCCAGATACAGCCGGCTTCGATCATGACAAAATTCGGCGAGGATATGACCCCTCAGGAGAGGGATATCAAGCGCGCCGAACTAATCAGAGAAAGATTTTCTTAAGGCTCCCTTTGGTAAAGGGAGCTCCCGCTAAAAGCGGGTGAGGAATTGTACCAATGGAGCGAAAGCGACCAACCTATGATAATGTGGTATCTCGCTGCGCTCAATCAATTATGCAATTCATCCGTCACCTGACGGTGACACCTTCCTTTACCAAAGGAAGGCGAAAAGGAGGGTTATATATGAAATACAATTTCAAAGGCTTTACCGAAAAAGCGAATATTGCCCTGAACCTCGCAATCGAGGCTGCCGAGGAGATGGGTCACACCTACATCGGCTCCGAGCATATCCTGCTCGGACTTTGTAAGGAGAACAGCGGCGTTGCCTTTGCCGCCCTGAACGACAGCGGCGTGACCGCTGATAAGGTGGAGGAGCTGATCCGCTCAGGTTCGGGCGAGGGCAGCGCTCCCACAAGCCTCACTCCCGATGATTTTACCCCGCGCACCAAGCGCGTGATGCAGAACGCGATGATGATCTCTGCGCGCTCCGGTTCCGGTTATGTCGGCACAGAGCATCTGCTCGTAGCGCTGATCAGTGATCGCGACAGCTACGCGATCCGCTATCTCAGTGAGCTGGGCGCAAGTCCGCGCAGTATCGCAAACGCGCTGGGCGAGAAGCTCGGCGGAGGTGATGACGGCTATGAGCCGACTGCAGGCGGCAGCAAGGCGAAGGGCGACGGCAACACCAAGACGCTCGACAGCTTTTCGCGCGATCTGACTGCGGCGGCGAAAAAAGGCGAGATCGACCCTGTCATCGGCAGGGAAGAGGAGATCCAGCGGATCATCCAGATCCTGTCCCGCCGTACCAAAAACAATCCCTGCCTGATCGGTGAACCCGGCGTCGGCAAGACGGCGATCGCCGAGGGCTTGGCGCTGAAGATCGCCGAGGGTCAGGTACCTGAGCATCTGCGCGATAAGCGCGTGGTTGCGCTCGATCTGACGGGTATGCTCGCGGGTACAAAATACCGCGGCGACTTTGAGGAACGCATCAAGAACGCCATCGACGAGGTCAAAGAGAGCAAGGACGTCATCCTGTTCATCGACGAGCTGCACACCATCATCGGCGCAGGCTCTGCCGAGGGCAGCGCCGACGCGGCGAATATCCTCAAGCCTTCTCTTGCCAGAGGCGACTTTCAGGTCATCGGTGCGACGACTCTCGAGGAATATCGCAAGTATATCGAAAAGGACGCAGCGCTTGAACGCCGTTTCCAGCCCGTGACCGTCGGCGAGCCGAACGAGGACGACGCGATCGCGATCCTCAAGGGTCTGCGTGACCGTTACGAGGCACATCACAAGGTCAAGATCAGCGACGAGGCGATCGACGCCGCCGTCAAGCTGAGTTCCCGCTATATCGCCGACCGTTATCTGCCCGACAAGGCGATCGACCTGATCGACGAGGCGGCGTCCAAGGTGCGCCTGAATGCGCTGACCTACCCCGAGGAGATCAAGGAGCTTGAAGCGACCTACGAGAAGCTCGAGCAGGAGAAGACCGCGGCTGTCAGCGAGCAGGACTTTGAGCGCGCGGCTCAGCTCCGTGACGAGCAGAAGAACGTCAAGGAGAGCATGGACAAGGCGAAGGCCGAGTGGCAGGAGCGCTCTAAGGAGCATTCCGGAGAGGTATCTGCCGAGGATATCGCCGCGATCGTGTCATCTTGGACAAAGATCCCGGTGGTCGAACTGACCAGAGAGGAATCCGACCGCCTGCTCAACATGGAGAAAATCCTGCACGAGCGCGTGGTCGGTCAGGATGAGGCGGTCAGTGCGGTCGCACGTGCGATCCGCCGCGGCAGGGTCGGCATCAAAGACCCGAAGCGTCCGACAGGCTCATTCATCTTCTTAGGTCCCACCGGCGTCGGCAAAACCGAGCTTTGCAAGGCACTGGCTCAGGCGATGTTCGGCGACGAGAACGCGATGCTCCGTCTTGATATGTCCGAATACATGGAGAAGCACACCGTATCGCGTCTGGTCGGTTCGCCTCCCGGCTACGTCGGCTATGACGAGGGCGGTCAGCTGACCGAGGCGGTACGCCGCAAGCCCTACTCCGTCGTCCTCTTTGACGAGATCGAGAAGGCTCACCCCGACGTCTTCAATATGCTGCTGCAGATCCTCGAGGACGGCAGACTGACGGACAGTCAGGGCCGCACCGTCGACTTCAAGAACACCATCATCATCATGACATCGAACGTCGGCGCACGCAGGATCAGCGAAAAGCAGACTTCGCTGGGCTTCGGCGACAATGCCGATTCCGCTGAGAATGTCAACGTCCGCGACCTCGTGATGAGCGAATTAAAGCAGGTGTTCCGTCCCGAGTTCCTCAACCGTGTGGACGACATCATCGTCTTTAACAAGCTGACCAAGGACGAGATCAAGGAGATTGCCGGCAAGATGCTTGATACGCTCGCAAAACGTCTTGACAGCCTCGGTGTGACCGTCACCTTCACTGACAAAGCGATCGAGAAGATCGCCGACGAGGGCTTTGACGATACCTACGGTGCAAGACCGCTGAGAAGAGCGATCACCACCAACATCGAGGATGCGTTGAGCGAAAAGATGCTCGAGCCTGAGTTCGACAGCAAAAAACCGATCACCTGCGATCATGACGGAGAAAAATTCGTCTTTGCGGTAGCAGCAGAATAATTCTATATTAGAATAATAAAGCTCCCCTGAGTAATGCACTCGGGGGAGTTGTTCTGTTACGGACAATTAATAAACCTGATAGCTGAGCCCTGCGATCTTCCGCTGGATGGCGGTGACGTCGAGGATATCGGTTCCGTTATCTTGATTGATATCGCCGTTAAGGATCGCCTGATCGCTCAGCTCTTTGCTGTTTGACAGCCAAAGCTGGAGCTCTGTCGCGTCGATAATAACGACCTTGCCGTCCATATCGACGTCGCCGATGATATCGGAATACGGCTTGTTGTCAGAGTAGACGGTGACGAGGGTCTCGGTTTTCGGCTGAATCAGCGTCTTGCTCAGGTAGACCATCTTGACGCCGTCAGAGCCGAGATTCTTGACGGTATTCGTAATATACAGATCCTCTGTGCCGGTGACCTCGAATTCCAGCTGCAGCAGGACCTTTTCGCGTTTGTACTGATAGCCGCTGAGGTTGACGGCGTTGTATCGGAACGGCTCATTCTCAAAACTCGTGACCACGATACTGCCGCTTTTGAGGTACGGCAGCGGCGGATAGTAGCCGTCGTCATCCTCGAGCTCTGTCAGCAGCTTCAGCCCGCTGTATTGGTACGCAACTTCGCCCTCGACCTCGGTGAAATAGTTCGGCTTGCCAAGCTCCAGTCCCGAGAGATCCAGATAATAGGTATAGGAGATGATATCCCCTACGTGCGCCGTGTACGCATCGCCGTCAACGACGACGGTCACCTTGGGGTTGTCGTCGTCGGATGCTGCCGCACTCGTACCCGGAGAGAACGCCGCGAGCAGGAGCAGCACCAGGACCAGCGCCAATGACTTTTTCATGGTTTCACCTCGACTCTCAGATAGACGATACTATTGATTCGATTGTATTCTAACATAATTCCATAATGGAATCAAACCACATTTTGGTAACAAAAGTATCTCATTTATGAAAGAAAACCCGAACCATAGCGGTTCGGGCTGTTGTTGCTTTACTGATTCAGGCTTTTATACTGTTTAATAATACTTAGAATGAACAGCTTTTCGTCATCCGTCATTGTAGATAAACTCAACAGTATTTGCTCAGCAATCCTGTCGCTTTCAGTATGGAGTTCACTGTATACCAGACTATCGATATTAACGTCGAGAGCCTTTGCAATACTGACCAGAGTCTGAACACTCATATTTTTTCCGTTTTCTATCAGGCTCATAAAATTCAGCGAAATATCTGCTTTTTCGGCAAGCTGTTCCTGTGTCATACCTTGACGCAAGCGTTCTTTTCGAATGGTATCTCCCAGATTTTCAATACTCATATAATCAACCTCAGTTACTATTATACTGGGTGCAAACAAAATTTACATACAATATATTAGTAATTTTATATTGACAATATTGTGTATTATTGATATAATTATTGCACAAAGGGGTGTTTTTTATGAGTAAACGAATCAGTTTTTACAAAGCCTACGCAATTATTGTAATTGTGGTCGCAATATTTGACTTTTTGCAGACCATCATTCAAGCTTTTCATTCAACAAGCGGCATAGCAGAATCGGTTTTTCATTTTGCGGGCATGGATGGCGTTTTAACAGTAATTAAATTAACAATAGTTTTATTTGCTGTCTTGGCTTTTGCTATTAATTATATGGAGTTCTCCTCGGCAAAAACTCTAATAGGGATACTTGATTATGAAGAAGGAACCCGAGCTTTACCTATGCAGGCTCCAAAATATGCTTTCTCACCAAAAGTATATCGGATGTATGGCAAAGTAATGATGGTCATCAGCACAGTTATTTCGATTGCTCTTTTTATGGCATCATTCTGGATGATACCTGTATTACAAGCTATGCCATTGATTGCGTTTGTAATAATGGTTATGGTAATTACCTTTGTATATATTATGATCTATAATAGATACAAAACATTTGCGGATATTTATGAATATGAACTATCTACATATAAGTCCGGCAAATTAGAAGAAATTGTAGATAACAACGTATTATGGCAATTGAGAGGATTCGGAATTTTCTCAGTTATATTCTCAATTCTAATGGCAGTTGTCTCATTAGTAGTATTAGTACTGTATTTTAGTTTCGCTTTGTTCTTAGATACGTTGACTAATGTTACTATGATAATCAGTCTTTCAATGAGCTTAGTGTTGAACATCGTATCGGTCGCTAGGGGATTCTACTATTTAGACTTTATTTCAATCATCATAAAGAATAGCGAGTATTAATTAAGAACAGACAAAACAGTTTAATAAAGATACATAAATTGTACACTTAAAAAACCAATAGATTATAGCAACAGCCTCCCGAGCGATTCGGGAGGCTGTTTTACGTGTATCAGATATTCCAGTGCAGGATCGTTTTGCCGAAGGCTTTTTTGGCGTCGATCTCAAAGGCGCGCTTGATATCGGGGTAGGTGTTGATCTCTACGGTGTTGCCGACGAGGCGGCTCAGGTACATCGGGATCTCCGGATAGTCGCGGTAGAGCTGAACCGTGCGGCGGAAGTCCGCTTTTCCCGAGCGGCTGGTGCCGAACATCCTGAGACCTTTTTCGAGGATCATGCGGGTATTGACGTTGACCGGATATTCGCTGACGCCGAGGATCGAGATCGTGCCCTCGGGACGGATCAGGTCGATGATCTGCTCGATCGCGATCGGCGAGCCGTTGCCGCCGACACACTCAAAGGCGTGGTCGAGGATCAGATCGTCGGGGACGTCGGTGGTCAGATACGTGCCGTCGGCAAAGGAGAAGTCGGAGAGCTTCTCGCGGCTGATGCCGAAGACGTGGATGCGGCTTTGGGGCAGCATCTTCTTGAGCAGGAGCGCGGTGATGAACGCAAGGTTGCCGTCGCCCCAGACGCCGATATGATCGCGCCGCTCATGGGCGATCGACTCAAAGCGGGTGACCGCATGGACGCTGACGCTGACCAGCTCGGTGAACGCCGCAACGTCAGGGTCGAGTCCCTCGGGGAGCAGTACCAGACGTTCGGGTTCGATGCAGACATATTCCTGCAGAAATCCGTCGGCAGAGCTGCCGCAAAATTTGCTGGATCTCAGGTAGTTTTCGGCGATATAGGGGTCGTCCTCTACCGGGATATTCGGGACCATGACGACACGGTCGCCGGGGTTGAAGCTGCCGCTCTTGTCATATACGACCTGACCGATCCCCTCGTGGATCAGCGCCATCGGGAGCTTTTCTTTGAGGACGCGGATGTCGCGCGTACCCTGATAGTAGCGCTGGTCGGCGTTGCAGATCGAGAGGTGGGTCGGCCGCACGATCACGCCGCCGCTCAGGTCGAGCTCGTCAAATGCGATCTCGAACCGCCGCGGGGAGCGCAGACGATAGATGGTATTAATCATTGATCTCTTCCTCTAATAAAGAACGCGCGATTTTTAAATCGTAGGGATAGGTGATCTTGATGTTGAAGGTCTCGCCGCGGACAAGGCTGACCTTTTTGCCCTTGAGGACAAGGATCTTCGCCGCGTCGGTGAGGATCTCTTTTTCGTCGTCCGACAGGCTCATGTAGGTCTCGTGCAGGAGCTTTGCCTTGAAGCTCTGGGGGGTCTGCCCCTGATACATACGGCGTCTGTCGGGGATCGCGGTGATCACCACGCCCTCAGACTCGACGATGGTGTCGGTGGCGGGGATAACGGTATCGCACGCGCCGTCGCGGATGGCTGCCTCGATGTTTTCCTCGATGATGCGGTGGGTCAGGAACGGACGAACAGAGTCGTGGGTGACGATGATCGTGTCGTCATCGAGGGTGTACTCGCGGTCGATGTAGGCGATCGCGTTCATGATGGTCTCGTTGCGGGTCGCGCCGCCCTCGATCACCGTGATGCGGTCGGTAGTGCCGGTGTATTTCTTGATGATCTCCTTGGTGTGATGCACCCACTTCTTCGGCGAGAGGACGATGATCTTCTCAAAGCGGGGATTCGGGAGGAATTTTTCGATGGTGTGGTTGAGAATGGGCTTGCCCTTGATCTCTAAAAACTGCTTGGGCGTATCGCTCACGCCCATGCGCGAGCCTGTGCCGCCCGCGAGAATGACTGCGAAAATCATAATAACTCCTTAGTTGGTGGTTGGTAGTTGAACGTTCTGTAGGGAGGACGCTGTCCCCGCCTGATTTCTGTTATTTGAGTTCTCCGAAGAAGTCGAATTGCATTTCTTTTGCGTCGGGGAGGTTGGCGCCTAAGTCGAGGCGATAGTAGTCGTGGTAGGGGGTCTGCTTGTACAGCGGGAGCATCTGCATGTAGTTTTCGCCGTACCAGATCTTGAGAAAACCGTCGTAGCCCTTCGGCATAAAGGTATCGACGCCCTCGAATTTCCACGGAATGACCTCGGTGAACCACTCGCGCGGCATCATGTCGCGGTAGATGTGGTCGGTGGCAGGCACCATGATGGTGTTCGAGCCGCTGTGCTCGTATTTGCGGGTCGCCTTGTCGTAGGATGCGGAATAGCTGTCCATATCTTTGAGCCGCAGGAAAGGCAAAAGGATTTTTGAGAAAAGGCGTGCCTTGCCCTCGCCGCGCGGGGCGTTCTTCCAGCGGACATTCATGAACAGGCGTTTGTTCATCAGGTGCTTCCAGATGCGGCGCCACTTTTTCGGGTCGTCGGGTACGCGGTCGTAGACGAAAATGTCGATGGAAAAGCCCTTGGGCATTTCGTAGCCGTCGGAGTAGCGCGAGGCGAAGTAGGTGTTTTTCGCCGTGATGCGGTCAAAAAAGAAGTGGTAGCCGTTTTTGTTCGAGAAGCTCTGGTAGCTGTATTTTTCGTTGAGCTCAGCGGGAGCGATCTCCTTGAAGCGGTTGAAGTCCTCGCGGAGCATCCCGACGTCAACGTCGTCGTCCCACGGGATGAAACCGTCGTGGCGTGCCGCGCCCAGCATCGAGCCGCCGGAGAGAAAGTAGCGGATATCGTGCTTGCGGCAGATGCGGTCGAGCTCGCGGAGCATATCGAGGAGCAGTCCTCTCAGCAGGCTGAGCTTCCCGCTGTAGCCGTCGTCGATGACCGTCGGGCGGATATCGTATTGGTGAAGATAGGCGAGCAGGGTGTAACGGATCGCATCGTCTGCTCTGCAGACCGGCTCAAAGCCGAGCGATCTGAGCTTGCCGCCGGAGAGGGCGGAATAGGATGGTTCGGTATTGCTGCCGGTGAGACTGAGCTTCACGCCGAATCGGGCGAGCAAGGAATAGACCTTCGATTTCAGCTCATAGCGGCTGAGGGTGAAAGAGGTCGCGTTATAGACGTTGCCGGGCTTGCCGAATTTGCTGACGGTATGTACCGCCGTGACTGCGTCGGGCAGATATAAGACTGACCTTGAAGTCAGTGCGTCGGATTGATTGATGGTGATCGTGCCGTGATCCTCGGCTTCTTTTGCGACAGCACATAGGTCAAGACAGTCCGCATCCACGCTGAACAGGCGGTCACAGATGACCGCTTTGACCGCACAGCCGCTGCGATAGGCAGAGGTCAGGGTATGGCGCAGTTCAGCGAGGCGACCGTGGGTCGCGATCAGCTCCATCTCGGCATATTGCTGAACGGTAGGATGACACTTAATATTCGATAAAAGAATGATAACAGTCAGCTCAAGCTGTTTTGAGGCGCAGATATCCAGCGCCGCGTTCAGCTTAGCGGCGTTGTACTGCTCGATATCGAGGATGTACCACAGCTTACGGCAGGTCGCGGGGATCTGATCCGGCGCACAGCAGTTGGCGCAGTCCTCAGCGAGGGATTCACTTGTCGCTTTGAGAGCATCTGCGAGCAGTCCCGTGCCTATGATACAAACGCCGCTGTCCGAAATGGACCTGCGGCGTATTTCATCGGCTGTGAGGCATATCTCGTTTTCTCTGACAGTGTTGAGCATAAAGACCTCTTGGTATGGTGAATGGTTAATGATGAATGGTGAATGGTGATGGTCGCTTGTGCGACAAGAGTGTCGCACTCGAACAATCATACAATTCCTCCGTCACCCGTTGGGTGACACCTCCCTTTACCAAAGGGAGGCGAGGATTATTTTTTAACTGCTTTGCTGCTGACTTTCTCGAGCTTCTTCTCGATG
This sequence comes from uncultured Ruminococcus sp., assembly GCA_902776185.1. Lineage (GTDB taxonomy): Bacteria > Bacillota > Clostridia > Oscillospirales > Acutalibacteraceae > Ruminococcoides. The sequence continues at coordinate 130,125 of CACYPH010000001.1, forward strand.
TCCTTCAGCTCGGCGAGCTTCTCGGCTTTCTTCGCCTGTTGCTTCGCTTCTTTCTTCTTGCGATCCTCTTCCTTGTCGTGCTCATAGATCTCGAACGCCTCCTCGACGGTGCCGTCATAGAGGATGGTGCCCTTGCGCAGATAGATCGCGCGGGTGCAGATCTCGGCGACCGTCTCGGGATGGTGGCTGACGTAGAGGATGGTGGTGCCGGCTGCCATGATCTCGGCGATACGCTGGCGGCATTTTTTACGGAACGCCGCGTCGCCGACGGACAGCGCCTCGTCGATGACAAGGATATCGGGGTCGATATTGACGTTGATCGCAAATCCCAGACGCATTTTCATACCGCTGGAATAGGTGCGGACGGGCTGGTCGATATAGACGTCCAGCTCGGCAAACTCAACGATGCGCTCCTCGATGACCCTGATATAGTCGTCCTCAAGGCCGAGGATATAGCCCTTGAGATAGATGTTCTCGCGGCCGGTCATCTCGGGAACAAAGCCCGCGGTCAGCTCGAGCAGAGCCGCTACCGTACCGCCGACATAGACCTCGCCGCTGTCGGGGAAGGTAACGCCGGTGATCATCTTGAGCAGGGTGGATTTACCCGCGCCGTTATCGCCGATGATACCGATACTCTCGCCGCGCTTGAGCTGGAACGAAACGTCGTTGAGCGCGCGCTTGATCTTGGGATTCTTCGGCTTTCTGAACAGCGCGCGGAAACGCTCCTGGTCGTTTTTATAGAGGGTGTATTCCTTTGAAATATGGTTGAAAGCAACGATGATGTCCTTATCCAGCGACATCTCGAATGCCGATTTTTCTTTTTCTCTAGCCATAGTGCGCCTCCTTACAGTACGTCGGGCAGCTTCTTGCGCAGGCGGTTGTAGTTGAAGATACCCAGCGCGATCAGGATCACAAACTCGGCGAGCAGCACGAGGAACTCGGTCGGGTATTCCCAGAACCAGCGGTTGTAGAGGAAGGTGTTGCGGTAGCCGTTGGCAAAGAAGGTGATCGGGTTGACCAGCATGAAGTGGCGCAGGAAATCGTCCTCGAGGCTGTAGGTGTCGTAGACGATACCGGAGAGCCAGAATACGCCGGACATGATGGAGATGATCATGTTTTCGAAGTCGCGCGAGAACGCCGCCATCGGAGCGGTCGACCAGATGAAGACGAGGAAGAAGGCGAACATCAGCGGGGTGTAGAAGAAGTACTGCAGGTTGTACAGCGAGGGCGCGATACCGCCCTTGACGCCGTTGACCGTACCGCCGACGAATATCAGGAAGATGTACATCAAGAGGCTCAGGAACAGGTGGACGTACAGGCGCGCGACCTGGGTGAAGGTCATGATGGTGGATACGGGGAAGCTGACCTTGGTGACGAACTGCTTGTTCAGGATGATCGAGCGCGAGCCCTGCAGGATGCTGTCCTGGATAAAGAACCACGGGATGAAGCCGACCAGCATGAAGAGGAATCGGCTGTAGGTGCCCAGATCCGTTCCGTCTTCAAAGACAACGTGGACATTACCTGCTTTTCTCAGCCCGATGTCGAACGCGAACCAGTAGACGAACAGGGTGAACAGGGGTTTGACGACCGCCCAGAACGGACCGATGATCGCGCCCTTGTACTTTTTGATCAATTCGTTCTTCGCCAAGAGAAAGATCTGCTTGCCGAAGCCTTTGTGTTCTTTTGCTATCTGAAACATAGAATACTCCTTGACGGTAATTAGCCTTCCCCTTGGGGGGAAGGTGGGCGATTCGCTTTGTGCGAATCGGTCGGATGAGGGGCTTTCTTCGCCGAAAGATAGATTCAGCAAAAAGCCGGCGCACTCTTCCGATCATCTTCGGTAACCGGTATGCCTCACTGAGTTCGGGGCGATAAAGGAAAAGCCTGCCCCTCATCAGTCGCCGCGACACGAGTGTCCGGCGACAGCTTCCCCCCCCCGAGGGGAAGCCTCAGTCCGCAATAACCCACATTACCATAGTTACCCTTATTATAGTACTTTCGACAGATTTGTCAATATAACATGATTCTATATAAATGGATAAATTATGCGGATTTTTTGGCTATATTTTTATAATTTTATTTCTTATACTTTATTGACAAAATAACAGTGCTTTCGTATAATTCTTTATTGAACGCTTTAATGGGTTAAATCGTTATCACCCATTGGCATGAAGCGGTTGCGCCGCGGGTTCGAGAGGTTTTTATCCCGCTGTGCTAAAATAAGGAGGTTAGATAGTTGAAAAAATCTGTCGTATCTTTGAAAGATATCAACTTCAAGTATTCGAACGAGGTGATATTGAACAATATCAGCCTTGACATCTATGACAAAGAGTTCATTACCCTGCTGGGTCCCTCCGGCTGCGGTAAGACGACGACCCTGCGCATCATCGCGGGCTTTGAGACCCCGCAGGAGGGCGAGGTGTTCTTTGACGGCGAAAAGGTGAACGACCTGCCGCCGCATAAAAGAAACGTCAACACCGTCTTTCAGAAGTATGCCCTGTTTCCGCATCTGAATGTATTCGACAACGTGGCATTCGGCTTAAAGCTCAAAAAGCTGCCGAAAGCTGAGATCGAGGAAAAGGTCAAGAAAATGCTTGCCATCGTCGACCTCAAGGGCTATGAGAAGCGCTCGGTACGATCGCTCTCGGGCGGTCAGCAGCAGCGTGTCGCGATCGCGCGCGCACTGGTATGCGACCCGAAGCTCGTGCTCTTAGACGAGCCGCTCGGCGCGCTGGATCTGAAGCTGAGAAAAGATATGCAGATCGAGCTCAAACAGCTCCAACAGAAAACCCAAAAAACCTTTGTATACGTCACCCATGACCAGGAGGAAGCGCTGACGATGTCGGACCGCGTCGTGGTCATGAACAACGGTGTCATCGCCCAGATCGGCACCCCCGAGGACGTCTATAACGAGCCGGCAAACGCCTTTGTCGCGGACTTCATCGGCGAGGCGAATATCCTCAACGGCATCATGCTCAGGGACAAAAAGGTGCGGATCCTCGGCGTAGAGCTGGACTGTGTGGACAAGGGCTTTGCGCACGATCAGCCCGTCGACGTCGTCATCCGTCCCGAGGACATCGAGGTCGTCGACCCGTCACAGGCGAAGCTGGTCGGCGTGGTGGAGGACGTCATCTTCAAGGGCGTGCATTTCGAGATGTCCGTGCGCTGTCACGACTGCCAGTGGCTGATCCATTCCACCGTCGCTCAGAAGGTGGGCGAGGAGATCGGCATGCGCGTCGATCCCTTCAACATCCATATCATGAACAAAATGTTCCTTGCGCCCGATAACACCATTATCACCGAGGTTTATTATTCCGATAAAGAAAATAATACAACAACCTTCCTGCTCGAGGGCGAGGAGGTCACCATCCCCGATACCTACTATGAAGAGGGGCAGAAGCTCAGGATCGTCCTGCCGCCCGACGCGGTCTATATCGCTGCGGACGGCGTGGGTATGCTCGACGAGGTCTACATCGAATCCGTCATCTGGAAGGGTGAGCACAACGAGATCATCCTCGAGTCCGACGAGCGCAAGTGGATCATGCAGAGCGATATCGACGAACAGGTCGCGACCTATGTATCGCTGGGCTTTGATTTTTCCAAGGCGACGATCTGCGAGGTAAAGTGAGATGAAGAGTAAAAAGCCTTCGATCCCGTACCTCGGATGGATGCTGGTATTCACCATCGTACCGCTTTTGATGGTGCTGTACTACGCCTTTACCGACGATACCGGCGCGTTCACGATGGAGAACTTCACGAACGTTGCCGACTACAGTCACATCTTTCTGTATTCGCTGTATGTGGCGCTGATCTCCACCCTCATCTGCCTTGTGCTGGCGTACCCGGTGAGCTACTCGATCTCGCGGTGCAGCGAACGCAAGCAGAGCATCATCGTGATGTTCCTGATGGTGCCGATGTGGATGAATTTCCTCTTGCGCGTCTACGCGTGGGTGCTGATTTTGCAGAGCTACGGTCCGCTGGATACAATGCTGCAGTTCTTCGGCATCCATCTCAAGCTGATCGGCAATACCGGCGCGATCATCGTCGGTATGGTCTACGAGTTCCTGCCGTTCATGATCCTGCCCCTGCACGCGGTCATGAGCAAGATCGACGATTCGCTGATCGAGGCGGCGCAGGATCTCGGCTGCAGCGGCGTCTATGTATTCCGCAAGGTGATCTTTCCGCTGTCGATCCCGGGCATCATCTCGGGCGTGACGATGGTATTCGTCCCGACGGCGTCCACCTTCCTGGTCGCCCAGTATTTAGGCGGCGACCAGCTGATGATCGGCGACGTCATCGAGCGTGTGTTCCAGTTCAACCACAACACCGGCTCGGCGATCGCGCTGGTGCTGATGGTGGTCATCCTCGGCTTCCTCGTCTTTATGAACCGCTTCGGCGATAAGGAGGCGGTCGGAAGATGAAAAAGAAGGGTCAAAAAATCTATTTCGCCGTCATCATGGCGTTTTTGTACCTGCCGATCGTTTACCTGATCGCCTACTCCTTCAACGACGGCAAGACCTCTGTCTGGAAGGGCTTTACCATGAAATGGTATACCGCCCTCTTCAACGACGCCCAGATCATGGGCAGTCTGTATAACACCCTGATTATCGCCCTGCTCGCTTCGGTCATCGCGACCGTGCTGGGAACGCTGGCGTCGATCGGTATCTATAACTTCAAGGGCGGGGTGCGCTCCGCGATCCAGAATATCTCCAATATCCCGATCGTCAATCCCGAGATCGTGACCGGTGTATCGCTGATGCTGCTGTTCACCTTTGCGGGTACGATGATGGGCTTTGAGATGGGCTTTGTCACGGTACTGCTGGCGCATATCGGCTTTTGTACGCCGTATGTCATCCTGAACGTCACCCCGCGCATCAAGCAGATGGATTCGTCGCTGTACGAGGCGGCGCTCGACCTCGGATGCTCACCGGTGCAGGCGTTCTTCAAGGTCGTGCTCCATGAGCTGATGCCCGGTATCTTCTCGGGCTTCCTCATCAGCTTCACCTACTCGCTGGACGACTTTGTCATCACCTACTTCACCCGCGGGTCGCGATTCCAGACCCTGCCGGTGCAGATCTATACCATGACCCACCAGCGCATCAATCCCAAGGCGAACGCGCTTTCGGCGCTGCTGTTCGTGACGGTCCTCGTGATCCTGATCATCTCGAACATCGTGTCCTCCAGAAAAGATAAGGAGGCGGCGAGATGAAACGATTGCTGAGCTTATTGATGGTACTGGTTCTGGTCACGATGAACGGTGTAAGTCTTGTATCATGCAGCGATGGGGAGGAGCAGAGCCAAGAAGAAAAGGTTTCGCCTTCCGCCGGAATTGATTTGTCCGATAAGGAGAAGGTCGTCAATGTCTATAACTGGGGCGAATATATCGCGCCCGGCGACGACGGCGGGATGGATGTGCTCGCCGAGTTTGAAAAGACGACCGGCATCAAGGTCAACTACACCACCTTCGAGACCAACGAGGAGCTGTACAACGTTCTCAAAAACTCCAACTCCTCCTACGACGTCATCATCCCCTCGGACTATATGATCGCGCGCCTGCAGCGCGAGGGAATGCTCGAGAAGCTGGATTTCAACAACATCCCCAACTACAAGAATATCGACGAGCGTTTCCGCACCGGCACCTACGATGAAACCGGCGAGTACACCGTGCCCTATACCTGGGGATTCGTCGCGCTGGTGTACAATACCAAGATGATCGACGGCGACGAGCTGAGCGGATTTGCCGATCTGTGGAACCCCGATTACAAGAATCAGGTGCTGATGTTCAACAATTCCCGCGACGCGCTGGCGATCGCGATGCAGGTCTGTGACCCGCCGATCGATCCCGGCAAGGACAGCTTTACCGCCGAGGATATCGAGCGCGCGACCGATAAGCTGGTCGAGCTAAAGGAATGCGGCTCGCTCAAGCGCTACGTCATGGATCAGGTCTTTACCGAGATGGAAGGCTCTCAGGCGGGACTGGCGACCTACTACGCCGGCGATATCGCCACCATGCTGGACAATAACGAGGACCTTGACTACATTATCCCCGAGGAGGGCTCGAACCTCTTTGTGGACGCGCTGTGCATCCCGACCTGCTGTAAGCATAAAAAGAACGCGGAGATCTTCATCGACTTCATGTGCGATCCCGAGGTAGCCGCAGAGAACGCAAACTACATCTACTACGGCACGCCCAACAAGGCGGCGCTGGAGCTGATGGACGAGGAATACACCGACTTTGAGCTGGTCAACCCGCCCGCGGAGTATATCGACAAATGCTACGCCTTCACCGAGCTGGACGACAAGACCTATTCTCTGATGCAGGAGAATTTCATCAAGGCTTGTACCGGCAAGGCGAGCCCGGGCTCGATCTGGACGGTCATCGCGATCCTCTCGCTGATCGTCGCAGGCACCATCGTCGTGCTGATCCTCAATATCCGCCGCGGCATCAAGAATCGCGGCAGGATCAATAAACTATAAATGAAACGGCAGTTGCTGATGCAACTGCCGTTTGTCATTTGTCAATGTTTATTTGATTTCTTTTAGCTGACGGGCATTCTCCTTGGTCAGCTCGTCGGCGATAGCGATCCGCTTGATCAGGTTGTGCACCGTGTGGTTGAGCTGGCCGCCCTCGCTGTAGTCGGCGGGGAAGATGAAGTCCACCCTGTCGCGCAGGAGCAGCTCCTCGACCTTGCTCTTGTTGTTCTCCTGATACACCGCGATCGCCGTGCCGCCGTAGGCTTTCATCATCTTCATGCACGGCACGTCAGACAGTCCGTCGCCGATGTAGATCATGTTGGTGAAGGGGACGCGCTTGTCGTCCTCGGGCATCGAGCGGTTGAGATCGACGTCGTTGCTGACGTCCAGCACGCCCTTGTTGATGCGGTAGACGAACTGGGTTTTGTTGGTGTAGTTGACGGCGGTCTTGGGCCAGATGGCAGAGCCGTTCTCGTCGTAGCAGAATTCACAGGCGTAGATCTTGGTGAATTTGTCGGCGATGCCGGAGCCTTCGATGATCTCCTTGAGCCCCGACGAGATGACGTAGTGCTCCACCTGTACGCCCTGAGCTGCGCCGTAGAGGTTGATGCGGTCGAACCATTTATCGACCCCCTCGTACAGCTCGATGCTTCTGCCGCAGTCGACGAGACTTTCGCGGGTGATGGGATCGCCCATGCGGCGGCGCTCGCCGATCATTGTGTACAGATAGGCGAGGACGGAGTCCATCTCCTGCGCCGTGCCGAAGTCGTTGGTCTTTTCCCAGAAATCGGAGGGCTGCATATTCAGGCTGGGGATAAAACCGTAGTCCTGCATATCCTTGGTGCAGAGGGTCTTATCAAAGTCGTACATGATCGCGACAACAGGTCTTTCCATGAGTACCTCCGTTTGCCTTCCCCTCGGGGGGAAGGGGGACCGCGTCAGCGGTGGATGAGGGGCTTACCTATCCGATAAATCAATGATTCAAAGAGCGTGATGCATCAAATAATCGGATATAACAATTGATTGAAACTGAATCCGGGGCAATAACAGAAAAGCAAGCCCCTCATCAGTCACCTACGGTGACAGCTTCCCCCCAAGGGGAAGCCTCAATAAGTGGTGATCTCTACGGATGTGAGGGTGATCTTCTCGACCGGGGTCTCGCCGTTTTTCTCGCACGCGGCGATCTTGTTGACGACGTCCATGCCCTCGTATACCTGACCGAATACGGTGTAGTCGCCGTTGAGCCAGTCATTGTTCGCCTGATTGATGTAGAACTGCGATCCGTTGGAATCGGGCATCGCGCTGTGCGCCATCGCTACCGCGCCGGGGGTGTTCAGCACATAGTCGCTGATCTCGTAGCCGAAGCTTTCGCCGTAGATCGACTCGCCGCCGGTACCGTCAAAGTTGGTGTAGTCGCCGCCCTGGATCATGAAGTTCTCGATCACGCGGTGGAAGATGGTGTTGTCATACTTGCCCGCCTTTGAGAGCGCGATGAAGTTGTTGACCGCCTTGGGCGCGACCTCGGGGAAGAACTTCATCTTGATGTCGCCGTAGGAGGTGTGGAGGATCGCGACGACGTCGCCCTTCTTGGGCTCTGCCGACTGATACTCGGTGTCGATTTTCGAGAGGTCCGCTGCCGGTACCTCGCTGAGACTTTTGATGCTTCCGGATAAAACCATGCTGTAATCCCCGCTTTCTATCGGTTTTGCATCTTCTGTCGACGCTTCCTGTTCGCTCGACGCCTTCGAGGTGGTGCCTTTAGTGACGACCTCTTTGCCGCATCCTGCAAGGAGAGCGGCTGTCATCAGCAGACAGAGCGCGATCGTGATGAATCTTTTCATGTTATGTTCCTTTCTTTACTGCAGCCGCCTGTGAATAGGATAAGTGCGCGGCCGCGATATCGCTTCTATTGTAATACATTTCGGCGGCGTTTTCAATAGTGACAGATAAAAATGTCATATCCTCCCGCAGGAATTCATAAATTTGTACTATGAAAAAAGCTCAGGAGGAAACGAAATGACAGAATATCTCCCCGAGGGAAAACGCATCCATACACAGCGGAATCTGGAGGCGCTCAGCTCGCCGCAAACGCTCAGAGAGGCGATGGAGCGCGGCGAGATCATCGAAGCAAGGGCGATCATGTGTGACAGCGAGCATAACCTTTCTGTCGACCTCGGCTGTATGCGCGGCTTTGTCCCGCGCGAGGAGGGCGCGGTCGGTATCCGCGAGGGTACGGTCAGGGATATTGCCGTCATCTCGCGCGTCGGCAGGGATATCTGCTTTATCGTCACCGATATCGTCACGGATGCAAAGGGGCGCGAGCTTGCGATCCTCTCTCGCGCCGCTGCCCAGCGCAGGTGCATCGCCGATTATGTGAACGGGCTTTGTGCGGGCGATATCATCGAAACACGGGTGACCCACCTCGAGCCCTTCGGCGCATTCTGCGATATCGGCTGCGGCGTGGTCGCCTTAATGCCCATCGACACCATCTCCGTGTCGCGCATCGAGCATCCCGATGAACGCTTTGTCGTCGGTCAGGACATCCGTGCGGTCGTCAAGTCGCGCGTCGGCACGCGCATCACCTTAAGCCACAAGGAGCTGCTCGGCACATGGGAGCAGAACGCCGCGGATTATGCGGTCGGCGAGACCGTCGCGGGGGTCATCCGTTCGGTGGAGAACTACGGCGCTTTCGTCGAGCTGACGCCGAATCTCGCAGGGCTCGCGGAGCTGAGAGATCACCTGAAGGTCGGCGCTGCCGCCAGTGTGTACATCAAGAGCATCATCCCGCACCGCATGAAGATCAAGCTGATTATCATCGATACCTTCGACCGACCCGCTGTGCCTGCTCCGCCGCGGTATTTCATCGAGGGCGGACACATCGACCGCTTTGTTTATTCGCCCGAGGGATGCGAGAAAACCATCGTCACGGATTTTTTAGAACAATAGTTTGACAATTAGACGCACAGGGTGTATAATAGTTCCGAAAAGAGGTGCGCTATGGAACTGTATCAATTCATCCTGCTGGTCGGACTGTTGATCGCGGCGATCGTGATCGGCGTCGCGGCAATTGTCATAATTCTTAAAAAGAATAATAGTGGTGCTGACCTGAGCCGTCTGCGTCAGGATATCGTGCTGGAAAACCAGAACTCTGTCCGCAACATGGGCGAGATGATCGCTGTATCCCAGAGCGAGAAGCTCTCCCATATGGAGGAGCGGCTCAAGACTTTTTCGCTCGAAAATGAGCAGAAGCTCGACAACATCCGCCGCACAATGGAGCAGGGACTCTCGAATATCCGCGAGGATAACAACAAACAGCTCGCCGAGATGCGCTCAACGGTGGATGAGAAGCTCCAGAAAACGCTTGAGGATAAAATGAACAAGAGCTTTGCGCTGGTGAACGAGCGGCTCGAGCAGGTGTACAAAGGTCTCGGAGAGATGCAGACCCTCGCTGTGGGCGTCGGCGACCTCAAAAAGGTGCTCTCTAACGTCAAGACCCGCGGCATCGTCGGAGAGATCCGGCTCGGCAGTATCCTCGACGAGATCCTCACCCCCGATCAGTACGAGGTGAACGTCTGTACCAAGAAGGGCTCGCGCGAGGTCGTGGAATTCGCGATCAAGCTGCCCGCCCATGACGACGGCTTTATCTGGCTGCCGATCGATTCCAAATTCCCCGGCGACGCCTATGCCGCCCTGCGCGATGCGTATGACAGCGGCTCTAAGGAGGCGGTCGACGCCGCCGCGAAGAACCTGATCAATACCGTCCGCCGCGAGGCAAAGGATATCCGCGATAAGTATATCTGCCCGCCCGATACGACGGAATTTGCGATCATGTTCCTGCCGTTCGAGGGCTTGTACAGCGAGGTCGTCAACCGCGGGATGGTAGAGGTCTTACAGCGCGACTACAAGGTCAATATCGCCGGCCCGTCCACCATGGCGGCGCTGCTCAATTCCATCCAGATGGGCTTTAGAACGCTTGCGGTGCAGAAGCGGAGTGCAGAGGTCTGGGAGATCCTCGGCTCGGTCAAGACGGAATTTGACAAGTTCAACGAGGTGCTGACCCTGACCCAGCAGCGCATCGATCAGGCGAACCGCGAGCTGGACAAGCTCGTCGGCGTGCGCTCGCGCCAGATCAGCCGCAAGCTCTCCGCGGTGGAGAGAAGCGCTCCGGGCACGCCGCTGTTGGATGCCCCCGGTGAGTAACAACTTCATAGGACGATCTCTTCCCTTGCTTGGTACAACTTTATCCGGCAAGGGAATTTTTATGCGCTCCGAGCGGCAGAACGTCAGTCAGCCTCAGGGGTAAAAACGGCTGTTTTCCGCGATTTCCGGCACTTTTGATGCGTTATCGGGGGGGAGGTACAGCACTTGTAAAAAATCGGCAAATCCTTTGAAAAAACCATGCCGGTCGACAGAGTTTTGTTGACTTTGCGCAATATTATGGTATAATAATATAGTCTATATATAATGGGTAATTGTTGATTTGACGCAATCCGACTGTAACGCTCTTTTCCGTCAGCAGATTTTGCTTTTCGGCGGAATCATTATTCCGGCTCCTGCGCCCTATCAGCGGCGCTGATGCGCTGTCAAATCCAACTGCCCTCAATCGTAAGGAGCATTCTTCGATATGGAAATGAAGCAAAGACGCAAATCCGAAAAAGAAATAGATATCATGCCCCTCCTGAAAACGCTGTTGTCCAGGGTATGGATGATGATCTTGGTGGGACTGATCGCGGCGGGCGCCGTATTCGGCGTGACCACGCTCACGATCAAGCCGACCTACCGATGCGGCTTTACCGCCTATGTCAACAACCAGCATTCTCAGGCGAGCAAGGACATGCTGTCAAACTCCGATCTGATCGCCGCCCAGCAGCTGGTCAAGACCTTCAGCTATATCATCCGCAGCAATTCGGTCCTGCAGGCGTCGCTCAAGTCGATCGACTCTGATATCGATTACCACGAGCTCAGCGGTATGGTCACTACCCAGATCCGCGACGAAACCGAGCTGATCACGGTCTATGTCGAGAACGAGGATCCTCAGCTTGCCTATGAGCTTGCGGATGCGATCGCCAAAACCGCCCCTTCCTACGTTTCGGATATCGTCGAAGGCAGCTCGATGAAGATTGTCGATTATCCGGAATTTTCGAACAGACGCTATAAGCCCAATTACCTTAGGTTCTCGATCATCGGTTTTCTGGTCGGCGCGCTGCTGGTCGCCGTGCTGGTGACGATCCGCTTCTTCCGTGACGACACGATCAAGAACGAGAGCGAGCTGGAGATGCGCTTTGCGCTGCCGGTACTCGGCGTCATCCCCGATATCAACCAGATCAAGGACTCCGGCTCTTACTACAGCAGTAACTACGGTAATTCCTACGCATACAGTAAGACGCAGAAAACAGAATGAGTGAGGAGGGCTGAACAGTGAAAAACAAAAAATCGAACATAAAGGTGTTTGACGCAAAAACCATGCTCCTTTCCGATAAATCGCCGTTCTCCGTTCAAGAGGCGTATAAGACGCTGAGAACGAACGTATCCTTCTCGCTGCCCGGCACCGGCTGCAAGTGCATCGGTATCGTATCGGCGAACCGCAGCGACGGCAAAAGCTCGATCGCGTCCAACCTCTCTATTTCGCTGGCGCAGCTGAACAAACGCGTCGTTCTGGTCGACTGCGATCTGCGCCTTCCCACAATCGCCAAGAAGTTCGATGTGCGTTCGACTCCCGGCCTCTCCAACTACCTTTCCGGCGGCGTGACCGAGATCCCCGTGATCCATGAAGAGAGCCGGGGACTGGATATCATCCCTCCGGGCAATATCCCGCCGGATTCCACCACGCTGATCAGCTCCAAGGAGATGATCGACATGGTCAAGGAGCTCAAGCAGACCTACGACTATATCGTATTCGACTTCCCGCCCATCAATATCGTTTCCGACGCGATGCTGCTGTCCGATATCATAGACGGTTATCTGGTCGTCGTCAGACAGGATTCCTCCGAGTATCAGATGGTAGAGGAAACCATCCGTCAGATGCGTTTTGCGGACGCAAAGGTCATCGGCTTCGTCTATAACGGCAAGGGCAGCGTCAAGAAGTACTATAAGAGAAACTACTACAAGAACTATAAGTATTATTCCTATTATAAGAAGAGCAGCACAACCGAGAAACAGTAATCGTGCTGAAATCATCGGGCAAAGGAGGGGACTGCTATCTACAGAAAAGGTATCAAACGAATGCTGGGCATTGTATTGTCGGCGCTCGGACTGATCATTTTGTTCCCTTTGATGCTGATCGTCGCCGTGCTGATCAAGCTCAGCTCGCCCGGCCCCGTGATCTTTCGTCAGGAGAGGCTCGGCAGAGACGGCAGGGTTTTTGTCATGTACAAATTCCGCAGCATGAAGATCAATTCGGAGCATACCGGTTCCGGCGTCTACTCCGGCAAGGGCGATGCACGCGTCACCGGACTGGGCAGATTCCTGCGCGCGACCAGTATCGATGAGCTGCCCCAACTGTGGAATATCCTCAGGGGAGATATGAGCTTTATCGGTCCGCGGCCGCCGCTGACCTATCATCCCTGGCCAATCGAAGAGTATACGGATGAACAGCGCAGGATGTTTGACGTCCGTCCCGGACTGACCGGATGGGCTCAGGTCCACGGCAGAAAATGCGTCGAGTGGACCAACAGAATCGCGATGAACGTCTGGTATGTCGACCATGTGTCGTTTTTGCTGGACATAAAAATCCTTCTGCTGACGGTGGCATGTGTCGTCACCAACCATGATAATAAGAATGTGGGCGCAACCGTTTCAGATACACATTCCACTTTAGATAAACAGGAGAGTTGATGAAATGTCAATCAAATTGATGTACATCACCAACCGTACTCAAGTTGCGCTGATCGCTGAAAAATCCGGCGTCGATCGGATTTTCATCGACATGGAGTACATAGGCAAAGCGGAGCGGCAGTGCGGTATGGATACCGTCAAATCGCATCATACCGTCGAGGACGTCAAAAATATCCGAGGGGTCCTCAGGGACGCGGAGCTGCTCGTGCGCTGCAACGCGATATACGAGGGCTCAAAGGACGAGATCGACGCGATCGTTGACGCGGGCGCCGACATCGTGATGCTGCCGTATTTTAAGACGGTGGACGAGGTCAAAACCTTCCTCGGGATCATCGGCGGCAGAGTCAAAACCTGCCTGCTGGTAGAGACCCCCGGCGCGGTAGACGCGATCGATGAGATCCTCGCACTCGACGGCATCGACGAGGTGCATATCGGGATCAATGATCTGAGCCTCGGCTACGGCAAAAAGTTCCTCTTCGAAGAGCTTGCCGACGGCATGGTCGACTACATCTGTTCAAAGGTAAAAGAAAAAGGGATTCCCTACGGCTTCGGCGGAATCGCCTCTCTCGGCAGGGGCAGGCTGACGTCCGAGTATGTCATCATGGAGCATTACCGACTGGGCTCTACGCGCGCGATCCTTTCGCGCAGCTTCTGCAACACCGAGAATATGCACGATCTGCAGGCGATCAAAACCGTTTTTGTCAACGGTGTCAAGGCGATCCGCGAGTACGAGGAGTACTGCAGAACGCACCCGGAGCTGTGGGAGAATAATCAGAAAGAGGCGGCAGAGATCATCATGCAGATTGCCGCCGGAGGGTAAGATGAATCTGCTGTTGACCGGCGCGTGGCGCGACGCAAAGAAATACATTCCCCTGCTGGAGAAACACGGTCACAAGGTCGTTTTCATGCAGAATGAAGCGGATGCGCTTCCCTGCGATCCCGGGTGGGTCGAGGGCGCGGTCTGCAACGGACTGTTCCTCAGCCATAACGCCGAGAGCTTTTCGTCGCTCAGGTATGTTCAGCTGACAAGCGCGGGCTATGACCGCGTGTCGCTGGAGGACTTTATTCGGCGGGGCGTCACGGTGAACAATGCGCGCGGCGTCTACAGTATCCCCATGGCGGAGCATGCCGTGGCCTGTGTCCTGTATTTTTTCCGGCACGGCAAAGGCTTCTTTGAAAAACAAAAACAGCATCTTTGGCAAAAAGACCGGGACCTGCGCGAGCTTTGCGGCAGCACGGTGTGTATCATCGGCTGCGGCAGCGTCGGCACCGAATGTGCAAAGCGATTCAGTGCGTTCGGGTGCAAGGTGATCGGTATTGATACAGAGAGTTCTCAAAAGCAGTATTACGACAGAATCGATCAGATCGAGGAGACGGATCGGGCGATTTCCCGGGCGGACGCGGTGATCCTCACCCTTCCGCTGACAGAAAGCACGGCGGGACTGGCGGACGAGAGGTTTTTCGGCGCTTTAAAGGACGGCTGTGTGCTGGTGAATATCGCCCGCGGCGGGATCGTTTGCACCGACGCGCTGATCAAAGCCCTGTCTGAGCGCGAGCTGTATGCGGCGCTGGATGTTTTTGAGGAAGAGCCCCTCGATGAGGCAAGCCCCCTGTGGGCGATGGAGAATGTCCTTGTCACTCCGCATAACAGCTTTGTTTCCGACAAAACGGCCGACAGGCTGTCAGAGCTGATCCTCAAAGGATTGACAGGAAGAACAGGAGGAGACACACTTGAAGATTCTGGTAGTATCTCCCAAAAACAAAACCGTATATAACTTTCGCGGCGATTTGATCAAGGACATGATCGCTGCGGGTCACGAGGTGTATGTGACCGGTCCCAACAGGGATTTTTACGACGAGGTCATGGCGCTGGGAGTCAAAGAGTTCTTTGAGATCTCCCTCGTCAAGGACAATACCAATCCCTTCGGCGACGTTCAGTATCTGAAGCGCCTGACGGCGTGCATGAAGGCGCTTTCGCCCGATCTGGTGTTCAGCTATACCGTAAAGCCGGTGATCTACGGGTCGCTCGCCGCATCCAAGGCAGGCGTGGGCCGTATCTACGGCATGATCACCGGGCTGGGCAGAGCCTATTCCGCAGCGGGAAAAAAGGCGATGCTGGTGCGTGCGGTGACAAAACGCCTGTATAAGCCCGCCCTCAAAAAATGCAGCAAGGTGATCTTTCAGAATCCCGACGATGCGCGACAGCTTGTGAAAATGGGATGTCTTTGTGAGAAAAAGATTGAGCGTGTCAACGGCTCGGGCGTCAATATGGAGCGCTTCAAAAGAACGCCTCTGCCCGCTGAAACGGTTTTCCTGATGGTCAGCCGGATCATCCGTGAAAAAGGCGTGATCGAATACTGCGAAGCTGCAAAAGAAGTGAAAGCAAGCTATCCCTCGGCACGGTTTGTTCTGCTGGGCGCGTTTGACAGCGCTATCGGCGGACTCAGCCCCGAGGATATCAGAGAATATACCGACAGCGGGATCGTTGAGATCCCCGGCGAGGAAAAGGATCCTGTTCGGTTCTACGGCGACAGCACCGTTTTTGTGTTGCCCTCCTACTACCGCGAAGGTCTGCCCCGCACAATACTCGAGGCGATGTCCTGCGGCCGCCCGGTGATCACCACCGACTGGACCGGCTGCCGCGAGACGGTCGAGGACGGCGTGAACGGTTATCTCATCCCCGTCAAAGACCCCGGCGCGCTTGCCGACAGGATGACGCGCCTGATCGAGGACAGAGCGCTGCTCGAAAAAATGGGCGATGCGTCGTACCGGATCTGTAAGGAGCGATTCGACGTCGATATCGTCAACCGCCGGATGCGTGAGATCCTGGGTTATTGATCCGGATCCTGTCCGCTGTATCGGCTCAATTGTCAGCGGAGGTCACCAGTGATTAGTGTTATTGTACCGATATACAACGCCGAAAGATTTCTTTCCGAATGTCTGGACAGTATCTGCCGTCAGACCGTCAAAGAGCTGGAGATCCTGCTGATCGACGACGGCAGCACCGACAGCTCCGCAGAGATTTGTGACCGCTATGCCCGACAGGATGAGCGGATCCGCGTCTTTCGTAAAGAAAACAGCGGCGCCTCCGATACCCGCAACTTCGGTATCGATCAGGCGGCAGGTGAATATATCATGTTTTTTGACAGCGACGATTATGCTTCTCCCGATCTGTGCGAAAAGCTGCTCGCCGCTATGACCGCCGACGGCACGGATTTTGCCTTCTGCGGTTATCTGAATATCGCTACGGCGAAAACCTCAAAGCGGCTGCTGTTTGACCGTTCCCGCACATTTTTCGGCGACGATTACCGCCGTGAGATCCGAACGGCGACGTTGGGACCGACCGGCAGTCAGCTGCACAATCCCGAAAAGCTCGACAAGCTCACCCCGATCTGGGCGCGGCTTTACAAAAGCGATATTATCCGCAGGTACAACATCCGCTATGTCGATCTGAGCAAGGTCCCGTCAGAGTGCCTGCTGTTCAACTTTGAATACTGTCTGAAGGCGCAGTCGGCGTCGTATGTTAACGAGGCGCTGTACGCCTACCGCAGAAATACCGGCGTTTCGCTGACCAAGCGTTTCCGAAAGGGACTATGGGACAAATGGAGCTATTGGATGGATTATACCGCGGCGATCATCAGCGGGCTCGGCGATCCCGAGGATTATCTCAGCGCCCGCTGCAGCCGTCTGTGCTGTTCGGTAATCCCGCTCGGCGGCAACGCCATGAAGCTGCCGACGCGGCGTGAGCGGCTCGCTGAGATGCGCACCTTCCTCAGCCGTGACGCTTACCGCACTGCCTTCGCTGATTTTGACTGCGGCAATTGTCCCGTTTACTGGCGGCTGTTCTTTTATGCCGCAAAAAAACGCCGTGTTCGTTTATTTTATTTCCTGACATGGAGCATGAGAAAAATCCTCGATTTCAGAAAAAAGTGAGATTGACCGTTATATGAGTGATTCACCCTTAGTTTCGATCGTTATCCCCGTTTACCGCGGCGATCCTTTTCTCAGAGAGGCGATAGAATCGTGCCTTGCGCAAACCTATCCGAACTATGAGATCATCGTGGTCAACGACGGTTCGGATGACGACGGAAAAACCGATGCGATTGCCGCCTCGTTCGGCGACAGGATCCGCTACTTTAAAAAAGAAAACGGCGGCGCGT
The DNA here is from genome assembly GCA_902776185.1 of uncultured Ruminococcus sp. GTDB lineage: Bacteria > Bacillota > Clostridia > Oscillospirales > Acutalibacteraceae > Ruminococcoides. The sequence goes on from CACYPH010000001.1 coordinate 147,593, forward strand.
CCAGTGCGCTGAATTACGGTATCTCTCAGATGAGGGGCGAATGGTTCGCGTGGCTGAGCCATGACGATCTCTTCCTTCCGCAAAAACTGGAAAAGCAGCTTGAGGCGGTCTCAGCCGCGGCCGACAGAGTTTGTGTCGTGCGCTGTACTACCTCCGCGATCAACGAAACAGGCGAGCCGGTCTTTCGCCCGCAGCGAAAAATCAGCGGCGTTTTTACCGCTGAGCAGATGATGAAGATGCACTCGCTCAAAGAGGTCGGACTGTACGGCTGTACGCTTCTGATCCATAAAGAGATCATCGATCGCTGCGGCGGCTTTGACGAGGGTTTGCGCGCCGTGCAGGATGAGGATTATTGGAACAAAATTATGTTCGAGGGATACCCGTTCCTGAGTATTCCGGATACGTTGGTCAACAACCGCGTCCATCAGGCGCAGGCGACCAATCGTTACCGAGAGCTTTTCGCAAAGGAGCATTACCTCATGTGCGAGAAGGTCAAGGCGCTTTATCTCGAAAATCCCGTCGGGCGGGAACGCCTGACTGAAATATTTACTTATAAACAGTATAAAGAGCGTCGAAAAGAAGGCGCGGCGCTTTTGAAACAGGCACTGCGATCCGCGTCCGGCTTCAGCCTCAGACGCGAGGCCGGGTTTATCTTCTATTCGCTCAGCGGCGCGTTTTATGCCGCAATCAAAAAGCTGTACCGCAGACTGGTGGTCTTAAAACACCGATAGTTCACTGAAAACGAGAGGAGGATAACGGAATTGCTTGCATATGTAATGCTTCTTCTGCTGCCTCTCATTGTATTCGCCTTCATTGTATTAGTCATCCATCGCGGGATCTATGTTTACTCGCTCAAGGAGGAGCGGATCCTTCTCGGCGTCTTCTTCGCGATCTTCTTCCTGCTGCTGTGCCTGCGCGGCAAATCCGTCGGCGTCGACCTGGAAAACTACCTCCATCGCTATTATCAGATCAGCAGAATCGATCTTGCCGGAGTCTTTGAGAAACAGGTTCCCGTCGATATCGGATACGGCTTGCTCAACAAGCTGTTTGCCGTACTCGGCGTCAGCGACAGAGTGTTCATCATCCTGATAGCGATACTCACGGTATTCCCGCTCGCGTGGCTGTATATTACCGAAACCGATAACTGGATGCTCACTGTCAGCCTGTTTATCATTCTGCCGATTTTTTCCATCTGCTTTACGGGCTTACGCCAGTCGCTGGCAATCGCGGCGGTACCGCTCCAGTTTTACTTTACAAAAAAGAAAAACATCATCGGATTTTTGCTGGCGGTATTGCTGGCGTATCTGTTCCATTCCACCGCGATTTTTACCCTGATCCTGTATCCTGTCTATCATATCAGGATCAAAAAGACATGGCTGCTCGGGCTGATTCCGCTGATGGCGGCGATATATATCTTCAACCGCCAGCTCTACAGCCTGACGGTCCGGCTGCTGGGCGGAAAGTTTGAGGAACGCTACGGCGAGATCGGCAACACCGGTGCATACGAAATGCTTTTGCTGTTCGTTCTGTTTGCGGTGGTCAGCTTTGTACTGACGGATGAGAATTTGATGGACGATGATGATTTCGGCTTGCGGAACCTGCTGCTGCTGACAGTCGTTTTCCAGTTCTTCGCTCCGGTCAACTCCATTGCGATGCGATTGAATTATTACTTCCTCGTGTTTATTCCGATCGCCGTACCCCGTATGCTGGTACTGCATAAAGTACGCTATCGTAAGTTTGCGCTTGCGGCACAGTCCGTGATGGTCGTTGCTTTTTCGGGATACTTTCTGTACAAAGCGTACCGCGGCGGCGATTCGATGCATGTTTTCAAGTATGTACCCTTCTGGAGGGATTCATGAAAGCGGTGCAGATCAACATCTCCTGTCAAAGCGGCAGTACCGGAAGGCTCTGCGCTGCGATCAGCGATCTGCTGACGCAGAAGCAAATTGAGAATTATGTCCTCTATTATAACGGGGCAGACGGTCTTGCGACAGGAATCAAATATACCGATAAACAGCGCGTGAACCTTGCGGCGCTCGCATCCCGCGTAATGGGAAACTGGGGCTTTGAGGGCAGGGGATCTACCCGGCGGCTGATCGCGCTGTTGGAACAAATACAGCCCGATGTGATCCACCTGCATAACCTGCACAGCCATGCATGCAGCCTTGAAATGCTGTTTGCGTGGATCAGGAAGCGCAGGGTGAAGGTTTTGTGGACGATGCATGACTGCTGGGCGTTTACCGGCTATTGCGTGCATTATGATATGATCGGGTGCGACAGATGGCGGACAGGGTGTCATGACTGTCCGCAGAAGAGAAGCTATTCGTGGTTCTTCGACCGCAGCGCGGCGCTCTGGCAAAAGAAGAAAGAGCTTACCCGCGGCCTTGATCTGACGCTGATCGCTCCGTCCGAATGGGCGGCTCAGCAGACGCGGCAGTCATTTTTGGGGAATTACCCCGTCAAAGTCATCTATAACGGCATCGATCTGAAAGTTTTTTGCCCCACCGAAAGCGACACAAGGTCACGTTACGGCGTCGGTGAAAAGCGCCTGGTGCTCGGCGTTGCGTACGGATGGGGGAGAAAGAAAGGGCTCGATGTATTTGTCGAGCTTGCCGGCAGGCTCGGCTCAGAGTACCGCATTCTGCTTGTCGGCGTCAGCGAACAGCAGGCGGCAAAGCTGCCCCCTGAGATCATTTCCGTTTCCCGCACACAGGATCAAAGCGAGCTTGCCGCGCTCTATACGGCGGCGGACGTCTTTGTGAATCCGACAAGGGAGGAAGTGCTCGGAATGACCAATCTCGAGGCGCTGGCCTGCGGGACGCCGGTGATTACCTTTGATTCCGGCGGCAGTCCGGAGACGATCGATGACAGCTGCGGCGCGGTGGTCAAAAAGGACGATATTGCTGCTCTTGAGAGCGAGATCATCCGTGTATGTGAAGAAAAGCCCTATGCTTCCGAGGCGTGTATCGCCCGTGCAAGGCGGTTTGAGATCGGCAGCCGCTTCAGGGATTATATCCGTCTGTATGAGGAAGAGGGATTATGCTGATCGGGGAATCAGCATCACAAAAGTATAATAGAGGTTGTTTTGTAATTGGTATTTTCGCATGTAAAGGAAAACAGCCTTTATGATAAATATTCTTTAGAAAGGGAGAAAACACTATGCACAAACACATCACAAAAGTAGTATCCTTAGTGATGGCCCTGATGATGGTAATCAGCCTGTGTACCGTAGCGGCTGCTGCGACCACCTGGTCGGATAACGGCGGCAACGTTGTCTATAACGACGCGACCTTCGGTACCAACGGTTACTACAATGTCATTTCTAACAAGACTTGGACATTGGTTCCGGGCGCGGCGACTGAGACAGAGCTTGTTCTGAACAACTCTAACGGTTCCCGCAGACAGGTCCTGCACGTTCTCGAGTGCGACCCGTCGAACCCCGATATCTCGATCATCCCCGGTTACTACAACATCGACAAGGACATCTCCAACAACGATAACTGGGTGGCTGCCGGCATGACCGACATGACCGCCAAGTATGAGAACGAGCTCGGCTACAATGTTGTCTGCGGTATGAACACCGCGCTGGCTTATGACAACAACGCGCCTTACTCCTATCTCGTTTATAACGGTGAGGTTCTGGTTGACCGCAACAACAGCATCAACAACTTCCATTCCGGCGGCTGCCAGACATTGCTCTGCGTCTATAAGGATGCTGAGACAGGCGCATGCTCCTGCGAGCTGCGCACCGCTGCTCAGGGTCTGCGCGGCGACGAGTGGCAGGCAATCGGCGCAAACTTCGCTATGACCGTCAACAACGGCGAACTGGTCACTAAGACAGAAGAGCGTACCACCTCTGCTGCTGCCCGTTCTATGATCGGCGTCAAGGAAGACGGTACCCTCGTGCTCGTTATGAACGACGGCCGCGGCGCCAACAACTCGATCGGTTTCTGCACCTATGAGCTGGGCGAGTCCATGCTGGCTCTCGGCTGTAAGTGGGCTTTCAACTGTGACGGCGGCGGTTCCTCGGGCTTCGTTACCAAGCGTGCCGGTGAGGATACCAACACCATGCGTTCCGTTCCCTGTGACGGCGCTGAGCGTCCCACCATCAACGGCATCTTTATCGTTTCCAACGTTGCTCCCACAGGCGTCCTGAACAACGTTGATATCACCTCCGACTACGACTACTTTGCTCCCGGCACCAGCTACACCTTCGGCGCTGACGCGATCGACACCCACGGCTATGCGATGGATATGCCCGCAGATGCTGCATGGCAGCTGTCCGATACATCCTTCGGTTCGATCAATAACGGCGCGTTCACCTCCGGCGGTACTCTGGGCGACGTAGACGTACAGGTAACCTCTGCCAACACAGACGTTACCGACAGAACCGTCATCTTCTCCAATAATAAGAACTGGAACACTGTCAACATCTATTACTGGAGCGATGATAACGACAAAATGGTAGATTGGCCCGGCACTGCGATGACCGAGTATGATCAGAACGAGTACGGCGAGAAGAGATACAGCTTTGAGCTGCCGGCAGGCGCTACCAAGTTCATCATCAATAACGGCACCGATCAGACTTCCAACATCGACTTCACCGGCAAGACCGGTATCTATCTCGATGACAACAATGCCGTTCAGACATATGACATCAGCCGCAAGGTTGTCGGTTCCAAGACCATCCATATTGCGAACCCGACTACCCTGAATCTCTCTTCCACAGAGACAACCCTGCCTTATTCCACTGCTGCTAAGGTCCGTACCCTGACTCTCCCGATCGTTGCGAAGATCGGCGAGGCTAACGTTTATACCGACGGTTCTACCTACAGCACAGCCATTACTCCCGCAGGCAGCGGTTCTATCAACGGTCTTACCTTCACCGCGACCGAAGATACTTCTATTTCTGTCTCGACAATCACCCTGACCTATCTGCCCACCAATACCGAGATGACCTATACGGTCAACTACGGTAAGGGAAGCGAGATCGTTTTTGACTTTGAGAACAATGACAGAAACGGTCTTGTCGGCTTTGCTGAGGCAAGAAAGTACTTTGACGATAACGAAGTTCCCGTAGAAAATCAGTTTAACAAGCTCATCTCCGGCGGTCAGATCGATATCTCCTGCGGTTCCGAAACCTTTATCGCTTCCAAGGAGAACGGCGGTCAGGTCCATAACGGCGACTATGCACTGGGCGTCAACTATGACTTCCGCAATACCACCTTCAACAGCTGGGTATACGCGATCCTCTACAAAATCAGCGCCCCCACTGTCCTGAAGGATACCGTCAACGGCGAGAACGCAACCGGTATCGGCGCTTGGGTTTATGTACCGAAGGGCTTCAGTAACCCCGACGGAGATACCGCAGGTTCTCTGTCCATGCAGTTCTCCATTTATGTCGGTAACAGAGACGCCGAAACCGGTGAACTGACCATGGCAGGTTCCACTGAGCTGAACATGCAGTACAACGGCAAAAACCTGAACGCTCTCAAGGAAGCTGACATTCCTGAGAACAGATGGGTCTATGTCAAGGCAACTCTGCCTACTAATTACAACTATGCTTCTACCTGTGATCCCACTCAGCCTCTGCTGGGCCGCTGCCCGTCCTTTATCCGTATGTACATCAAGCCCACCCGTGCGCAGATGCTGACATACTATTTCGATGACTTTACCCTCGACTACAGCTCTGCTGTTGACGACCGTAATCCCCCTGTCATCTCCAACGCTACCTACTGCACCAACGATACCAATATCGAGTTTGCAGATCAGACAATCGACACCAACGTTGTTTCCTTCGACGCGAGCATCGCCGACTATGCTGCCTCCAACGCAGAGGGTCTGGACTACAGCTCCGCGAAGATCTATGTTGACGGCGTTGCTCAGAGCGGCGTAAGAGCTTCCGGTTCCTCGATGGGTATCCAGAATGTTGTTCTGTCCAACGGCCTGCACAAGATCACCTTTGAGATCGCCGATAAGCTCGGCAACGCGACCACCCTGACGAAGTCGATCACCGTGAACGCAGCTGCAGCGAAGTCCGGCGTGACCATCGTCGGTCACAACGACAAGGGCAACGTTCCCGAGTATGACTCTGTTTACTATATCGACGTCAAGGCAGCGGCTGCTGAGGACATCGATACGATTAATACTACTCTCTACCTCAACACCGCGAACAAGTGGGAGCTCGATCACATCACCACTCCCGCGGGCGTTACTGTCGACTATGACGTCAATAAAGTTGAGCCCAACAAGGTCATCCTGACCATCACCAATGATTCCGCTCTGACAGGCGAGCAGATCCTCGCTTCTATCCCTGTACGTGTATGGTCTTATGACGAGAGCACTATCAGAGATATCAATGATTCTACTCTGACCAAGGCTGAGAAGTTTGCTACCAGCTATCTGCCGAAGGTCAACGTGACCGCCAACGTTCTGGTCGGCGATATCACCTATACCGACGACAGCAAGGGTACCTTCAACGGCACCGTTGATGTTGCTACCATGCTGATGGCTGCCAACAATCCGTGGCACGATCACGACGCTGAACTCACCGTTCAGAACAAGGAAGCTTCCTGCACAGAGGAAGGCTATGAGAATCGCACCTACTGCGAGACCTGCGGTTCTGTCGTTGACTGGGGCACCACCGTTCCGGCTAAGAGCCACAGCTATGTCCTGACCGAAGGTCAGTTCGTCTGCTCCGACTGTGAAGACGTTCTCGATACCACCGGCTTCAACGGCACCCGTGAGATCGGCGGCGAGCTTTACTTCTTCATCGCAGGCAACCTCGTCTCCGGCTGGCAGACCGAGGGCACTGATTCCTACTACTTCGATCCGACAACCTTCGCTGCTGTTGACGGCGCTCAGACCATCGACGGCCTCGACTACGTCTTCACCGACAAGGTCCTGACCAAGGGCGCATGGAAGGTCACCGAAGAGGGTAGAGCTTACTACTGGGCAGGCAAGCCCAAGCACGCTGAGTGGGCGGAGATCGAAGGCGAGACCTACCACTTCAACGCTGCCGGTATTGCCGCGACAGGCTATCAGCCGATCGCTCAGGGTAAAAAGTACACCCTGTATCACTTCACCGAGACCGGCGCGCTGATCGAGACAATCGAGCAGGAAAACGGCATCTTCTTCACCCCCGAGGATGCAAAGGAAATCTACTACTTCAAGGACGGCTACCTCTTCGTCGCCGGCCTCGTAGAGTACAACTATGAGTACTACTACTTCCCGAGCTCCTTCCGCGCAATGCGCAACTCCTCCAGATACATCGATGCTCAGGGCGCTCACGGCTATGTTCCCGAGGGCTACTACAGCTTCGACGACGACTGCCATATCATCTATGACTTCAAGAACGGCGTCCAGGAGGACGGTACCGTTTACAGAAACGGCATCAAGCTCAAGGCTTACCAGCTTTACAACGACGGTGACGACTGGTACTTCATTGCTGAGAACAACAGAATCGCTAAGGATGCAAAGCGCTATCTGAATGCTGCTGTTGTCGAAGGCACCGATTTCGCTGTCGGTTACTACATCTTTGATGAGGACGGCAAGATGGTCGATCTCAACGGTCCCGACGAGAACGACTATTTCTACATCCACAACGAGAAGCAGAAGGCTTACAAGCTTTGTGAGTATAAAGGCGCTTGGTACTTAGTCGCTGAGTACAACAAGATTGCAAGAGATCAGAAGCGTTATTTGAACGCATCTGTCGTAGAGGGTACACCTTTCGAGGTCGGCTACTACTACTTCGATGCTGACGGTAAATATACTGCCATGAACGGTCCGCAGGCTGACGGCTACTTCTATGTCAACGACGTCAAGCAGACTGCATACTCGCTCCACCTCTATGAGGGTAACTACTACTTCGTCGTAGAGTACAACAAGTATGCTAAGGACGCCAGACGTTATCTGACAGCCGAAAACCTTGAGGGTACAGGTTACTCGCCCGGTTACTACAACTTCGACGAAGACGGCAAGATGATCGTCAAGGACGGTCCCTGGACTGACGGTTACTTCTATAACCACAACGTTCAGGTTAAGGCTTACAAGGTCGTTGAGTTCGACGGTAACTACTACTTCGTTGCAGAGAACAACAAGTATGTCAAGAGCGTAACCCGCAACATCACCGCCGAGATGGCAGGCGATCTTATCCCTGCCGGCAAGTACGAGTTTGACGCAGACGGCAAGATGGTCTACAGACAGGGCCCGAACGCTGACGGTTACTTCTATCGCGAGAACCAGAAGGTTAAGGCTTATGAGCTCTGCGAATACAACGGCGATTACTACCTCGTAGCAGAGAATAACAAGTACGTCAAGAGCGCTACCCGTAAGATCCAGGCTGCATGGCTCAAGACCGATGAGGTCTCGGGCATCGCTCCCGGCTCCTATGAGTTCGACGCAGACGGCAAGATGATTCTTCCCGACTAAAAATATGATCATTCTCCAAGCTCCCTTCGGGGGGCTTGGAGAAATGCGCTTTGTTGGGAACTTATTGAAAGCGTCCGCATCCACCCGAATTGCATCCGCGAAGGTGCGTAAGCAATTATCCGCAGCAACTATGTGGTCGGTTATGCAGCATCCGAGGAGCCTGCCGATCATAGAGCCCACAGAGCATCCGACAGATGCTTCCGTACTCAACGGTTCTGTAGGCGACTACTTCTACATTGACGACGTTCTGCAGAAGGCCTATCAGCTGCTCGAGTTCGAAGGCAATTATTATCTGGTCGCTGAGAAGCACAAGATCTGCAAGAACGATACCCGTAAGATTCAGGCTGCATGGGTAGGCAATACCAGTATCACTCCCGGCACCTACACCTTCGATGCAGACGGCAAGATGATTCTTGAATAAAACCAATCAATGATATGCAATATATCGCCAAGCCCCTCGGGGCTTGGTTGCCGCACATAATCAAAGCCTCCGCGCGGCGTGCGGCGGACATCCGAATGGATGACAGATTTGATTACATACAGGTGTTATGATGACAGATTTACAGCAGACGGAATTTGAGATTTTAAAAGAATATATCGCAGTTTGCGAACGGCTGAAACTCCGGTATTATCTGGTATGCGGCAGCTGTCTCGGCGCGGTAAAATACAGCGGATTTATCCCGTGGGATGACGACATCGACGTCGCTATGCCCAGAGAGGACTACCGCGTCTTCTGCGAAAAAGCGCCGCTTCTGCTGCCGGAACACCTCTTTTTACAGACCAATGAATCCGATCGGAATTACCCCAATATATTCGCAAAGCTCCGCGATTCCCGCACGACCTATATCGAAAAGGGCATGGCTGAGCTGGATATCCATCACGGCGTTTATATCGACGTGTTCCCGCTGGACGGCTATCCCGCCGATGAGAAAGAGCAGGAGCGATTCGAAAAGAAAAAAACCGATCTTAAGCATAAAATCAACTGTATCTATACGACCAAGCTCGATCTGCTGCATACGCTGATGCGCTCTCTCAGACGTCTGCGCGGCTATCACCGCCACACGGCACAGTATGTTGAGGAGCTGATCGCGCTGTGCAGCGCCTATGACCTTGAAAGCTCCGCGCTGTGGTGTAATTTCGGCAACTGGCAGGGCAAAAAAGAATATGCTCCCCGCGAACAGTATGGGGAGGGGACTCAGGCGATCTTTGAGGGCTTACAGGTGCGCGTGCCAAAGGATTTCGACGCGTATCTCAGCCAGAAATACGGCGACTGGCGCGCCGATCTCCCCGAGGATCAGCAGTACGGTCATCATTATTACACCGTCTGCAACGTCAATAAGCCGTATACAACGTATACACAGCCCGATCCTGACCGACGGAAAAGCTAGGCAACAGCCTGTTTTGATATTTTGATTCTTTTGAAAGGATGATGATGATGAAAAAACACACGACAAGATTTTTGTGCATGATTCTGTGTTTTGTGATGATGATCGGACTGACTGCAGTTCCGGCTTCTGCCGCAGAACAGAATATCGCCGCGGCCGGCGATACGATCGCTGACGGGCCGAACGCAAACGGCCTGTTCTATCTTGACGGCGTGATGCAGAAGGCGTACAAGCTGATCAACTTTGAGGGCAGCTGGTACTATATCGCCGAGAACCACAGGTATGTCAAGGACGCTACCCGCAACCTGAGCGCTTCGCTGGTGGAAGGTACCGGTATCAAAGCCGGCAAGTATTACTTTGACGCAGACGGCAGGATGGTGATCCCCGAGCCTGTTACCGAGCCTCCTACAGAGGCGCTCAACGGTCCCGTAGGTGATTACTTCTACATCGACGGCGTGCGGCAGAAGGCATATCAGCTGCTCGAGTGGGGCGGCGCGTGGTATTTTGTCGCCGAGAATCACAAGATCGTCAAGAATGTGACCCGCAACCTTACAGCCGCCAACATTCAGGGAACAATCTTTACAAAGCCCGGTTACTATTATTTTGATGAGCAGGGCAGGCTTTTTGACCGCAACGGTCCTCAGCCCGACGATACCTTCTACATCAACAACGCGAAGCAGAAGGCGTACAAGCTCTGTGAGTACAACGGCGATTACTACTATGTAGCAGAGTATAATAAGATCTGCCGTAATCAGGAGCGCAACATTACCGACGCCGCTTTGGCGGGAACACCGTTTAAAGCGGGAAAATTCTCCTTTGACGCTGACGGCAAAATGCTGCCGAAGAACGGCCCTCAGAGTGACGGGTACTTTTATGTCAACAATGTCAAGCAGACTGCGTACAAGCTCTGTCAATTTGAGGGCGACTATTACTATGTCTGCGAGTACCATAAGTATGCAAAGGACGCCTACCGTTATCTCAGCGCCGATCTGCTGAAGGGAACGGGATTCTCGCCCGCTTACTATCACTTTGATTCCGAGGGCAAGCTGATCACAAAGAACGGTCCCTGTGAAGACGGCTACTTCTACATCAACAATGTCAAGCAGACCGCATATTCTCTCAAGGAATACGAGGGTAAGTATTATTATATCTGCGAGTACAATAAGTTCGCGGTCAATCAGAGCCGCAATCTTTCCGCTACTGCCGTCGCCGGCACTCCCTTCCCGGCGGGCAAGTACGACTTTGACGAAACCGGTGCGATGATCATCAAGAACGGCCCTCAGGATGACGGCTACTTCTACCTCGACGGTATCCGCCAGAGAGCGTTCCAGCTGATCTATTACGAAGGCTATTATTACTTTGTCAGTAATAACCATCAGTATATCAAGAACAGGACGGCTCCTGTCGGCGAGAACGTTGTCGAGGGCATGACCTATGAGGACGGCACGCCGATCAAAGCGGGTTATTACAGCTTTGACAAGCACGGCAGGATGGTTATCAACTTTATCTCTTTCGAGGGCATCGATAATACCCGCGATATCGGCGGATATGTCACCGGCGATAACAAGAAGATCAGAAAGGGTCTGCTGATACGCGGTTCCGAGCTTGACGGTGCTGTTCTCACAGACAACGTTGCCACCGCGCTCGACAAGGATAAGCTGGTGAATACGCTGGGTATCAAGACCGAGATGGATCTGCGCGATCCTGCCGTTTCCCTCGGCGATATGCTCGGCCCGAACGTTACCCATAAATACTACAACGCGCCTCAGTATGAGGATATCTTTACAGATGCAGGCAAGGCAAAGATGAAGGAGATCTTCACCGATCTTGCCGATCCTGACAACTATCCGATCTATCTGCACTGCACCTACGGTATCGACCGTACCGGCACGACCTGTTACATTCTCGAGGCAGTCCTCGGCTTGAACGAGACCGAACTGCAGACAGAATATGCGCTCTCTAACTGGTACCGTTCCTTCAATCAGAAGAAGGTCAATAAGATTAAGACCGGTCTTGCGGACTATCCGGGCGCAAATATCAATCAGCGCGCGGTGAACTACCTGCTTTCCTGCGGGATTACTCAGGAGCAGATCGATACCATCCGCAGTATCTATCTGACAGACGAAGATGTATAATGAATCCCGGCTTTTGCCGGGTTGCCGCACAGAATTAAAGCCTCCACGCGGCGTGCGGCGGGCAACGGAGTATTCCGGCTGATTTAATTGCTTGGTGAGTATATGAAGTATCTTTGTTTTTTCGACAGTGTTCTCAACAGAAGAAGAATTAAAATGGCGTCCGCAAATAAGGTGCGCTATATCTGCTCGGCGCTGAACCGGATCGGTATCGACGTCGAGATTATCTCCTGCAGCATGACCGCGCCGACCGCGATCCCTGCGACGGTCGAACAGCTCAGCGAGCATACGAGCGTGAGGTATTTCAGGACTGCCGCCGAGAAGGATTCGAAGCTTTTCAAGCTTTGGCAGATCATCAGAAGAAATCTTACCCTGTTTTTCTATCTGCTGTTCCATACAAAAAGAGGAGAGACTGTTGCTGTTTATCATTCGCTGATCAATATGCGGTGCATTTCTCTGGCGAAAAAGATCAAAGGCTTCCGGCTCCTTCTGGAGGCGGAAGAGATCTATAACAACGTATATGAGCATTCCAAAGCAAGCCGTAAAACGGAGATGCGGTTCCTTAAGAGCTGTGCGGATATGTATCTCTTTCCCACCAACGTGCTTGCCGAAAAGATCAATACGTCCAAGAAGCCGCAGGCAATCGTCTACGGGGCGTATGAGTTTGATCGCATCGCGCCCGCAAAGCGTGATCCGGACGGCAGGATCCGCGTTGCCTATACCGGCTCCTTTGATCCGAACAAGGGCGGTCTTGCCGGTGCGCTGGAAGCGGCAAAGTATCTTGACGAACGCTACTGTCTTTGCATTCTCGGCACCGATACGCCCGAAAGGGTTGCGGCGCTTGATCAGTATATCGAAGAGCATTCCCGCAAGGACGCCTGTGAGATTCGCTACGACGGCGTGAAAAAGGGAAAGGATTATACCGACTATCTGAGCAACTGTGACGTCGGGCTGAGTACCCAGAATCCCGACGCGTCGTTCAACGATACGTCGTTCCCGTCAAAGGTGATCTCCTATCTGAGCTGTAATCTGAGGGTCGTTGCTTATCCGATTCGGGTACTGACAGATTCCGAGCTGAATGACACTCTGATCTTTTACGGCGAGAATACGCCCGCATCGATCGCAGACGCGATCAAAGGGATCGATTTTACGGCGCCCTATGATGGCGCGTCGCTGATTGCGTCGCTGGACGCTTCTTTCAAAAAACAACTGGAGGCTCTCCGGATTTAAGAGGTATATGAATGAATAGAAAAATCGGAGTGATACTCTCCTATATCCTGATGGTATTTGAGGTGTTGTCCACTCTGCTGTTGACGCCGTTTATCATCCGCACTTTAGGCGACTCGGAGTATGGCGTGTACAAGCTGTCGGCGGCAATCGTCGCCTATCTGCTCTTGTTGGATCTGGGCGTTGGAAATGCGGTGACGCGTTATGTCGCCAAATACCGCGCGCAGGGAAACACCCTGATGTGCAGACGGTTTCTGGGCATTACGACAATTTATTACTCGGCAATCGCCGCGCTGTGTCTGGTTGTCGGCGTTGTCCTGATCTTTCTGTATCCGACCGCTTTTGCGACGGGGTTGAGTCAGGATGAGATCGCACTGGGGCAAAGGCTGCTGTCGATCACCATCATCAATACCGCCGTCACGCTGGGTTCGGTAGGCTTTAAAAATGCGATCATCGCATATGAGCGCTTTGATGTCTCCCGCGGGATGTCGATTATCATGATCATCATCCGCATCGCCTGTACTTTCGGCGCGCTGAAGCTGGGCTTCGGCAGTATCGGTATCGTATCCGTCAATCTGATGATGACGGTGATCACAAACGTTTTCTTTGCACTGTTTGTGATCTTCAAGCTGAAGCTGAAACCGATCTTCCGCGGAATCACATCGTCGCTGGTCAAAGAGGTCGCTGTCTACTCGTCGTTCATTCTGATTCAGATGATCGCGACACAGATCAACGCTTGTGCCGATCAGATCCTGCTCGGAATGTTTGTAGAAGCGTCGGCAGTGATCATTGCCGTATACAGTGTCGGTCAGCAGATCACCCAATATTTTCAGAGCATCGGTTCTTCCGTAACAGGCGTGCTGATGCCCGGCGTAGTCAAGCTCGTAGAAAGCAAAGCGACGCCGAAACAGCTCTGCGATGAGATGATACGCATCGGGCGGCTGATCCTGATGGTGTTGGGGCTGATATGGAGCGGCTTTCTGGTGTTCGGCAGGCAGTTTATCACCCTGTGGGTCGGCGCCGAAAAGCTCGACGCATACTGGGTCACGATGATCCTGATGACAGCGCATTTGTTTATTCTGACCGAGGCAATCGGTACCCAGATCCTGTGGAGCATGAACGAGCATAAGGAGCAGTCGATCCTCAAGATCTCCATCGTTGTCGTCAATGTTTTTCTGACGATCGCGCTGATCCAGTGGAATCCGCTCTACGGCGCAACGATCGGCACCTTTATCTCGCTGATGCTCGGCGATATCGGCGTTATGAACCTGATATTTGTCAAAAAAATCAAGATCAAGCTGAGCACCTATTATCTCGGATTGTTCAAGGGGATCATTCCCAGTATGCTCATCGCGATCGCGGCAGGTTTCGGGTTCTCCTTTATCGGACTTTCGGGATGGATCGGCTTAGGCGTCAATGTTCTGGTTGTCGTTGCTGTCTATCTGATCGCGATGTCGCTCTTCGGCATGAACCGATATGAAAAGGACCTGATCTTCGGCATGATCAAAAAGGTTTTTCGCAGACCTTCGCACAAGAAGGCTTGAGCAGATATCATGCGGCGCAATCTGGCACTGCAAGCAAAAAGGAAGGGAATCAAAATGAACGAAAAAGATATAAAAGAAAAGAACACCTCTGTTGAGGAAAAGGATACCGCTGTTGATGAAAAGGCAGAGGAAAAGTCCTCCAATGAAAACAAGAAGTATATAATTGCGCTGATTGCCGCGCTGGTTGTGATCGCTGTGGTCATTCTGGTCGTGTCGCTTACCGGCAAGCCGTCCGATGAAGATGCTCAGGAGGGCGATACTGCATCGGCGACCGAAACAGAAGAGACAACGGCGCAGCAGCCCACCTTTGTCAGGCTCGTTGATCCGGAGGAGACCTATCCGATCGACTTGGGCTTTGTCAAGCTCAGATTTCCCGAAGAGTACAAGGATACGGTCAAGATCGACGGCGTCAAAAAGCACGAGATCACAGACGTCTTTACGCTGAGCTTTACCGCGGACAAAAAACAGCTGTTTGACCTCTCCTTTAATAAAGACGAGAAAAAAGGCGGCGTGCTCGGTACACTGCTCATGGATGAAGGCAACGTTGTGGTCTATGTCAAAACCTACGCGCTTGATCAGTCGGACGTCGAGCATATCGCGATGCAGGAATCCCTGAATGTGATTATCGAAGCGCTGATCTCGGATTACGACTTTGTCACCGGCGAGATCATCAAGCAGGAGGATACCTCTGTATTTGAGATCAAAACAGACGTGACGACTCTTTATTATCCCAACAAATGGAAGAATAAGGTGACGGTCAAGGAGGACGGTAAAACCGTCAGCTTTATGATTGATAAGAGAAAGCTTTTTGATCTTCGCTTTGAAAAAAGCGACGGCTATCTGCTCGGCACCTATGACGGTACGCCTATTTATATGGTCGAGTATAAAGCGGAAAACGATGACGAGATCGCGATGCAGCAGGATGTCAACGTGATCATCGAATACTTGTCCAAGGACAAGAAGTTTGAGATCAACGCTTGATGAAGACCGATGAAAGGGGAAAAAGAACCATGACCGATCAGACGGCAGCATCCCGCTGTTTGATCTCTGTTATCATTCCCGTGTATAATGCGGGACCGTATATTGCTCGTTGCCTTGACAGCGTGCTGGCACAGACCTTTCCCTGCTTTGAGGTGATTCTGGTCGACGACGGCTCCACGGATAACAGCGGAGAAATCTGTGATGAATATGCGCTGAAAGACAACCGCATCAAAGTGATTCATCAGCCCAACGGCGGTCAATCTGCGGCCAGAAACGTCGCGATCGACGCCGCCGTCCAAAACGACGAATGTAAGTGGATCGCCTTTGTCGACAGCGACGATAAGATCCACCCCCGATATCTGGAGCTGCTGTATCACGCTGCGGTCGACAACGATTGTTCAGTTAGCGGCTGTAACTATATGAAGGTCTATCAGGATACCGATTTTCCTCAGATAAAAAAGGAGCCGCAGATGATCACCGCCGAAGCCTTTTACTGTGACAGAACGGTGAGCGCAATCTCTCCGTGGAGCAAGCTCATTCGCAAAGAGCTTTTTAATAACATAGTTAGGGTATAATTCCCCGCTGCTTGCAGCGAAAGAGTCAGTCGAGTATAACCTCGACTGGACGGATTACAACTTCCAATAGAAG
>CACYPH010000002.1 GCA_902776185.1 uncultured Ruminococcus sp.
TTCACAAATTGATTATACCACAAAAGGGCACATAACCGCTATCTCTTTCGGTTATGTGCCCTTTTGTTTTTACGGGTCTGTTTTTTCACAGCCCCTTTTGATGTTCAGTTATCAGAAAAGGCTGAGCGGGTTGCTTCTTACGCCGCCGATACGCAGTTCGAAATGGAGGTGAGGACCGGTCGACCAGCCGGATGAACCGACATAGCCGATCAGCTGTCCCGCCGATACTCTGTCGCCGGTGCTGACAGCGGTAGTGGTCATATGACCGTAGATGGTTTCGTAGCCGTTATCGTGGAGGATCCAGACAAAGTTGCCGTAGCCGCCGCCGCAGCTGCACCAGTTGCCGCCGCTGCTGACGTGGGTACAGGTGTTGTTAGACGATACAACGGTACCGGAATTTGCCGCGTAGATCGCAGTACCCATGCTGGCGCCGATATCAACGCCGCCGTGGCTCTCATAGGAACGCGACTCGCCGAACTCTGCGGTAAGCGTATACACGCCGGGGGTCGGCCATACCCAACCGCCGCCCGCGTCGATCTGGGTCGCGGCGCCGGAATCAACGACCGGAGTGCTGCCCGAGGAGCTGTCGTCGCCGGAATCGCTGTTCTGAGCTGCCTGCTGCGCCTCAGCTGCACGGCGCGCCGCCTCCTGCTGAGCTGCGAGCGCCTCGCGCTGTTTGCGGTAGTATTCCTGGATCTCTGCGCTGAGCCCTGCGAGCTCTTCTTCGCTCATATCCAGACTCATCTGCGTCTTTGCCGCATCGTTCTGCAGACTTTCAAGGACCTCTTTGTTCTCTTCGAGGATGGTATTCAGCTCGTCCTGCTTGGTTTCAAGTGTCGCCTTCTCGTCCTCGAGATCGCTCTTGTCAGCTTCGAGTGATTTTTTCTCCTTGGAGATCGCGTCGAGCTGAACCTGGATCTTATTGATCAGCTCCTCGTCGTGGTTGCTGACATACTGCACAACCTGGAGCTTATCGAGGAAGTCGGAGAAGTCCTTGGCGCCGAGGATGACCTCGAGCGAGCTGACGTCGCCGGCGATATAGATCGCCTTCAGACGCTGACGGAGAACGTCCATGTTCGCCTCGATCTTCTGGTTTGCCTTATCGATCTCGGTCTGCTTGGACGCGATGTCTTTTTCGATTTTGATGATGTTCTGGTGGCAGGTACGGATCTCGATCGAAACCGATTCGATCTGTTCGTTGATCTTATCGACCTCGCCCTGCTGCTCTTCGACAGCCGCATTCTGCTGGTCGAGCTTTTCTTTTTCCTGCTGCTGCTGAGATTCCAGCTCAGCCTGGCGTTTTTCCAGATCGCCGATGTCGGTTGCGGCGGCGGACGCCACGCAGCCGATCAAGAGCGCTGCCATCAGCAGGACGGACAATAGTTTTTTCATAGGCTTCTTACTCCTTTACTGAGTAATGTTGCGGCGTTACCAGCCGAGGATCTCGTTGCCCTCGCGCTTTAAGAACCGGCTGATGGACATCAGCGATCCCAGTATGCCGACGACGATACCCGCGGCGGCAAATGAGCCCGCGACGTACCACATGATATCGGTGAACGACGTCAGCTTGAACGGCAGGATGTCCTTGATCGCTCCGATCAGTACGTTGCTCAGGATATAGAGGATGCCGACCGATACAATCGCGGAGATCAAACCGATGACTGCGCCTTCGATAATAAACGGGATCCGGACGAAGGTGTTCGTCGCGCCGACCGATTTCATAATACTGATCTCGAAACGGTGGGAGAACATCGTCATGCGGATGGTGTTAGCAATAATAAACAGGGAGATGACAGCGAGCGCCAGAATGATCCAGAAGCTCATCATCGTGACCAGAGAGGAAAGGGTGGTCAGCTTCTGCGCCAGCTCGCGGTGAGAGTTGACGGATGCGACGCCGCCGAGCTCCTCGCCGTTGCGGACGAGCTTGACCTGCTTCAATTCCTCGACGACCTTGTCGTACTGGTCGACGTTCTGCATGGTTTCCGCGTCAACGGTGATGCTGTAGGAATACGGGAAGGGGTTGCCCTTGCCGGTCATGTTCTGAAAGATCTCGTCGCCGAGCTGTTCGCGGTAGCCTTCCATCGCCTCGTCCTTTTCGATGAACTGAACTTCGGTGACATGGTCGACCGCGAGAAGATCCTGACCGATCGCGACCGCGTGCAGGCGGTCCATATCGTCGTCAAGGAACACCTTGGTGACGTTGCTGTCGCTGACGGAATCGACGCTGTTGGTAACGTTGACCGTCAGCCAAACCGCCGAGCCGGTCAGTACCAGACAGGATACCAGTACGCCGATGGACGCAAGGCTCATCATGCGGTTATTGAATAGATTTTTAAAGCCCTCTTTGATGAGGTAGCCAAAACTGCTCATAGTATCCCTCCGTCAGATCGCGATGTATTCTTCATCCGCAGAGTCGGCTACCACTCTGCCGCTCTCGATGTTGATGACCCGCTTGCCGAAGCTCTTGACGAGGTCGTGCTCGTGGGTAACAACCAGAACGGTGGTGCCGCGTTTGTTGATCTCTGACAGAAGTTCGATGATCTCGTAGCTCATCTCGGGGTCGACGTTACCGGTTGGCTCGTCGGCGATGATCATCGACGGGTTGTTGACCAGCGCGCGCGCCAGCGATACACGCTGCTGCTCGCCGCCGGACAGCTCGTTGGGATGGTCGTTCGCCTTGTCGGACAGTCCGACGAGGTCGAGAATATAGGGAACGCGCTTTTTGATAGTGCTGCCCTTCTTGCCGACACAGCGCATCGCGAACGCGACGTTCTCGTAGACCGTCATCTTGGAGATCAGTCGGAAATCCTGGAAAACGATGCCCATGGTACGTCTGAGATACGGTACCTTGCGGCGGGGAAGGCGTTCGAGGAACATATCGTTGACGGTGATCGAGCCGGAGGTCGGCTGTTCCTCGCGCATGATCAGCTTGAGGAAGGTGCTTTTTCCCGCGCCGGACGCACCGACGATGAAAACGAACTCTCCCTTGGCGATGCTCAGGGTAACGTTATCCAGCGCGTGAGCGCCGTTAGAGGAATAGACCTTGGATACATTTTTGAATTCAATCATAATAACAAAATCCTTTGAGGGTTGTTGATTTGATGAAGCTATCACACAGCGCGGCTAAGCCGCATTTCGCTTAGTATTTCGTGGGGCTGGAGGTGAGGTACTTCTTGACCATCAGCGCTACCTTGAATACGATCGCGTCCTCGAACTCGCGCAAGTCAAGGCCGGTGAGCTTCTTGATCTTCTCAAGACGGTAGACCAGCGTGTTGCGGTGGACGAACAGTTTGCGGGAGGTCTCGGATACGTTCAGGTTGTTCTCGAAGAACTTCTGGATGGTGAACAGAGTCTCCTGATCGAGGGTGTCGATAGAGCCGCGCTTGAAGACCTCTTTGAGGAACATATCGCACAGAGTCGTCGGGAGCTGATAGACCAGACGGGCGATGCCGAGGTTGTCGTAGCTGACGATGGTGCGCTCGGTGTCGAATACCTTGCCGACCTCGAGGGAGACCTGCGCCTCCTTAAAGGAATGGGCGAGGTCCTTGATGCCGACGACGGTGGTGCCGATGCCGACGACACAATGGGTATAGAACTCGGTTGAGAGGGTGTCGACGATCGAGCCGGCGAGCTTCTCGAGATCCTTGGAGGAAATGCCCTGACGGATCTCCTTGACCAGAGCGATCTCGGTCTCATTGATATTGATGACAAAATCCTTGGTCTTGTCCGGGAACAGGTTCTGGACAACATCGAACGCCGACACGTCGGTTTTGGACGTGATCTTAATCAGCATAACGACGCGGCTGACCTCGGCGTTGAAGCGCAGCTCACGCGCCTTGAGATAAATATCGCCGGGCAGGATATTGTCGAGGATGACGTTCTTGATGAAGTTGGAGCGGTCGTACTTTTCGTCATAGTACTGCTTGATCGACGACAGGGACACCGCTAAGAGCTGGGCATACTTCTGGGCGATCTCATCGCTGCCCGATACGAATACAGCGTATTCTGCTCTCGAAGAAGAACCGAAAGACTTGAAGGTGTGTCCGTTTATTACAAATGGAACGGTTGCAGAGAGAGTTTCGGCGTTGATGCTTTCGTTGACCTCGCCGATCCTGCCAAGCTCCGAGCAAGCAATCACGACCGCGGTTTCATCTACAACTCCGATAGTTCTGTCGATAGCGTCCTTCATCTGATGAATAACGCCCTGAAATAATCTGTTGGACATATTTCTCCTCCGTTCAAAAAATAGTCAAAATACCGAACGATTTGGTGATTTACCTAAAGAAGCCACCTATCTCATATACATTTTACACAAAAGCCGCAGAAATTGCAACCTTTTTTTCAAAATCTGTTGTGCTTTTTTCATATCAAAACGAAAATTTTCTTCAAAATATTCATAATGATTGCACAACAGTAATATTTTGCGGTAAAAGAATAATGAGCAGCACAGTTCAAAAAATGCCGATTTTATCGCATTTCTCGGAGGAAAAGCCAAATGATGCTTGTGCAATTTTGGATTATACATAGGAAATGCGACGGTCTTATTACATTTTTGAAAATTTTTTGTAAACAAGCGCAAAATTGTGTGTCGAATTCGGGTATACCACAAAATATGGGAAAAGAGAAAACCTTCCCGCCGGGGAAGGTCTTGTCGTTGTTCATATTCTGAAGCTGCCGAAGATATCGGTCTTCTCCTGACGGAGAATGTTGTTATCGCTGTCAAAGGTGTAATCGTATTGTCGGGTGATGCCGTAGAAGACAAAGGAGCTGGTGTACGGCGAATACCCGCAGCGGATGATGCGCCCGATATGCCAGACAAGGTTGCCGTCGTCATCCACCGTGAAATCTCCGCCGGTCGCTGAAAAACTGACGGGGAGCGTTCCGCCGACCGAATAGAATTGCTCGGGCGTGCCGTTCTCGGGTTCGAGGACATATAAGGTAGCGCTGTATTGCTCGCGCGCGCGGTCGCGCCATTCGTCCGAGAAGCCATCGGCGAGCGTTCCGTAGTGAGAAAAATCGCGCGTGTCTGCGCCCTCGGTCGAAATGTAGGCGCTCTTCTCAGTATGAGTAGAGAGATAGATCCTGCCGTTATGTTCTATCACGTCGGTGATTTGGAAACAATATAGGTCGTCGTCATTCTCTGTCATCGACCACTCGCTTTCGATCTCACCTTTTCGATTCAATTTGACCAGACGCGATTGATAAGAAGCGTTTTCGTCGTCGGCTGTGTCGATAAACATCTCTGCCAGCCAGCCATCGCTGAGCGGGGTAAGCAGATCGCTGGAAAAATAAGTCGATTGGGGCAGCGCCTGCTCATGCTCGGTGACGACCTTTCCGGTTTCGTCCAGTTCGCGGAACACCAGCGTGTTATTCTCTGCAAAGCGATCGTCACAGGCGACGGTCAGAACCGCGATCTGTCCGCTGTCGCTGAGAGTCGCCTCAGCGTATTCATCAAAAGCATATTTACTGTCGAGCGCCTTTTCCCAGAGGATCGTACCGTCGGCATCATCTACCAGCGCAACGGTCGTGTGCATCAGGCAGCGCTCTGTATCGTACATTTCGTCGCCCCAGACCAGTACTCTGCCGCCGCGGACATCGTAACCATTGATGTAAAACGGCCGTTTAAAATCGGCGCGCCAGACCCGCTTTCCGTCGATATACTTCTCAATATGGGCGTTCTCATAGTAAGCATCGGCGCTGTAATATTCAGCGACATCGCTGTCGAATACATATGAAGTCCCCGTATCGGAAACATGATTCCACAAATCCTCGTCGTTAAAGGTCATGCTGTTGTTATTGGCGGAGTTCATGATGCTGATATCCACACCCTCGACTGCGGTGACTTCTTGACTGCTTTTCAACAGCTCGTAGCTGTCGCTGTACTGAAAACGCTCGGTGGTGATATCGCGCCAGACGCGTTTGATGTCGTCGCGGGACAGTCCCTCGGTGTTAAGATCGTTGAGATCAAAGAATTTGATCGCGGTGTCGTATTCAACCTTTTCGGCGACATAACAGCCGACGAGGATCGCGGCGACGACAGTGATGCAGGCGGCGATCAGGGCGACCTTGCGGATGGTGCGGCTCTTTGGGGAAACACCCGCCTTTTGCATAGCGAGGGCTTTGATGGTATCGGCGCTCGCTTCGCCGGGAAGCTCGATATCGATTTTTTCGAGAATGCTGTCAAGCTCCTGCGGCTGACAGGTATTCAACAGGGATGTAACAGACGGTTTCATGGATTCCTCCGAATTATTCCTCATAAGGAATTGATAAGATTGAAAAGTTTGCCCCTCATCCGTCGCCGTTCGGCGACACCTTCCCCCCGAGGGGAAGGCTAAAGCAAAATCCTGCGCAGTTTTTCGATGGCTCTGTGGGCGCGGGTATCGACATTCGCGGGGGTCATGTCCATCGCGGCGGCGATAGCCTTGGACGGCTGACCGAGGTAGTACTTGCGGATGATAATGATGCTGTCCGGCTCACCGAGATCTTGGATCTCACGCAGCAGTTCCGCGCGAAGCTCCGCCTCTTGTCTATCATCGGCAAGATCGATGACGTCCTCGGCTTCTTCTAGCGGGAGCGGGGCGAGTTTTGCTTTCCTCAGGACGTCGGTCGCCTTGTTGCGGGCGATCACACAGAGGTAGCTTTTGATACTGCAGCGCGCGGGATCGAAGGAATCGAGGTGCAGATAAAAATCACTGAGGGTGTCCGCGACGATATCCTCGACCTCTGCCGAGCCGTATCGCTCGGCGGACAGCCGCGAGCGGACAAGCGTATAAAGCAAGCCGCCGTACTGCGCTGTCATCGTATCAAAGCCCTTGGCAGGGTTCTTTTTCAAAAGCTTGATCAATTCCCTGTCGCCCACATTCTCACCTCCGATGTCTGTTATTATATACGCGGGATTTACATTAATCTTACAGGAAGATGCAAAATATTTCAATTATAATATAGATGTATATGGTTGCGGAGCGAACAGATTTATGGTAGGATTTGGATAATACATTAATATAAAGGGTGTTTACTATGAAAATCGTATTGACGGATGCGCAGACCGTTGTGGATGGGCTGGTCACGGTCGACTGCCTCAAGGATTTCGGCGAGGTCATTCAGCACGGACTGCTGAAATATGAGGAGGTCGCCGAGGCGATTGAGGACGCAGACATGGTGATCGTCAACAAGACCGTCATGGACGCGGGATCGCTCAGGCTTGCGAAAAAGCTCAAATACATCGGGCTGTTCGCGACGGGGTACAACAATATCGATATCGACTACTGCCGCGCGCACGGGATCACCGTCTGCAACGCGGGGTCGTATTCGACGGATGCGGTTGCACAGCAGACCTTTGCACTGATATTGGAGCATTTCAACAATACCGCGAAATATAACGACTATGTGCAGGACGGAAAATGGAAGCGCAGTCCGACCTTTTCGCCGTTCATATACCCGCTGAATGAGCTAAGCGGCAAGGTCATCGGGATCGTCGGGCTGGGCGCGATCGGTCAGAAGGTCGCGAAGATCGCGCAGGCGTTCGGGATGAAAACCATCGCGTATAATCGCAGTCCGCGAAATGTCGACGGCGTAACGCAGGTCGATTTTGACACATTATTAAAGGAAAGCGACATCGTAACGGTACACTGTCCGCTGAACAAGGACTCGGAGCGGATGTTCAATAAGGAAACCTTTGCGAAGATGAAGCAGACGGCGCTGTTTGTCAACACAGCGCGCGGCGGGGTCGTCGTAGAAAGTGATCTGCGTGATGCTTTGGAAAACGGCGTGATCGGCGGGGCGTGCATCGATGTGCTGACCGTCGAGCCGATGGTAGAGGACTGTGTGCTGATGGGCGCAAAGAACTGCATCATCACGCCGCATATCGCGTGGGCTCCGCTGGAAACGCGGCAAAGACTGATGGGTATCGTCTGCGACAATATCCGCGGGTTTCTCAGCGGCGAGCCGCAGAATGTGGTGAGTTGATCTGCTTGGCGAGAAATCTTTTGCGGGACGTCGAAAACGCCGTCCCCTACAGTTCGGGAGGAGCAAGCCCCTCCCCTACATAAAAATCCCCCGACCGAAGTCGGGGGATTTGACATTTCATTCAACCGATCAGTTGGTGATGGTCATTTCTGTTTCCTTATCGAAGATGTGGATCTTCTCGAGCTCGAACGCTACGTCGATGTAGTCGCCGGGCTTCGCGGTGGAGGTGGGCTCTACGCGAGCGGTTACCTGGTTGCCGCCGATGTTGACATACAGATAGATCTCAGCGCCCATCAGCTCGGTTACGACAACGTTTGCATTGATAACGCCGTTGCCGTCTTCGCACTTCTCGAGGAACTCAGGCTCGTCGTGTACGTGCTCGGGACGGATACCGAAGCGGACTTCCTTGCCTGCATAAGGCTCGAGGCAGCCGTTCTTGTTCTTGCTCTCGGGCAGATAGATGGTGTACTCATCGAACTTGAGGGCGAATTTGCCGCCGTCCTTGACGAGAACTGCATCGATAAAGTTCATCTGCGGGGAGCCGATGAAGCCTGCTACGAACTCGTTGCAGGGGAGATCATACAGATGCTGAGGAGTATCAACCTGCTGGATGAAGCCGTCCTTCATGACAACGATACGGGTACCCATTGTCATAGCCTCTGTCTGGTCATGGGTTACATAGATAAAGGTGGTGCCGAGACGCTGATAGAGCTTAGAGATCTCGGTTCTCATGTTAGCACGGAGCTTTGCATCCAGGTTGGAGAGCGGCTCGTCAAGCAGGAATACCTTAGGATCACGAACGATCGCACGACCCAGCGCAACACGCTGTCTCTGACCGCCGGAGAGAGCCTTCGGCTTTCTGTCGAGGTACTGTTCGATACCGAGGATACGAGCGGCCTCGGAAACGCGCGCCTTGATCTCTTCCTTGGGCATCTTGCGGAGCTTCAGACCGAACGCCATGTTATCGTAAACGGTCATGTGGGGATACAGCGCGTAGTTCTGGAATACCATCGCGATATCTCTGTCCTTGGGAGCGACGTCGTTGCAGAGCTTGTCGCCGATGTACAGCTCGCCCTTAGAGATGTCTTCAAGACCCGCGATCATACGCAGAGTGGTGGACTTACCGCAACCGGAAGGACCTACGAGAATGATAAATTCTTTATCCTCGATTTCAAGGTTGAAGTCGGTAACCGCGACTACGCCGCCGTCGTAGATTTTGTAAACGTGTTGTAATGAAACATTAGCCATTAGAAAACCTCCAATATTATCCAATCTGTCACACTTGTGATAGTACGAATATAATATAGCACAATTTGCAAACCATTACCACATATTTTTTCACTAAATATTCATACGAAAATTTAGACAATATCCCAAGGGTGGCAAAAATGGGGTGCTGTTTTTAGGCGAATTTTACAAGGTATCTAGAAAAAATGCGAATAAACAGGCGGTTTTCATGTGCATTTTTCAAGAAATCGCCGCAGATCGGGATGGTTCCCCGTCATGCGTCAGGATGTATTTCTATGATTTTTTGACATATCTGTCAAAAACAAGCGGGGTCTCCGCCTCTGTCAAGGGCCTTAGCTCGCCTTTTTTGAGCATTTTGTCAAGGCTGAGCGCTCCGATCCGGATGCGCTCGAGCGCAACGACCTTGTATCCGAGGGCGGCAAACATTCGCTTTACCTGATGGTATTTGCCCTCGCGGATGGTGACTTCGGCACGATGATTGCCGAGGCAAACGGCTTGTCCCTGCTGACAGACAGTGCCGTCGGCGAGGGTGATTCCCTTTGCGAAGGCTTCGGCGATATCCACGTCCGGTTCGCGGTCGAGCGTCGCGATATAGGTTTTGTCCACGTGCTTCTTGGGAGAGAGCATCCTGTGGGCATAGTCGCCGTCGTCGGTCAGAATCAGCAGACCGGTGGTGTCTTTATCGAGCCGTCCCGCGGGGAAAATACCGCTGCGCCGGTATTGGGGCGGCAGCAGGTCGAGGACGGTTTTTTCACGGCTGTCCTCGGTCGCGGATACGACGCCGGCGGGTTTATTGAGCATATAGTACACGTGCCGCCGATAGGTCAGGGCTTGTCCGTCCAGCGCGACAAGGTCATTTTCGGGGTCGACCTTCGTATCGACCGCGCGACAGACGATTTCATTTACGGTAACGCGTTTGTCGCGGATGGCTTTGCCCGCGTCCCTGCGGCTGAGGGCGGTCTGGGATGCGATGAATTTATCGAGTCGTTCTTTCATAATCGTTTACGCTTTTTGACAAGGGAGGAATATACCCCCTCCCCTACGGTTGTATCAAGGGCTGAGGGGATTCGCCCTGTTGGTTGGTCGAGATATCTGCGGCGATCAGGCGGTCATCCGCGATCAGCACGGTAACATACGCGTCTGAATCCGACAGCGCATAGACCAGCTTGCGGGCGAGTTTGCCCTTATAGGAGCGCAGGTCAAGTCCCTGCTGCTTTTGCAGTTCGTTATAGGCGGTGTAGGCGTCGTTCCATGTTTTCGGTATCGTGATCGGATCGTCGGAGGCACAGCCTTCGACAGTATGTCCGCATTTGCCGATAAAGGCTTCGATCTCCTCATCGGAGCTGATCTTCAGCCCCACGTCCTCTCCCTCGACCTCGACGGTATCGGGCGGGGCGGCGCGCAGCATCAGGATGCAGACGGTCAGGAAAATCAGGAAGCACAGGATGGAAAACAGGGTCAGCCAAACATTTTTGATCCTCACGGAGTGAAACATATACATCAGTCCTTTTGAAATTCTTACTCATGTATATGCTCAAAACAGATAATTGATGAATGATGATTGATGATGGATCAGAGGATGAAGGATAACAGATCGGTCGGTATCGCGGCGAATTTTGCGGCGCCGGCGTTCTCCATCGCGCCGCGCGTTCCGTAGCCGTAGGTGACGCCGATGAAATCCACGCCGGTCGCCACAGCGCCGAGGGTATCGAAATAGGTATCGCCAATCATCACCGCGCGAGAGGGCGGGATATTGCCGAGGGTCTCGAGCGCATAGGGGATCAGGTCGGGCTTTTCTTTGCGGCTGCCGTCGTCGCGCGAGCCGCAGATCGCGTCGAGATACGCGCCGATATCCAAATGGGCGATCACGTCGCGGGCGAGGCGTTCGTTCTTTGAGGTACAGACCGCGACCTTCATCGGACTTTGTTTGAGCCGCTCCAGCACCTCGCGAACGCCGTCGAACAGGCGATTCGCCGCTGTGCCGTGGATATCGTAATAGCCGCGATAGATCGGTAATGCACGGGCGACGTCATCGTCGCTCAGCCCGCAAAGCAGGCTGAAGGTGCGGTTCAGCGGCGGCCCGATGTATTTGGAATAATCGCTGAGATCGGGACAGGGCTTATGAAGTTCTGCCATCGTCAGCTCGATGCATTTTTTGATGCCTTCGGCGGAGGCTGTGATCGTTCCGTCCAGGTCAAACAGCACCGCATCGTATTTTTGCATAATATCACCGCTATGATTCAGATTAAATGGCAAACGGGAGAAATCCCGCCGCCCATGTGAACACGACAGACAGGAGCAGCGCCGGAACTGCGTTCAGGACACGGATCTTTTTCAATCCGACCTGCCCTGCCAGCATATTGTAGCCGACCATCACGGTAAGGATACCGCCGGTCGCCTTGAAGTTGGCGATCGCCTGAGCAGTCAGTATCGGAGATATCAGGCTCGCCGTAAAAAAGAACAGGAGAAAGATCACTGTCTGCGGCAGAGAAAACAGGGTGACAAGCCAGCCGACGGACGTCGCGAACACCATAACGGTGAACAGATCCAGAACCGACTTTGCCAGCAGAATGCTGTGGTCGCCGTCAAGTCCCTCGCTGAGCGCGCCGAAGATCCCCGTGCCGGAAAAGCAGATGATCGCCATCGCAAGACACAGGATCTCCATATCCCGATCTTCGCCGTGATCACGGCTCAGCCTGCCCAGAATAAAGCGAATCAGCCGCCGGACGCCGCTGTCGATACAGCACAGCTCGCCCAGCACCGCGCCGAGGATCGCCGAAAGGACAACGATCGTCAGGCTGTCCAGCTTTACGATCGAAACCACGCCGATGCCCAGCGCACAGAAGCCGAAGGTCATATACAGCATCTCGACAACGCGTTGGGGAAGGATTCTTTTGAATAGACAGCCTCCCAATCCGCCGAGGATGACCGCGGCGACATTGGCGGCGATACCGATAGGAAAGGTCATAGCTGCTCCTTTTCTTTTGGGCCTGTTGCTTTTCTTCGTATTTCTCGAAAGATCACTGCTATTATTCTATCGGGCGCGGCGGGAATTGTCAACCTGCCGTGATTGACATTTGACCGCGCGGGTGGTATATTATCAATTGAATCTTCCGATAAAGGACAGTGAGATCTATGAAGCTGGGCATCGTCGGACTTCCGAACGTCGGCAAGTCCACCCTATTTAACGCGATCACCAATGCGGGCGCGCAAAGCGCGAATTATCCGTTCTGCACCATCGAGCCGAATGTCGGCGTGGTTGCCGTTCCCGATAAGCGGCTGGACAAGCTCGCAGAAATGTATGGCCCCGACAAATACACCCCCGCGACCATCGAATTCGTCGACATCGCCGGTCTGGTCAAGGGCGCCTCTAAGGGCGAGGGTCTGGGCAATAAGTTCCTCTCGAATATCCGCGAGTGCGACGCGATCGTACACGTGGTCAGATGCTTTGACAACGACGACATCATCCATGTCGAGGGCAGCGTCGATCCGATCCGCGACATCGAGACCATCGACCTGGAGCTGATCCTCAGCGACGTTGAAATGGTTCAGAGGCGCATCGACAAGGCGCAGAAGATGGTCAAGGGCGACAAGAAATATCAGGCGCAGGTCGACTTTTTCAAGCGCGTGCTGGACACGCTGAACGAGGGCAAGCCCGCAAGAGTTGTCGACTGTACCGATGATGAAAAGGCACTGCTGGGCGAGGTCGCTCTGCTGACCAACAAGCCGGTCATCTTTGCCGCGAATATGAGCGAGGATGATTTTTCGAACGGCATTGACGATAACGAGCGCCTGAAGAGAGTCAGAGAGATCGCCGCCGAACAGCACGCGGGCGTTCTGCCGATCTGTGCGGAATTAGAAGCGGAGATCGTCGAGATGGATAAGGATGAAAAAGAAATGTTCCTCGGCGAGCTTGGCCTCGAGCAGAGCGGTCTTGACCGACTGATCAACGAGTGCTACACCCTGTTGGGTCTGATCTCGTACCTGACCGCGGGCAAGCCCGAGGTACGTGCATGGACGATCAAGAACGGTACAAAAGCGCCGCAGGCAGCGGGCAAGATCCACTCTGACTTTGAACGCGGCTTCATCCGTGCAGAGGTCATCGCCTATGACGATCTGATCGCGTGCGGCTCGATGGCGGCGGCAAAGGAAAAGGGACTGGTCCGCAGCGAGGGCAAGGAGTATGTCATGAAGGACGGCGACGTTGTTCTATTCCGGTTCAATGTGTAAAAAGCTGGTCGCTTTGCTCCATTGACACAATTCCTCAGTCGGCTTTGCCGACAGCTCCCTTTACCAAAGGGAGCCTTTAGGGACGGCGACGTGGTGCTGTTCCGATTCAATGTGTAATTCGATATGTAACATAGTAAAACCCGCCGTACAGCGCTGTACGGCGGGTCGTTTTATCATGTTGTTTTATTTTGCAGCTTTGTCTGCCTCTTTGAGAGCAGCAAGGCGGTTGCGGGTGATGAACTTGATGATGAACAGGGTTGCGATCATCAGAACGATCGCGATAGGCAGAACGATCATCCAGTTCTGGACAAAGCCCGCGATAATAAAGCTGACGAAGGATACGGCAGCAACGGTGATCGCGTAGGGCAGCTGGGTCGAAACATGGTTGATATGGTTGCACTGCGCGCCTGCAGAGGACATGATGGTGGTATCGGAGATCGGGGAGCAGTGGTCGCCGCAGACTGCGCCTGCAAGGCAAGCGGACATGCCGATGACCTGCAGCTCGCCGCTCGGGAAGATCGCGAGAACGATCGGGATGAGGATGCCGAAGGTGCCCCATGAGGTACCGGTCGAGAAGGACAGGAATACCGCAACAAGGAAGATGATCGCAGGCAGGAAGTTTGCCAGCGACTCTGCGCCGTTCGACATCAGATCGGCGACAAAGTACTTAGCGCCGAGATCGGTGGTGATGTTCTTCAAAGCGGTCGCGAAGGTGAGGATCAGGATCGGGGGTACCATCGCCATAAAGCCCTTGGGAACAGCGTCCATGCACTCCTTAAAGGTTGCAACCTTGCGAATCATCAGGTAAACGATCGTGAATACCAGCGCGATCGCGCCTGCCCACGGCAGACCTACGGTAGCGTCGGTATTGCCGAACGAGTTGATGAAGTTATGATAGTTGCCGGTTACGGGATCGATATTATCGGGGTTGCCGTCAAAGAATCCGCCGACATAGATCAGCGCAAAGACGGAGATCGCGATCAGTACAAGTACGGGCAGGATCAGGTCGATGACCTTGCCGTTGGGGTTAACTTCTTCGTTCTCGAGCTCTTTGTCAACACGCTCGCCGGTGGTATAAAGGTCATCCTTATACATTGCGTTGTACTCATGCATCGCCATCGAACCGTAGTCAAAGCTCATGAAGCAGATCGCAATGATGAAGACGAAGGTCAAAAGAGAATAGAAGTTATAGGGGATCGCGGTGATGAAGAGCTTGAGGCCCTGGCCGTCCTCGGCATAGGTCGCAACAGCGGCAGCCCATGAGGATACCGGAGCGATCATGCAAACCGGAGCGGCGGTCGCGTCGATCAGGTACGCGAACTTCGCACGCGAGATCTTGTGGCCGTCGGTAACGGGCTTCATAACGGAGCCGACTGTCAGGCAGTTGAAATAGTCATCGATGAAGATCAGTACGCCGAGGGCAAAGGTAGCGAGCATCGCGCCTGTGCGGGTCTTGATGTGCTTAGCCGCCCAGCGGCCGAACGCCTGGGAGCCGCCTGCCTTGTTGATCAGGGCGACGATGATGCCCAGCTCGATCAGGAAGATGAATACGCCTGCCGTATCCCGTACCGCAGTGATCAGACCGCTGCCGTTGATCTCATTCATCGCGGCAAGCGGATGGAAGTGGCTGCCGAACAGGCCGTTCGCCTCGGTAGCATAGATGATACCGCCGGAGACAAGACCGATCGCCAGCGAAGAATAGACCTCTTTGGTGATCAATGCAAGGCCGATCGCGATGATCGGGGGCAGCAGCGCCCACCATGTGCCGCGAACCTCGCCTGCGCCCAGACAGGTCTCACAGTCTGCATCGTCAACGATACCGGTTCCGCCGCAATCGGGGCATTTGACGGTACCGAGCGAGCCGCCGGAAACGACTGCCCATACCAGCAGGCCGACGATCACGACCGCCGCAACGGCAAGAACGATTTTCTTTGTTTTTGTCATTGTTTGTTTTCCCTCCATATAATTTGGATAATATAAAAAGCCGTGGGTGTGCCACGGCTCAGAAAACAAGTCAAGCGAATAGCACTCCGTCGGGGAATATCCCCAAAACGACAGTATAACGCGTCTTTCGCGTTATCCCAGCATACACGTTCGGGAGGCGTGCACACTTCGGCGGGATCCCCTTTCGCCGGCAGCTTTCCCTGCTCTTTTCCGGCTACTGATGAAGCCCGCGCCTCTATTACCTGTTTATTATATATCCATCCTTCGTCATAAGTCAACAGTTTTTTGCACTTTAAAGCATTTATTTTGGGAATATATCCGAGAAAGAGGCGGTGCTTGCTTTTTGCCCGAAAATCGGCTATAATAAATTTCCTCGGTGTAAGCACTGAAGGGACTGTTTTTCACAGCCCCTTTACCCTTTTTAATCGGTTGAGATTGCCACAGCCCCTAAAGGGGCTTCGCAATGACTATTATTCATAAACCCTATCATTCCCAGACAAAAGGTGACGCAAATGTCCGTACTGACGAAAAAAGCCATCAAAGAATCCTTTCGCGAGCTGATCGAAAAAAAGCCCATCGACCAGCTCACCATCCGCGATATCACCGATCATTGCGGGGTATCGCGCAACACCTTTTACTATCACTACGCCGATATGCCGACGCTGGTCGAGGAGATCGTCATGGATCTGGCTGAGGAAATCATCCTCAGCTACCCCGACATCAAATCGCTAGAACAGGCGCTGAATGTCGGCGCGGAATTCATTTTGCAGAACCGCCGATCGGCAATGCATATCCTCAACTCATCCCACCGCTACATCTATGAGCGGTGTCTGATGAAGGTATGCCGCCATGTGGTCGCGACCTACATCGACGTCGCGATCCCCTCGGGAACGCTGAATGAGTACGAACGCGAGCTGATGATCGACTTCTACAAATGCTTGAGCTTCGGCATCATCATCAACTGGTGTGACGACGGGATGAAAGAGAACTACGCGAATTCGTTTGCAACGCTGTTGAATATCCGCAAAAAGATATTGGACAGCGATCTGAATATTTGACCGTTGAAACTTATAGCAGAAAAATGATCATATCGGAAAGGCTCGCCCCTCATCCGACCTTTTCGGCTTTTACAGCCGAAAAGCCCACCTTCCCCCCGAGGGGAAGGCTTTCATCCGCTCCGAAAGGGGCGGTTTTCTTTTTGGGCAAAGTTGGGCTTTTGCTCAAAAATTGTACACCTGTCACCCTTTGCTTATAGTAAATGTATTAAAAACAAAGTATCATATATTAGCAATAATCCACAAAGGGGCGGGCTATGACAGCCTGAGCGCCCCTCTGTGAAAGGTAATTTTTGAAAGCGAAGGTGAAACTATGAAGCTGTCCCGGCTGATTGTCAAGCTGAGGGTGCCGATCATCATCGTGACCCTTGTGCTGATGGTTCCGGCGCTCTTCGGGATGCTGAGCACGCGTATCAACTATGATATGCTGACCTATCTGCCCGAGGATATGGACACCGTCAAGGGTCAGAACATCCTGATGGATGAATTCGGCAAAGGCGCGTTTTCGTTCATTATCGCGGAGAATATGCCCGATAAGGACGTCGCCGCCCTCAAGGAAAAAATACAGGAGGTCGACGAGGTCGACACCGTGCTGTGGTATGACAGCGTCGCCGACATTTCCGTCCCCAAGGAGTTTTTGCCCGACAAGGTATATGAGGCGTTCAACACCGACCACAGTACCGTGATGGCGGTGTTCTTCAAGGGTTCGACCTCATCGGACGAAACGATGGAGGCGATCAGGGAGATCCGCTCGATCGCCGGCAAACAATGCTATGTATGCGGGCTGTCGGCGCTGGTCACCGACCTGAAAGACCTGTGCGAACAGGAAGAGCCGATCTATGTTGCGATCGCGGTCATCTTGGCGCTGGTCGCGATGATCCTGCTGCTCGATAACTGGCTGATACCGTTCGTGTTCCTCGCGAGCATCGGCATGATGATCGTGCTGAACCTCGGCACGAACTCCTTCCTCGGCGAGATCTCGTACATCACCAAAGCGTTATCGGCGGTCCTGCAGCTGGCGGTCACGATGGACTACTCCATCTTCCTGTGGCACAGCTACAACGAACAAAAAGAACAATATGAGGATAAAAAGGAAGCGATGGCGGTCGCGATCCATAACACCTTCAACTCGGTGCTGGGATCGTCCATCACGACCATCGCGGGCTTTATCGCCCTGTGCTTTATGAGCTTTACGCTCGGGCGCGATCTTGGTATTGTCATGGCGAAGGGCGTGCTGCTGGGCGTGATCGGATGCGTCACCGTTCTGCCGGCGATGATCCTGATCCTCGACAAGCCGCTGATGAAGCTCAGCCACAAATCCATCATTCCGAAGATGAACAAGCTCGCAAAGGGCATCGTCAAGATCTTCCCCGCCTTTCTGATCCTTTTCATCGCGCTGCTGCCGCCCGCATTCTACGGATACACGCAGACGAACAATGAGGTCTACTACGATATGGCGGAATGCCTGCCGCAGGATATCGACTTTGTCATCGCTAACACGAAATTAAGCGAGGACTACAATATCAGCTCGACCCATATGGTGCTGATCGATTCATCCCTCAGTTCCAAGGAGGTCAAGCAGATGATCGGCGAGATGAACAAGGTGGACGGCGTCAAAACCGTTCTGGGTATGGAGAGCCTTGTCGGTTCGACCATCCCCGAGGAGCTCATCCCCAAAAAGCTCAAGAGCGTTTTGGAAAACGATCGATACGAGCTGCTGCTGATCAACTCCGAGTACCACTCGGCAAGCGACAAGGTCGGCGAGCAGATCGAACAGCTCAACGAGATCATCAAAAAATACGACGAGAACGGCATGCTGATCGGCGAGGCGCCGTGCATGAAGGATATGATCGATACCACCGGACACGACTTTGAGGTCGTCAATCTGGTTTCCATCATCGCGATCTTTGTGATCATCCTCTTGGTCGAGCGCAGTATCTCGCTGCCGTTCATCCTGATCGCGGTCATCGAGCTTGCGATCTTCATCAACCTCGGTCTGCCGCATTACATGGGTCAGTCGCTGCCGTTCATCGCGCCGATCTGCATCAGCACGATCCAGCTGGGCGCAACGGTCGACTACGCGATCCTGATGACGACGCGCTACAAGGCGGAGCGTATCGCGGGCGAGGATAAGCGCAGCGCGGTCAGAACGACGCTGACGACCTCGATCCCCTCGATCCTGGTCAGCGGATTCGGGCTGTTTGCGGCAACCTTCGGCGTTCAGCTCTTCTCGGATATCGACATCATCAGCTCGATGTGTATGCTGCTCGCACGCGGCGCTCTCATCAGCATGGTGCTGGTCATCCTGATCCTGCCGGCGCTGCTGCTCTTATGCGATAAGCTGATCTGCTATACGACGTTAGGCATGAGAAAATGTGTGAAAAAGAGTTAATTCTTAGTAGGGAGTGTCATATATGAAACGACTGATCAAATTGATGTCCATCGCACTTTGTATGCTGCTGGTGCTGTCGACGGCGCTGGCAAGCGTATTCGCGCTGTCAATGAACGGCGTGACCCTCGATGCAAAGGCGGACGTCAGCGACAACGGCGAGCACGCGGATACAAAGGCGTCGCTCTTTAAGGACGAGAGCGTTTATGTGATCGCGAATGCCGACGGTACCATCCAGAAAATCATCGTCAGCGACTGGATCCAGAATAACGCAAGCATGGATAGCATCACCGACGTTGCATCGCTCGACAAGATCGAGAATGTCAAGAGCGACGAGACCTTTTCCCTGAACAGCGACGGGATGCGCGTCTGGGAAACAAAGGGCAAGGACCTCTACCTCAAGGGCGAGGGCAAGGAGCCGCTGCCGGTCGATATACAGCTGTCGTACTTCCTCGACGGCAAGGTCATCGATCCCGAGGACCTGATCGGCAAGAGCGGAGATATCACCATCCGCTTTGACTACACCAACAACCAATACGAAACCGTTGAGATCGACGGCAAAAAGGAAAAAATCTATGTGCCGTTCATGATGCTGTCGGGGCTGCTGCTCGACAGCGAGAAATTCAGCAACGTCACCGTCACCAACGGCAAGATCATCTCCGACGGCGACCGCACGATCGTCGCGGGCATCGCGTTCCCGGGATTACAGCAGGATCTGGGGCTCAAGCAGAAGGATATCCA
Source organism: uncultured Ruminococcus sp. (assembly GCA_902776185.1). GTDB lineage: Bacteria > Bacillota > Clostridia > Oscillospirales > Acutalibacteraceae > Ruminococcoides. Next base: position 19,573 of record CACYPH010000002.1, read on the forward strand.
GATTCCCGAATACTTTGAGGTCAAGGCACACGCCGAAGACTTTGAGCTGAATTCCACCATCACGATCGCCACCAACGGGCTGTTCAACAAGATCGACACCAAGAATTTCAACAAGCTCAGCGACGTCAAAAAGAATCTGAACAAGATCGACAGCGCGATGAAACAGCTGATCGACGGATCGTCGGCGCTGTATGACGGACTGGGCACGCTGCTGGAGAAATCCGGCGAGCTGACCGACGGTATCGACGCCCTGTATGCGGGTGCTGAACAGCTGTCTGCAGGCGCCGAGCAGGTCGATGACGGCGCAGGTGCGCTGGACGACGGCGCGCTGACGCTTTCGGGCGGCGCAATCGAGCTTTCGAACGGCGCTGAAAACCTTTCCGACGGCGCAGGTAAAGTTGACGACGGTTCCGCTCAGGTCGACAACGGCGCGGGGCAGCTCAAAGACGGTCTGAAAAAACTGGCTTCCAACAACAAAGCGCTGACACAGGGCAGCGATCAGACCTTCCAGGTCATCCTTGATACCGCGCACGACAGTCTGGTCGAGCAGGGGCTGGATGTTCCCAAGCTGACGCCCGATAACTACGCAAAGGTGCTCGAAGGGCTGATCGATAACCTCTCGGAAGATAAGGTCAAGGCGCAGGCGGAAGCTGTCGCGCGTGAAAAGGTGACCGCCGCCGTTGAAGCAAACCGCGAGACCGTCACGGCAGCGGTGACGGAAGCGGTACGTCCGAGCGTACAGGCACAGGTTGAAGCGAGCGTCAAGGCAGAGGTCACCAAGGCGGTCCTCGCAGCGCTGGGCTATACACAGGAGGAATACGACGCCGCAGTGGAAGCGGGATTGGTCGATGAAGCGACACAGCAGAGCATCACCGCCGCGATCGACGGTAAAATGGCAAGCGAGGAAACACAGGCAACCATCACTGCCCTTGTCGATCAGAACATGGAAAGCGATACCGTTCAGGCGCTGATCAAGCAGAAAACCGACGAGCAGATCGCCGCGCTGATCGAAGAGAACATGAAGAGCGACGAGGTGCAGCAGGGCATCTCGGACGCGGTCGCTAAAGCGAAAGCAGGCGTCACGAGCATTCAGCAATTGAAGGCGCAGCTGGATAACTACAAGAAGTTCAACACCGGTCTGAAGGATTATACCAACGGCGTTGAATCCGCAGGCGACGGCGCAAAAGAGCTCAAAAGCGGTACGACACAGCTCAAGGGCGGTACGACACAGCTCAAGGACGGCGCAGAACAGCTGTCCGGCGGCGCCCAGCAGATCAAGCTCGGTACGATCCAATTGAAGGACGGTTCCGGTCAGCTGAAATCCGGCACAAAGCAGCTTAAGGACGGCGCGATCGAGCTAAAAAACGGTATCTTTACCCTGAAAAACGGCGTTCCCGCCCTTGTGGACGGCGTCAGCCAGCTCAAGGACGGATCGATGCAGCTCAGCGAAGGGCTGCAGCAGTTCAACGACGAGGGTATCAGCAAGATCGTCAAGCTGATGGACAATGATCTGGGCAAAGCCGCAACCCGGCTGAAAGCGATGATCGACGTTTCCAATCGCTACAAGAGCTATACCGGTCTGACCGACGATATGGACGGCGAGGTCAAGTTCATCTACAAGACCGCCGATCTGAGCAAGGATGAAAAATAACCGATAAACCATCGTTTATCTCCCCCTAACCTCCCCCGATCGATTTCGGGGGAGGTTTTTTATGACTGATAACTGAATCATCAGCATTTTTCACAAAATTTGGCGGGTATCCGAGAATAAGAATTAGACGACAAAAGGTTGCATTTATTTATAATAGTGGTAAAATAGATTTTGTATGGCAAAAATTCGACTATATTTGATATATTATACTTAATTATTCACTTTTTGGGGTAAGGTTATGAAAATTCAGGACGCCAAAAACAGAATATCCGACAAGACGGTTCTGGGTATCGACATCGGCTCCACCACGGCGAAGGTCGTCGTGATCGACAAGGGCGAAATGGTTTACAGCCGCTACGAGCGGCATTTCTCTCAGGTCAGGCGCAAGACGCTGGAGATGATCGAGGCGATCGCCGATCTGCTCAGAGATAAGTCGTTCACCGTTGCGGTATCCGGCTCTGCGGGTCTTGGAATGGCTGACGCCGCGGGGCTTCGGTTCGTGCAAGAGGTCTATGCGACCGCAGAATGTGTGCGATGCCTTGAGCCCGACACAGATTCCGTAATCGAGCTGGGCGGCGAGGACGCGAAGATCATCTTCTTCAAGGGCGGCCTTGACGAGCGCATGAACGGTTCGTGTGCCGGCGGCACCGGCGCGTTCATCGACCAGATGGCGACGCTCTTGAACGTCAGCAACACTGAGATGGATGAGCTGAGTCTACAGCACGAACAGATCTATCCGATCGCGTCGCGGTGCGGCGTATTTGCAAAAACCGATATCCAGCCGCTGATCAATCAGGGCGCGACCAAGGCGGACATCGCCGCCTCGATCTATCAGGCGGTCGTCAACCAGACGGTCGCGGGCTTGGCGCAGGGTCGCAAGATCGACGGCAAGGTCATGTTCCTCGGCGGCCCGCTGTACTATTGTCAAGGGCTGAGAGATCGCTTTGTCGAGACATTGAAGCTCGACCGCGAACACGCTGTGTTCCCCGAATACGCGCTCTTTGCCGTTGCGATCGGCGCGGCGCTGTATTCCTCGGACGGCAGAGAGATCGACTATGAGGAGCTGACCGAGCGCCTGAGGATCTCGATGAAGCACAGGGAGACCGTCTCTACCCTGCCGCCGCTTTTTAAAGATCGCAACGAATATCAGGCGTTCGTGACACGTCACGCCGCCCATAACGTTCAGACGGAATATCAGGGCGACTACAAGGGCGACGCGTACATCGGCATCGACTGCGGCTCTACCACGACAAAGCTCGTAGTGATATCCGAGAACTGCGACATCATCTACACCTACTACAGCTCAAACAAGGGCAATCCCGTCGCGATCATCAAAAGTCAATTATCAAAAATCTACGAGCTGTTCGGCGATAACCTGCATCTCCGCGGATGCGCGGTCACGGGCTACGGCGAGGAGCTGATCAAAACCGCCTTCCACATCGACTACGGTCTGGTGGAAACAATGGCGCATTATACCGCCGCGAAGTTCTTTGACAAGGACGTCGACTTTATCCTCGACATCGGCGGTCAGGACATCAAGTGCTTTAAGATCCGCAACAACAGTATCGATTCGATCATGCTCAACGAGGCTTGCTCCTCCGGATGCGGATCGTTCATCGAAACGTTCGCAAAATCTATGGGCTGCACGGTCGAGGAATTTGCGCGTCAGGGAATCACCTCCCACGCGCCGGTCGACCTCGGCACACGCTGTACCGTCTTTATGAATTCGTCGGTCAAGCAGGCGCAGAAGGACGGCGCATCGGTGCAGGATATCAGCGCCGGGCTTTCGCTGTCGGTCGTCAAAAACGCGATCTACAAGGTCATCCGCGCGACCTCTCCCGACGAGTTAGGTCAGCGGATCGTCGTACAGGGCGGCACTTTCATGAACGACGCGGTACTCAGATGCTTTGAAAAAGAAATCGGGCGCGAGGTCGTCCGTCCCAATATCGCGGGACTGATGGGCGCGTTCGGCGCTGCACTGTTCGCCCGCGAGCATCAAAAAGAGAAGTCCTCTGTCCTGAATCGAGACGAGGTCGAAAATCTCAAGCATGAGAGCCGCTCTGCGGTCTGCAAGGGCTGTACCAACAACTGCCGGCTGACGGTGAACATCTTTAACGGCAAGGAACGGCTGATATCGGGCAACCAGTGTGAAAAGGGAGCGGGTATCAAGCTGAGCGACGACGAGAAGCTCCCGAACCTGTATGCCTTTAAGCGCGATCTGCTTGAAGCGTATCAGCCGCAGAAGGGCAAATACAAGATCGGTCTGCCGCTTGCCTTAGGAATGTATGAGCTGTATCCGCTGTGGCACACCGTGTTCACGCAGCTGGGCTTTGAGGTCATCTCCTCGGGATTCTCGACCCGCAGGCTGTATCAGAAGGGTCAGTTCTCGATCCCGTCCGACACCGCGTGCTATCCCGCTAAGCTCATGCACGGACATATCGAAACCCTGCTCGATCAGAACGTCGACGCGGTGTTCTACCCGAGCCTGACCTACAATATCAATGAAAACAAGGGCGACAATCACTACAACTGTCCGGTCGTCGCCTATTACTCGGAGCTGCTCGCGGGCAATATGGATTCGCTCGCGAAAACAAAGTTCCTCTATCCGTACCTCAACATCAACTCCGAAAAAGAGCTGACGCGCGGGCTGTACAACTGTCTGAGCGAACAGTTCGAGGGGATCACCTCTGCCGCTGTCAAAAAAGCAGTGCGCGAGGGACTTTCGGAATACAAGCGCCACATGGAGCGCGTATATGCCGAGGGCAGCCGCGCGCTGGAATTTGCAAGATCACACAATAAGCGCGTGATGATCCTCGCGGGCAGACCGTATCACATCGACCCCGAGATCTGTCACGGTATCGATAAGCTGGCGATGTCGCTCGACTTTGTCGTCGTCAGCGAGGACAGCATCACCGCGGATATCGAGCCGCCGATGCTGAACGTCCTCAACCAGTGGACCTACCACTCGCGGATGTATGCCGCGGCGAAATATGCCACCGAGCACGACGACGCTCAGCTGGTTCAGCTGGTATCGTTCGGCTGCGGCGTGGACGCGGTCACCACCGACGAGGTGCGCGCGATCCTCGAGAACGGCGGCAAGCTCTACACCCAGATCAAGATCGATGAAATCACCAACCTCGGCGCGGTGCGTATCCGACTGCGCAGCCTGATCGGGGCGCTGGAAGAAAGGGGCAGCTGATGACTGGAAAATCCGAATACATCAAGTTTACCAAAGAGATGAAGCGCGATTATACCATTCTCGTCCCCACGATGCTCCCCATCCACTTCAAACTCATCTCGAACGTCCTTGTCAGCAAGGGCTACAAGATTGACTTTCTCGAGGCGACCGACGGCGATATCAAGGAATCGGGACTGAAATATGTCCACAACGACACCTGCTATCCCGCGCTTCTCGTCATCGGTCAGCTGATGAACGCGATCAACTCCGGCAGATATGACAAAGATAAGCTCGCGCTGCTGATCACCCAGACAGGCGGCGGATGCCGCGCGTCCAACTACATCTATCTGCTCAGAAAGGCGCTGAAAAAAGCAGGCTACGGACATATCCCCGTCATCTCGCTGAACCTCGGCGGGATGGAGGATCACCCGGGCTTCAAGCTGACTGTGCCGATGCTGTACAAAATGATGTACTGTGCGTTTTACGGCGATCTGATGATGCTGATGGCGAACCAATGCCGTCCGTATGAAAAGAATCCCGGAGAAACCGACGCGCTGGTCAAACAGTGGACGGAGCGTCTGCTCGAAGAGAACCGCGACCCGCGCAATATGCGCTACAAGCACGTCAAGGAAAACTACCGCCTGATCGCGGACGACTTTGCAGCGATCCTCGGCGATACTGAGCGCGACAAGGTCAAGGTCGGCATCGTCGGCGAGATCTACGTCAAGTTCTCGCCGCTCGGCAATAACAACCTCGAGCAATTCCTGCTTGGCGAGGGCGTCGAGCCGGTTGTGCCGGGCTTCATCGACTTTTGCCTTTACTGCGTCTACAACGGCATCGTGGACTTTGACCTCTACCATATCCGCGGGCTGAAGGCGTTCGGCTCGAAGTTCCTTTACAAATATCTTTTGAAAAAGCAGCGGTACATCCGTGAGATGATGCAGGCGCATTATCCCGCTTTCATGCCGATGGCGGACTTTGACGAAACACGGCAGAAGATCAACGGATACATCGGCATCGGCGCAAAGATGGGCGAAGGGTGGCTGTTGACGGCGGAAATGCTCGAGCTTGCGGGCGAGGGCGTCAACAATATCATCTGCACCCAGCCGTTCGGATGTCTGCCGAATCATATCGCCGGCAAGGGCATGATGAAGCCCATCAAGGAAAAGAATCCCGGCGTGAATATCGTCGCCATCGACTACGATCCCGGCGCGACCGCCATCAATCAGGAGAACCGCATCAAGCTGATGCTCTCGAACGCGAGGGCTTAATACTACTCCTTAACAAAAACCTTTAACATCTATTGCGAAAATATTTCGCATAGCCGCGTTGTCGTCCTTGTTAGGCGTCAGCCTATCGGCGGCCTTCGCCTTGCTCTGCAAAAATTTTCGCTAATATCTATTTCAATCTTTTTATTAAGGAGTAGTATAAATATGCTGTCTGAGAAGCTGAAAGATTACGCGAACAGCGGCGTCTATCCGTTTCATATGCCGGGGCATAAACGAACGGCAGAAAGCGGTCTTCCGTATGACATCGACATCACCGAGATCGACGGTTTTGATAATCTGCACGAGCCGCAGGGATGCCTTGCACAATTGCAGGAGAACGCGGCTGAGCTGTTTTGCTCCCGCTATGCGTTCGCGCTGGTGAACGGCTCGACCGTGGGGATCTTGGCGGCTGTGCGCGCGATGGCGAAAGAGGGCGGCCGCGTGCTGATCGCGCGCAACTGTCACATGGCAGTTTATCACGCTGTCGAGTTGTGCCGCTTGGATGCTGAATACCTTCTCCCCGAAACCGTAGACGGGCTCGGCATATTTGCATCCGTATCCCCGGAAGCGATTGAACAACGGCTAAAGGCGAATCCCGAAATCTCGCTCGTCGTCATCACTTCTCCCACCTATGAGGGCGTTGTATCGGACGTCAAGCGTATCTCCGAGATCTGTCATCGATACGGCGCAAAGCTTTTTGTGGACGAGGCGCACGGGGCACATTTCCCATTTTCGGACAGATTCCCGCAGAGCGCCATACAATGCGGCGCTGACGCGGCAGTCGTCAGCCTGCACAAGACGCTGCCCGCGATGACCCAAACAGCATTATTGCTGGCCAATAGCAATGATCTCGCCGGGGAGCTGAAACGTCAATTATCCGTTTTCGAAACGAGCAGTCCGTCATACGTACTGCTGGCGTCCATCGACCGCTGTCTTGATTTTTTAAGGCACAGCCGCGATACTTTTGACGCATATACAAAAAGACTGACAAAGTTATATGAAGCCGCGGGATCATTACGGCATTTGACGGTTTCGTATGACAGGCTCGCGGCGTGTGAGAATGTATTTGACGTTGATATCGGGAAGCTGTGCATTTTCTGTAACGGCTCCATGAGCGGCAAAGCGCTCATGGAGATACTGCGGTCTGACTATCAGATCGAGCTTGAGATGGCGCTCGGTGACTATGCGCTTGCGATGACGTCCGTATGCGACACGGACGAGGGATTCGATCGCCTGCTGAATGCACTAAAGGAGATCGACAACAGATGTGACGATGCGGATCATTCGTCAAACAATATCCCCTATTCCCTGCCCCAAAGACGATTTACGATTGGCGAAGCGGTGAACGCAGACGGTGAAATGATCGATATCTCCAATGCCGAGGGCAAGACGTCGCGCGATTATGTGCGCGTCTATCCGCCGGGCATCCCGATGATTGTTCCGGGCGAGGTGATCGACCGCGACGTACTGTCACAGCTCAGAGCATTAGAAGCATCGGGCAACGAAATCCTCACCGACAGTTCTGCCTTTCCGTTAATTTCAATAATCGGTTGACAAAGCACTCACTGCGTGTTAAGATATATCTATATAAATCAAGGAGTTGACAATTATGAAAAGAATCAAGACCATAGAGACTCGAGACCTGAAAAAGAGCGTTAAGACCGGCGGCTGCGGCGAATGCCAGACTTCCTGCCAGTCTGCTTGCAAAACCTCCTGCGGCGTTGCTAACCAGCAGTGCGAGAAGTGTCTCAGCGAGAAGTAATTCATTTTACGTCTGAACACAATAAGGAACTTTCAGCCGTTATACCGCAAAGGTCTGACGGCTTTCCTTTTGCAATTATTTCTATCCGGAGGGGTTTATGATACATTGTTACAAGCTCAACGGCTACAACATCGTTCTCGATGTTTTCAGCGGCAGCGTCCATGTTGTGGACGATCTCGCCTATGATATCATCGGGATGTACGAGGATACGGATACGGACGGCATCATCGCGAAAATGCTCGAAAAGTATGCCGCAGACAGCGACGTCGATGAAGCGGAGATCCGCGACTGCATCGACGATATCGAGGAGCTGAAAAATGAGGGCAGGCTTTTTACCGACGACGAATATGCCGACCTTGCCTTTGACTTCAAGGCGCGCAATACCGTCGTCAAAGCGCTGTGCCTGCACGTTGCACACACCTGTAACCTCAACTGTGAATACTGCTTTGCCAGCCAGGGTAAGTACCACGGCGACAGAGCGCTGATGAGCTTTGAGGTCGCAAAACAGGCGATCGACTTTTTGGTCGAAAACTCCGGCTCGCGCAAAAATCTCGAGATCGATTTCTTCGGCGGAGAGCCCTTGATGAACTTTGAGGTCGTCAAAGAGATCACCGCCTATTGCAGAAGCATCGAAAAAGAGAAAGGTAAAAACTTCCGCTTCACCCTCACCACCAACGGCGTGCTGCTCGACGATGAGGTCATCGATTTTGCAAATAAAGAGTGCCATAATGTCGTGCTCAGCCTTGACGGTCGAAAAGAGGTGCATGATCGCCTGAGAAAAACCGTGAACGGCAAGGGCAGCTATGACACGATCGTGCCGAAGTTCCAGCACTTTGTCGAACGGCGCGGCAACAAAAGCTACTACATTCGCGGTACCTTCACGCACAACAATACCGATTTCACCGAGGATATCTTCCATATGGCTGACCTCGGCTTTACGGAACTTTCGATGGAACCGGTCGTATGTCCTCCCGACGATCCGTATGCGCTGACCTATGACGATCTGCCCGTATTGTTCGAACAGTATGAGATACTCGCGAAAGACATGCTCAGAAGAGAAAAAGAGGGCAAGCCCATCACCTTTTATCACTACATGCTCGACCTGAATTCCGGCCCGTGCATCTACAAGCGCATCTCCGGATGCGGCTCAGGGACGGAATACATGGCTGTCACCCCGTGGGGCGATCTCTATCCGTGTCACCAGTTCGTCGGCAACCCCGACTATCTGCTCGGGAATGTGTATGACGGCGTCACCAATCCCGCTGTGCAGGATGAATTCAAGCTGTGCAACGCCTATGCCCGCCCAGACTGTAAGGATTGCTGGGCAAAGCTGTATTGCTCGGGCGGGTGCGCTGCGAACGCCTACCATGCGACCGGCTCTGTTACCGGTACGTACCAATACGGCTGTGAGCTGTTCAAAAAGCGCATCGAATGCGCCATCATGATGAAAGTGGCTCAGGCTGAGAACGCCGAATGACCGATAACAGCCCAAACAATTGATTAAATTTCCGATCCCGCGACAGACTGTCGCGGGATTTTTTGCGTTTTTTTGAAATTTTTTTGAAAAAAGTCGATTTGTCCTGTTTTTTGTCCTCTTTCTGTCCTTATCGGTCTGTTATACTGTAGCCACAGTCAAAGAGAAAAGCCGAGTATCTGCGAAGAGCAACGAGGCTGGACAGAAAAAATAAAATCCAAATAAAACACGGACTGACAGGAGGAAAAGAAAATGAAAAGAGCAAACAATCACTACATCAGAACAACCGAGAGAGCTAGAGCGATCACCGCAAAAAAGAAAGCGACCGCGAAAAAGCACAGACTGATCGTCGGCGTCGCGGCGCTGTCGCTGGTACTGATCGCGGCAGCCAGCGCTGTCATCGTCGGATTTGCCAACAACAAAGCAATGCCTGTTGCTGATAACAACATCACCAAAACCGTCAGCACCTCAGCTGCCGCCGCTCCCGCTCAGCAGGAAAATGCAACCGGCGCGATCGCTCAGACAATCGAATCTGCTCAGGATGACAGCGATTCTTACAACTACAACAACGAGTATGCTTACACTCAGGCATACGATGATTCCGATGATGATCAGACTGCCGCTCCTGCGGAGAACAACGATGCGGATTCTCAGGATAAGATCGAAATCGTCAACGGCGAGCGCATTTACATCGACACCAAGCGTACCGCTCCCGAGGAAACCGGTATTGAAGCTCACTACTATGCCTACGGCAAAACCTCTTACGGCTTCGACTGGAACTACGATACCGATAACAGCAACTTTGTCATCAGATGCGACTACAACTTTGACCAGCAGCAGTATGACTTCAGCTTCTACGGCGTGACCCCCGGTACCGCTCACGTCACCCTCTACTACAACATTTCCGACAAGGTACAGGCCCCCGTACAGCTGACCGTAAACGTTGACGACGGACTCAATGTATCGATCGCATAAAACAGTTTTTCAGCCGCAGTGTTGCGCTGCGGCTGAATTTTTTTGCTTTAGCTATTTACAAATCGAAAAAAGTGTAGTATAATTCAATAGCGATGTGGGGGTATAGCTCAGTTGGTAGCCCAACACACAGGCTTACGCACCCCATAGCAAAATTTTCGTCGGCGACATCGTTGCCGATCCCGCCGACTGGGTTGATAAAGATCAACCCGTCCGGCATCTACAATTTCATACATTTGACACGGGGGTATAGCTCAGTTGGTAGAGCGCTTGGTTCGCATTCAAGAGGTCAGCGGTTCGAATCCGCTTATCTCCACCAGAAAAATAACCGCTTGTTCATAACGAACAAGCGGTTATTTTTTGCTTATTATGCGGTTATCGGATAGCTCTCTGTTTCCTCCATACCGAGGAAGAACTGGCGGATATTCATATTCAGCTCGATGTTCAGGTCATAGTTGCGGTAAACGTCAACGCGTTTGATCATCGAATTGACAATCATCTTTTTCGCCTCAATGGATGCGCTGTCATACAGGCTCGACCATGAGATGATCTCATCATACTGCGTATTCAGGTCTTTGATGAGATTCTCGGAAGATTCTACCTCACGCTGCGCTTCATCACAGCGTTCCTTCAAGCTCTGCACCCTTGCTTCGGATTCCTCGACCAATCCGGCGAGCATTGTCTGAGAAAAGGCGCTCTCACCCTGAATGGACTTTACGACCTCTGCGCGGAGCTTATTCAGCTTTTCGATCTCCTTGGCGTATTCGGACTGATGGCGCTTGAGATTCGTCTTTCTGATCGTCAGCTCCTCTTTGTACCTTGAGCTGATAACAGCGCTCTTGGGAACGCCCTTGATACGCTCAAAAACCTCTTTCACGACGCTCTCGACGATACTGTCGAGTTTCTTTTGCATATAGATCGACTGACCGTCGCAAACGGTCGCTTTCCTCGTCTTGCCGTAGCAAACATAGCGAACGCGGGGCTTCTTGACAAGGGTTCCGTCCTTCTTCGTATAATACTTGCAGGCGGTGGAGAGGTGGAGCCTTGAGCCGCAGTGACCGCAAAAGACATTGCCCGACAACAGCGCATTGCCCTTCATATTCATCGGCACACGCGGTTTGTTGTTCATGACCTTTGCCCTTTGGCTTGCGATCTCCTGCGCCCTGTCGAATTGCTCCTGCGAAATGATCTGCAATTCAGGGATAAACGGGGAACGGCTGTCGCCGCTTCTGAGATACCCGGTGTAGGTCGGATTGTGGATGACATTACGGATGGTGTTGTACGACCATCGGTTTCCCGTGGGGTTGACGTAGCCGCCGTTGTTCAGGTAATTAGCAAGCCTTTGGATGCCTATACCTTCTTTGGTGTATTTATCAAAGATCAGGCGGACAATAGCGGCGTCGTTATCATTAACCTTTAGATCATACAGTTCATGCTTGCGTTTGTTCATACGACCGCTCTTGACCAGCATATAACCGAGAGCAGGGGAACCGCCTTTGTAGTGTCCTTCCTCTACCATCTGACCGAGGCTGGTGCGTGTACGGATAGAGGTCTTTTCGCTTTCGCCGTCAGCCTGCCAAAATCGGATATAGTTGAGCAGTTTGTCGATGTGATTATCAAAGCGCTGTTCGCCCTCCTGCGTGCTCCATACCTGAATACCGTTTTTGACGAACCATTCTACAACAAACGGCGTTTCGTCTGCGATACGTCCGATTCGGTCAAACATAAATACAAGCAGGATATCGAACTTGCCCTTGCGGGCAAGCTCTTTGATCGCCTGTATTTTGTCACGGTTTTCGGCGCGGATTTTGTGTCCCGATACGCCGTCCTCCTGTTCTTCATGCACAATCTGCCAGCCCATTTTATCCGCAAAGCGGTGACAGGCTTTGCGCTGCATCGGAATATCTGCTTCGTGATTGGTGTCATAGTCTACCTGCTTGTCTGTCGATACACGGTACAGGCAACATACACGATTCTTTTCCATTACGACGCCTCCTTGTCTGATGATGAAATTGTATCATCATTCGGGGGATCGGGACAAATGTGTGAAGTGTCGGAGCAAGTGAGCAGGATATCCCTGAGCTGAGTGAACAGCTCAGGGTTGGGATCCTTTGCAAAAGAGATGCTGATTCGATGTCCTCCGATCGAGCGGTATTGCTTCGTATGGTCGTTCATATCAAGATCCTTCATCGTGCGTCACCTCCCCTGCTGCGGTTATGCTGCCGCCTATAATCTTTCGCTACAAGGTTTAGGATATATCGCTGGATATCTCCGACTGAATAGCTGTCCGGAAAATACTTGCGAAGATCATCGTACTTGAAGCTCACCTTTTCCTTTTGATTCGGCTTTTCTTCCGACATTACCGCCGCTAACCCCTCACGGGTTAGGACGCAGTTGTTGAAGGATTTGTGGAGACGGAATGCCTGTGAGTAGGACGGTGTGCAATCCTCACGGTCGATGATCTCGAACAAATCCTGCTGTATCTCCGAAGGAAGGTAAGATAGCTCCACGCCGACGGAGAAAGCGATCTTGCCCTCGTCCATCAGGTCGAGGAGTTCGGGGATGAGGTAGGTCAAGCGGATATAGCGCTGAACGGTTTTATAGCTCTCTCCCGACTCCACGCCGATAACCGCAGTAGCGCGGTTCTTGTCGAACTTCGGGACAATTTGTCCCGAAGTTAAATCGGTTCGTCTGCCCTGATGTTTGAGAGCCTCGGCTTTCATCTTATAGGCAAACGCTTTTTCCGAGGGCAGGATATGCTCACGGTGGAGGTTGCTGTCCACCAGCATGATCGCCGCTTCATCACGGCTGACGGGACGAATAAAAGCAGGGACTTCGCTAAGCCCTGCCTTCTGTGCCGCACGGAAACGGCGGTGTCCCGAGATGATCTCATATTGGTCTGTTGTTCCCTCTAAAGGTCGGACAATCAACGGCGACATAATGCCATGCTCCTGAACACTCTCGATCAGGTTGTTCATCTCGTTGTTGTCGAGCACCTTGTAGGGATGGTCTTTGAATGGGTGTAATTGGTTGATTGATATATTTGTCATCGTTCATAACTCCTTGTATGATTTTTTTGTTTGGTATCTAAGCCGTAGGCTTTATTGCGTGCCTGCGTTTCGATACGGATGTTTTCTTTGATTTTTGGATTGTCCTCAATGATCGTGAGGGCAATCCGCTTTTCTTTGCGTAGCTGTTTCAACAGAGTCGTGCAGTCATCTCGGCGGGACATTAACTCCGTTCTCCTGTCGTCGTCATCACAGCGCCGCAGCTTGTTGTATATTTTCTGTCGCACGTCAGTGACCTCTTTGATGGATGTGTCGGTTTCTTGTATAAAGCCGCCGACATCTTCTAAGGTGTTCAGCTTCTTATGGGATAGCAAGGTCACCTGAGAGGATATACGATCCAGGTGCCGCCACGCTTCTCTCATCTCGGGCGACAGCGGCTGTCGCCGGTGATACCTCGGCAGCTTGCCAAGCAGAAAGCAGTAGTGAAGATAAAGAGCGTATATTCCCGTATGCTTCTTTGCTTTTTGAAAGGTTCCTCGAAATACATATCGCCTCGGTTGGAAATACCGTTTTTCCTTTTGCTCGGCATAGTATTCTCGATTGCGCTGCCATGCGGATCGGTCAGACTTTTCGTAAATACGCCGTTGTATCTCTTGATTACCGTATTCCTCGCCCAACCGGATCATACGGACGCTCTTTTTGCTGTTCACGGAGCGAATCGTCCAGTAGGTGCGGTTTTCATTGAGATTCACGACATAGCCCTGATCGGACAAAATGCTTTTGAACTCCTTGAAGCTCATAGCATGATCAACAGCATAGTCGATCGCTTGCCGCATGAGATTGAACTTGGTCGGTTCGCCGTTCTTCTCCGCAAAGTAAATGCTTCGGGGCGTTTTACCCTTCGGATTCTTGATGACCGTCAAACGGTGTTCCGCACAAAGCTGATCGGACAGTGATCGGAACCGCCAATACACGCCCTCGTTGCAGTTGAACTTTTTTCCGTTCCACATATTCACGGCGTTTACGACGAAGTGATTGTGTAGGGTTTGGGTGTCGAGGTGAGTCGCGACGAGTACCTGATACTCGTCACCCCACATCTTCTTTGCCAACTCCACGCCGATCTGGTGACATTCCTCACGGCTGACCTCACCTGTCTTGAAGCTCTGGTAGGCATGGTAGGCGACGTTACCGCCTGTCTTGCCGAATCGTCGCTGAACGGACAGCATCTCGTCAAAAGCTGTCTCCGCGTTACAGTTCACACCGGTCACAAAACAGGTTTCTTCATCGCTGACGGTTTTGGAACCCTGCTCGGCATAATGCAGTACCTTTTGCAGATCGGTATAGACGGTCTTTTGGGGATTGGACGCATAGTCCAGCACGCGCGACAGGCTGTCCTTAATCACCCAGATCTTGGTTGTTCCCACCGCTGTCCGCCTCCTGTTCGTGGTAGACAACCAACAGTTTGTCGTGAAGATAATTCAGCCTCTGTTCAACAGAGCGTTCGGTAGACTGACGGAAGGTCTGCTGCAGATCCACGACAACGCTGTAGCAGTCGTGAAGTGCCTCGCTCGGCTTCGCATGGATGGGCTGATTCAGACCGGACATCAGGAGATAGGCGGATAGAGAAAGCCCCGCACGCTTTGCATAGCGCTGCAGGGCTTTCTTGTCTTTCTCGCTGACGCGGATATGGATGTCTGTATTCTTTTGTATCATATATTATTCCTGCTTTCATTGTGTGTTTTGGGGTTACAGGGGCAAGAGCCCCTTTCGGTATACTAAGCACGGATTGAAAATGGATAGAGATTTTCAAGGATGATTTGTGCAAGACGAGGCGAAGGACGCAGATAGGGTTTCTCCCTATCAAGGACGACAACGAAGTATTGTGCAAATCAGACTGAAAAGATTATTCATTTATCAGTCTGTGATTAGTATGAGTGCCGTTCCGGTTTTGTGGTAACAAAGCCTATGCTCGCTACAGTATAAGACAAACCCGCCCTGCTGCTTTCAGGACGGATTTTCTGCGTCTTATACAGTGTTACTTGGCTTCTGGAATAAAAATGCTTTGGCAAATCATTTTGATATCATCAAAGATTTTTCTCATCAATAATGCTATCATCATGCTATCATTCAAACAGTTCCAGATCATCTGCCAGTTCTTGATCGAGCTCATCGACAGTTTTTGTCTGCGGCTGATGAAGCGGAACGACTACCTGAGCTTGATTATGGCTGGAGGAAACGAACACACGCTGCATTTCCTCCTGTAAAATTCTTCTCATGTCCTCATTGTGCTGTTCACGGGTATAGGACTGATAATCGATATAGTCCGCGATCGCGTCGATCACAAATCCGTTGATTGACTGACTCGTCTTTTCATGCAGTGTTTGCAGATATTTTGAAATTCGAGCCTGCCGATTATCAGATAAATCTAAGCGCACAATAAAGCTATACTTCCCTTCCATTTTTCATCGCCGCCCTCAGCTTGATTTCGGCAATATACTCATAGCCCTTTGCAGAAGCACAAATATCGTCAATGATTCTAATGCGGTCAAGACTGCCTTTGTAAAAATGCTTTACCAGACAACCGCCTCCGCCGACGATATACAGCAGCATCGTATTTTCGTCATAACCGTGAGCGTAGAGCATATCAAAAATGTCTTTGACGTACTTTTCAGCAACTGAGCGGATAACAGCGGAATCGCTGTCGGGGATATTCGCCTTGCCGTTGCGAAGGAAGGACTCGATCGTGTAATCGTTGATCTTCCGTTTGGTCTGGGCAAAGAAAGTGTCACGGATCCTTTCAATACACTGCTGGGTCCCGAACAGATCCATATACATATTGTCTTTCTGCACTTTGCCGTCAGCAATGAAAAAGCTGCTCAGCGTACCGTTGCCGATGTCGGCGATCATGTTCAGATCTCTCAGACTTGACTTGAATGGGACTACTGCTGAATACCCCTGCGGATAGACCAGCACATCACTGATGTGAATATGGTAGTCAACATTCCGAAAAGAGAAGCGCACTTCCTCGTTCCGGGACAGATATTCAACGAAGTCTGCTCTCTGTAAGGAAGCCCATTTCAGCGGTAAGCCCGCAGCGATAACGACGTCGGCTTCCGTGAGGTTCATATCGTTCAGTTCCATCGCAATTGCGGCGAGGGTCAGGATATAATAGTCCTCGTCATTCTGCTTGTCCGCTAAAAAGGTTTTGTGTCCCTGACATATCTGATAGGTATGTCCTTCAAAGGACAGAATATCCTTTATGAGCACTGGATTGATATCCGATCTGTCAACGCCGTTCGGGAAACAGTGGTTAGCGGTTTTGATATTGCCGTAGCCGTGATCGATCCCGATGATGAATTTGTCTTTGAATTGTTTCATTGTAAATCTCCTTCTTAATCTTTATTGTATTTGATGATAGTTCCGTACAGCTCTTTATCAGCGGGCAATACATATTTCTGCAAATAGTTTCAGCAGAGCCGACTGATCGAGAGAAGCTGGATACATGGGTGACTGTCGCCGTCATCAAGCAGCAGACAGTTTCCGTCAGAATAGTTGGCGCAGGTCGATCTAACCGTTTTATTGACCTGCTTTGCCAGTTGCGGTGTAAGTTTTAAAGGCATTGGATCACCTCCTTTCAAGTATTATTTTGAACCGCTGCCCTAAAAAGTGGGGGCAGTTATTAAATAACAGATACTTGAATAAAGAGAGGCGTTGTGCTATACTTTTCTCAGATTACTTCAGGAGATTTATATGAAAAAGTATTTAATACCTCAGATCTCGGCGCTGAGTCTTTTATCCTCTGCGACAAAGACTTTTGATGGTTGGGCATTCCGTTTTGATGCAACCGATCCGTCAAAAGAATATCTGATCGAAGATACGAAACAGGACGACTGTATGATGTTTTATCAGGCGATGAAGCTGTTGTACGGCTCCGAGGAACTCAATGCTATATGCGAGAGTTTATATGACGCCTTTGTCTACATCGACTTTTCGGGTATCTTTGACAGAAAGCCGATTGGCAGAACAGCAGATCTGCAAAATAAAGCAGAGTATCTGTTCCGTCCCGAAGGTATTACCATGTATTTTGGGAAAGGTTATCCCGAAAGTCGATATATCGCTTTCGAACGTTCGGCAAGCATGAGCCGCCATAATGTGCTGTCGTTTGTGCGTGAGGATATCTATGAGCCGTTGCGAGAGCGGATGTTGCTCGGCATGGAGATTGGAGAATGTCAGCTGTCCAAACTCTACGCATACAACGGATTGATGTTTACCAGGGGTCGGCGATATGAAATTGCAAATTTGTTGCATGAAAAAAGGATTGTCGTAATAGACAATCCCAAAAGTATCGTAAAGGATGCAGAGATCATTACCGTAGAGGATGACGGAACGGATAACGCGATCCGTAAATACAACCGTGTAGAAACAATAGCTGATGTAGAAGTATTGGAATTCGATGGTGAAGGAATCATTTCAAAAAAACTCGCCGGAAAGTTAAATATCAACAAACAACACCATTCCTTTCAAATCCGTTTGCCGTATATCAAGGGTGTCGTACATGAAGTGGATTTCAAAGGTCTGTTCGCTGAGCTGGGTGTTACAAAGATCAAAGATATCTGGGGAAACATTCACGCTGTAGAAGATGTTGACATGATTCTCACAAAGAGTATGTTCAAAGGCTTCGGTTGGATGACAGAGAACTGTTTGACATGGGCAGAGTATCTCAAACGGTGCAGAGAGTATGGGTATGCGCTTTATATCTCAGGCATGGATAAAACGGAGCAGCAAGAAACGACTGAGATGAATTATCAGTTTCTGAATACGTTAGCGCTGACAGATGAAGAATTTCGTCCTTTGGATTTGCCGCTCGGATGGGATCGATCACCTGAATCGGATAGTCGTCATTGGCTGACGAAAACGACAGAGACGGAATACTATCGCCTTGTGGGAGAATATGCAAACAGAAGAGAGTATTTCCTGCAAGGGATAGATAGTTTTGAAATCAATGACAAACGTCGACAGCGTGCTGAGATCGTCAAATGCAATCCACTTTTTATGGAAGAGCCGCTATATACAAAAGAGCTCTCTGACAGCGCAGAGAGCATCAGGAAAAAGTATGCAGTCGGACAGTTGTTGATTGCCGGAGATAACCGGTATTTGTCCGATGATCTTATGCGGTTTTTGGCGTACATCGTGAAGAATATCGAAGGGGAAAGCAAGGCATATAAAGCCTTATCGTCGGAGTGCTTGACCGATAACATAATCCATGCGCCGCAGTCCACTTATGCTGCGCAAGAATATTACACCCTTCTGCGCAGTCCGCATATTGCGCGGAATGAAGAAGCGTTTGTTCGCCCTTTGCAAGCAGTCGGACCTATCAGAGAAAAGTATCTGTCTCACCTTCGGTATGTTATGATGGTGGACTCACGTTCCTTGATTCCCGATCGCCTCGGCGGTGCGGACTATGACGGTGACATGGTGAAAACGATTGCCGATCCGCTTGTCAATGACTGTGTGCGCAGGGGATATGAAAACAACAAGTCGTTACCTGTGCTGAAAATACCGTCTGCTGATCCGATCATCGCTGACGCAAATGATTGGCATGCGAGGATGGAAACAGTTAAGAGCACCTTTTCTTCTCGCGTCGGACAGATCAGTAACGCCGCATTGCGCCGAGGGATACTTGCCTATGACGAGAACAGCGACAGTGCTGAGCGAGAGTACAATCGGCAGGATGTCGAGCTGTTGGCGATCCTGACAGGATTAGAGATCGACTCTGCCAAGAGCGGTGTGAAGCCGGATTTATCTGCTTATCTGGAAACAGGCAAGACAAAGAGAAGTCTATTCCTACAGTACAAGTCAATTGTTGGCAATACCGATCGGAAATGGTATCAGCCGACGGCAACAAAACGCGTGAAAGAGTTTATCGAAAAAACCGATTGGAGCGCTGTCAGTTCCAATCTGGAAAAGCTGCCGTATTACGCCTATATGCTCGGCGCTGAAATGGAGAAGCACAAGGCTCAGCCTGTGCTGGATTCTTTATTATTCACTTTTGCTCAACACAAGGACTGGCAAGATCATTTGGATCGTCATATTCTGGATCGAACAAAGGAAATCATCGCCGCTTACCATGAAGCGCTGAGGCGATTGCAGCATTTTCATCACATTTCAAAAGAAATGCGTCGCAAGACTGACATCGAGCGGATTCTTTATGCACGAGGTCAGGAAAACAGGTATTCGATTGATGAGCTTTACCACGCCTTTGATGATATTCAGCCCCATCAGATTCATCAGGCAAGAATGAAGCTGACGGAAATAAATTGGCACTTGACCCCACCTTCGGAAAGGTTGATTGCAACTTATTCTATCATCGGCGGTATGCTCGATTATGAATACCGTAAGTTATTTTGTGACTTTCGTCACGGCGGTTACCGAGTCCTCGGCGACATCATCTGCGATTTGGATGATTTGTACCGTTCGACCAGTACTTCTAAAAGTCTGATCCACAAAGACGACAATGCAGACTTGAAGCAACTTCTTAGTGGTGTAAGGCATTCCTCAGATTATAAGCAGGTCATAATTCGGAATAGTCTGTATCTTTTAAAACCTAACACGAAAGATGAAGTAAGTTTTGATTTGAACGAGGTGCTGAAATGTGCTATTGCTCTCGGTGAACGGCAATTTGCACTGGAAGTCATGCCGATGACGGTATTGGAAAAATGCAGGTGGTTAGAATCATGACAAATGAATGGGCTGAATTCAAAGCATATACGGAACAGCCGACCTATACTGCAACACGCAAAAGCGATACGACCTACCTCGGACGGTTCACTTTTGATATGATTGCCGAGTTCTCAGGCTTCGGGCGAATTCTTACGATAATTGCAAGAGGTAATCTGTTCCACGATAAGAAAGGTGCAATTCTTGACGGCAACCCGTATGAGAGGATCGACCATGTACGCAAGGCGCTGTGCGCGTGGTGCAGTGTACCGGACAAAAAGAAAAGCTCCGATCCGCCGGTGGACTTTCGTGAGTTGTCCGCCGACTTCCCGGAGCTTGTTGATAAAAACGGTATAGGTTGGTTCTATCGCCATATAAAAAGTGTTATTCGGTTTGTAAAAGAGCATCCTGATCTGGTGAGCAAATCCGCAAGTAAAAAGTGCGAGGGCATTTCCAAAGGGTTTACAGCACAATGGAAAAAGAAAGTGCATCAACTGCAAGTACCGATTTTTGCGCTCAATACTAAGGGAGCATGGACGCTGCGCTATGACGATATTATTGCCGATGCGTTGGCGCTGGGTCCGCTGCGAACGGAAGATTATTTACTCTCCGAGAAGGAAAAGAAACAGCTTGAATCCGTAAACATCGACGGTGTGCCTAAAGAGGTGATAACCGATCTGGTGTGCTATTACCTTGCAAATAAAGCTGACGATACCGATTGGGTAGTCCTCCCCGTTGCTAACTTCGACGCCTTTTATGGTAATAACAATCTCAGCAAAAAGTGGCTGGCAAAAATCCCTAAATCACTGATAGTAAGGGAGAACAGACACGGGGTAAGCAGATTTAGAACTGTTATATAGAACTAATATATGCAGTTTTGAGTGCACATACATAGGTAAAAGCGATACTTCAGAATCAAGGTTGCAGTATTACAAATTCAATGCTACCTCTGACGAGGAGATCATCCGGCATATCATTAAGATCTGCAAACGTGATCCTTGTGACGGAAAAGTCACCACAGGCGGTATCGTCACTGTAAAAGACAGTGTTGATAACTGGTATTTGTCATGGACGATCAACCGCCAGCCGCAGTTCAAGGTACAGGACAAGGATACCGTTCTCATCTGGCTTTATGCTCTCAATACCGACCGCAACGGTAATTATGTTAAGAAAGCAATGCGCCTCTGCACCGGTGAAGAAGTATGCCGCGAGTGGCTCTACCATATCGGGATAGAAGAGAACAGAATCGAAGAGCTTGCCCGCAGCGCCTGCAACACCACGACCTGCTTCATGCCCTATATCAATGCGTTCTTCCAACCGAGAAAGAATGAGGATCGCCCGCATGTCGTTCCCGACGGTTCCGTCAACTTTGCTTTTCTCGGTCAGTTTGCCGAAACCCCCAGAGATACGATTTTTACCATTGAATATTCCATGCGTACCGGTATGGAATCCGTGTATACGCTGTTGAATATTGACCGAGGCGTCCCGGAGGTCTGGGGTAGCAAATATGATGTGAGGGAACTGCTCAGAGCGTGCTATTATGCGATCGACAAAAAACCGATTACGGATGTGAAGCTGTCGTTCAAGGAAAAGGAGCTTCTCAAGGTGATTACAAAGCGTGTGAAAGGAACGGATATCGAGCTGTTATTAAAAGAAAGCGGACTGCTTGAGTAACATCCCTTTAAACTTGATTCCCCGACAGTATCACGTCGGGGAATCCTCCATTTATGAGATATTTCAGGTTGAATTATCTGCTCGAAATTGTTATAATACTCGGGTAACAAGGTTCTGGGCGAATAACGAAAGTCAACCTGTTAAATGTGTGTGGAGGAGAGAAGCGCCTATGAAAGAACTCACCAAAAACGCGATCGCAGAATCGTTTAAGAAGCTGCTCAGCACAAAACCGATCAGCCGCATCACAGTCAAGGATATCTGTACGGATTGCAGCATCACCCGCCAGACCTTCTACTATCATTTTCAAGACGTCTATGATTTGTCGTTCTGGATCATGGAGCGCGATCTGAGAGAACACATCGAAGGTTTGCATATCGACAGAATGGATGTGAACGGCTATTTTCACGCGATGTTCGATTACTTTCTGAAATCCAGACGTCAGGTGAGAAACGGCTACGACGCGGTCAACCGCATCCAGTATGAGAATCTCTTTAAGGAGCGTGCAAAGCCCGGTATCGTCGAGCGTCTGCGATCCTATCCCGAGGCTGAAAACGTCAGCGACGAGGACATTGATTTCATCGCGTCCTTCTACACGTTGAGTCTCAGCGGCATATTGATAAAATGGATTGAAGAAGGGCTCCCCGATGAGTACCACGTTCGGCTCGACAAATACTGTATGTTAATGGACGGCAGTATGAAAGATGTGCTTTTGAAATTCAGTAAATGATCTATATAAAACTTGGCTGTCACATGTAAGGTGTGACAGCTGTTTCTTTTATTATCCCTTCTTTTTTGACAAACTTCGATGATTGTCTATTGAATCTAATTTGATTTGTTGTTACGATAAGTACAAATAAAGCCGAAAGGAGGGTCAAGGTTTAGCATGGATATTAACAACGATGTTTTAAGAGATGAAGCGGCTGAACGCGCAAAATATACATCTGATGAGCTTCCTGAATACGAAGATGATATTACGGACAACGAAACGCTTGGGTCAACAGCGGCAGACGGCAAAAACAAGATCAACAAAAGGGTTGCGATCGCCGGTGCCGCAGTTGCGGCTGCGGGCATTGCAGGCATTATCGGTTTGATCATCAAGCGCAAGCATCAATAAGCTTGGTACCTACTCCATATTCATTTTTGAGAGTTGCTGCATCGCAAGATGCGGCAGTTTTCATTTTGCATCCATGCAGAATGCGACACTTGTCGGAATGTGTCAAAAAATCATACACCCGGCGCGTGTGTCTATTGTTGCAATTCTAAGATTCTTTTACAATTGATACAAAGGTATCAAAAAGGAGGTAATCATATTGAATGCAAATAACAAAGCCGTAAGAATGGGACTGAAAACTGCGTTCAGCTATATCGGGAAGAATCCTGACAAAAACATGCCAAAACTGATGAAATGGGTCGATCGTTTTGCCGGCGACGGTCCGAACAGCTTTGAGGTTCAGCGCGACGCGTTCAGAAAGATCATTAACGATCCCGACAATAATATGCACAAGTTGCTATGGAGCATCTGGGATGATATCGACGAGGACGTAATCAAGACCGTATTTGAGAACTTCCTCATCAACGCCAACCTCATCGGCTGGCCGCGGGAAGAAGAGCTGAGAGCGAAATATAACTGCAATATCCCGTGGGCAATCCTGCTCGATCCGACCTCAGCCTGCAACCTGTACTGTGTCGGCTGCTGGGCGGCTGAATACGGCAACAAGCTCAATCTGTCTTTCGACGAGATCGACTCCATCATTACGCAGGGCAAGGAGCTCGGCGTATACTTCTACATCTACACCGGAGGCGAGCCGCTGGTACGCAAGCGTGACCTGATCGCCATCGCAAGAAAGCACAACGACTGCGCCTTTATGACATTTACCAACGGCACCCTGATCGACGAGGATTTTGCGGACGATCTGCTGTCCGTCAAGAACTTTATCCCCGTACTGAGTGTCGAGGGATTTGAAGAAGCGACCGACGCACGCCGCGGCGAGGGAACTTATGCTAAGGTCGTTAACGCAATGGAGATACTGAAAAAGAAGCGCCTACCTTTTGGCATCAGCTGCTGCTACACCTCGCAAAACCTCGACTCGATCGCCTCGGATGAATATTTTGATCAGATGATCGAATGGGGCGCGAAGTTTGTCTGGTACTTCCACTATATGCCTGTCGGCAACGACGCGGTACCTGAGCTGCTTCCTACGCCTGAACAGCGCGAGTATATGTACCACAAAATCCGTGATGTGCGCGCTACAAAACCGATTTTTGCGATGGATTTCCAGAACGACGGCGAGTATGTGCAGGGCTGTGTAGCGGGTGGAAGACGATATTTCCACATCAATGCGAACGGCGACGCCGATCCCTGCGTCTTTATCCACTACTCGGATTCCAACATCAGGGAGAAAACGCTGATGGAGATTCTGCAGTCGCCGCTTTTCCAACTGTATCACGACGGGCAACCGTTCAACGACAATCATCTGCGTCCTTGCCCCATGCTGGAGAATCCCGATAAGCTGCGCGAGCTCGTTGCAAAGTCCGGCGCGCATTCCACCGATCCGCAGTCACCCGAAAGCGCTGATCACCTCTGTGACAAGTGCGTGGCATATGCCGAAAATTGGAAACCCTGTGCGGAGAATCTTTGGTCGTGCAGTCAATGTAAGAAGAGAGAAGAGGGTACAAAATGAACCGCTTTTTTACATCTGAAAGCGTTACGGAGGGGCATCCCGATAAGGTTTGCGACCGCATCGCCGATGCGATCCTTGACGCACATCTCAGGAGAGATCCCTATGCCCGTGTCGCCTGTGAGGTGACCGCCTGCACAGACAAGGTCCATGTAATGGGTGAGATCACTACCTACTCCCATGTCAACTATGTGAATACCGTGCGTAGAGTGCTACATGACATCGGCTATACAGAAAGCGGTCAGGGATTTGACGATCAAAGCTGTGCTGTAACAGTCGATTTGCACGAGCAGTCGCCGGATATTGCACGAGGCGTGGCGACAATCAACGAGCGAGCCGCGGGCGCGGGCGATCAGGGTATTATGTTCGGCTATGCCTGCCGCGAGACTGAAAACTATATGCCTGTCGCCTTTGAACTTGCGTCAAAGCTGACAAAACGTCTCAGCTATGTCAGACAGATGCAAACCCTGCCGTTCCTGCGTCCTGACGGAAAGGCACAGGTAACTGTTGAATATGTCAACGATATTCCGAAGCGGATTGACACCGTTGTACTGTCCGCACAGCATAACGACACGATCTCCGAGGAGGAGTTGAAACTGGCGCTGATGGACAGCGTGATTTTTGCTGTGCTGCCGGAGGATATGCTCGACAGAGATACGCGCTATCTCATCAACCCCACCGGGCGGTTCGTGATGGGCGGTCCCTCAGCGGACACCGGGCTGACCGGAAGGAAGATCATTGCAGATACCTACGGCGGCGCGGCTCGCCACGGAGGCGGCGCCTTCTCCGGCAAGGATCCATCCAAGGTTGATCGCAGCGCTGCATACATGGCGCGGTATCTGGCAAAGAACATCGTAGCGAGTGAGCTTGCCGACCGATGCGAGGTACAGCTCGGCTATGCAATAGGCGTTAAGGAACCGGTCAGCATTGCAGTCGAAACCTTTGGCACGCAAAGGGCTCCTGTTCCGGAGATACTGCGGCTGATCTTGAACTGTGAGGATCTAACGCCCTACGGAATCATCAGCAAATTCGATCTGCGCCGTCCGATGTACGAGCCGTTGTCCTGTTACGGACACTTTGGAATCAACGCCGCAGATATGCCGTGGGAAAAGATTAAATGGGCATAATGTGAAGGTATATTATCATAAAAGAAAGGGAAATCTTCATGACCGTTACAAAAGTGCAGACAGCACGCGCGGAGCATACGACGGATACGGTACGGATCATCGTGACAGCTGTATGCGAAGCCTTTGCCGTCTTTTCTTTGATCCGATTCTCCTTGGAAAGCAGTTTCACGAATATTTTCCTTTCTCTCGCAACGGTATTTCTCGTGCTGATACCCGTTCTGATTGAAAAGGTCTTTCATTGCAGGATAGCGACGGCAGTTTATGTCTGGGCATCTTTGTATGCTGTCGGTCCGCTGTTAGGCGAAGCCAATCAACTATATTTCATTCTCCCGTGGTGGGATAAGCTGCTCCACTGCTGCGGAGGAATGGCGTTCGCCCTGGCAGGATACTATATCCCGGAGCTTCTCAACAAAGGCAAACCGGTCAGCCGGACGATGCGCATCGTATTCGCCGTCTGCTTTTCCGTTGCCGTCGCCGCATTGTGGGAATTCTATGAGTTCGGCGGAGATCGGCTTTTCGGCACTGATATGCAGCAGGATCGCTATGTCACCACCGTCAACTCCTACTTTCTCGCCGACAGCTACGGCGTTGTCGGCACCCTTGGCAAGATCGAGAGCGTGGTGATCAACGGGGAGGAGATTCCCGGCTATATCGACATCGGGTTGATTGATACGATGGGCGACATGATGATAGAAACATTTGGCGCGATCCTTGCTGCCGCCTTCTTTGTATGGGATAAGGAACGGCATCCTATCATCTGTCCCGCTTTGGATAAAAACGCTCAAACGAACAGGAGTGATGTGGTATGTCAGCCAGATTGAACAAGAAAAATATCCTGACGATCCCAAACGCGCTGAGCCTGTTCCGCCTGATTCTGATCCCTCTGATCGTGTGGCTCTATGTTGGAAAACAGGAATATGGTTGGTCGATCGGAGTGATTGCGCTGTCGGGATTTACGGATATCCTCGATGGATGGATCGCGCGAAAGACCGGTCAGGTCACCGATGTAGGAAAGGTGTTGGATCCAATCGCAGATAAGATGACGCAGGGCATTCTGCTGATCTGCTTAGCCTTGCGCTATCCGTGGATGTGGGTGCTGATCGGTCTGTTTGTACTCAAAGAACTACTGATGGCAGTGATGGGTATCATAACGATCCGCAGAAAAAATCAGGTGAACAGCGCCAAATGGTACGGCAAGCTATGCACTGCTGCGCTGTATTGCTCGATAGGTCTGCTGATCCTGTTTCCCGATCTGCCCTTAGCGGCTGCGCAGGTTATTTCCGGGATAAGTGCCGGCGCGCTTCTCTTCTCACTCGTTATGTACTGCGGCTTTTACTCAGAGGTATTGCAAAAGCCGAATAAAATGAAAACGGAGGAAACATAAATGAAAACAGGACTGGTCGATGTCGGCGGTGGGCTGAGAGGCATCTACGCCGCCGGTGTGATGGACAGATTTTTGGACGACGGGATCACCTTTGATCTTGGGATCGGTGTGTCGGCAGGCAGCGCAAATATCTCAACCTTTATTGCGGGACAGAAAAAGCGAAACTACGTCTATTATACGGAGTACTCCCAGCGTGACGAGTACATGAGCAGACGAAACGTGGCAAAGAAGGGTTGTTATCTGGACGTCAGCTATATTTACGGCACTTTGAGCAATTCTGACGGCGAATACCCCTTGGATTATACCGCATTTTGCGAGAACCCGATGGATTTCATTGCGGTCGCAACCGACGCGATCGACGGCGAAGTCAAGTATTTTGAAAAGTCCGATATGCGTCCCGATTATTATAACGTCTTGATGGCTTCATCTGCCATCCCTTATGTTTGTAAACCGCAGCAGGTAGACAGAGAGCTGTACTTTGATGGCGCGCTTTCTGATCCTGTTCCGATTGAAAAAGCCTTTGCGCTGGGATGCGATAAGGTCGTTTTGGTGCTGACCAATCCCGTTGACTACAAAAAAGAGCTGGAGGAAGATATTCGTCTTGCCGCAAGGATCAGAGAGAGGTATCCCCTTGCCGCTGAGGCGCTTGTTACCCGTGCAGAGAAATACAACAGGGGAGTCAGACTGGCGCAGAAGCTGGAGCAGCAAGGAAGGGTCAGGATTATCGCTCCGATCGACACCTGCGGCGTCGATACGCTGACAAAAGACGTCGACGCGTTGGACACACTTTATCGCATGGGATATAACGACGGTGAAGGGATCACTTCTTTTCTGAAACCGTAACTGTTATGATAATGGAGTAAACATATGAGAATTGCGCTGATATGCGATGTGCTCGGAGAGTCGAACAACGGCACGGTGATCGCTACCGTCAACCTGATCAGCTATCTGAGAGAAAAGGGACATACGGTGTATGTCGTCTCACCCGACAATACGACCGTCGATATGGAGGACTACTATGTCGTCCCGACCATGCATTTCGGAAAGTTGATCGACCGCGCTGTTGAGAAAAACGGCGTCACACTCGCCAAACCGGACAAAGTATTGCTCGAAAAGACCATCCGCTCGGCAGACATTGTCCATCTGCAGATGCCGTTCGCCCTTTCAAAATGCGCGGTAAAAATCGCAAATAGACTTCATAAGCCAATTAGCGCGAGCTTTCACTGTCAGGCGGAGAATTTCACCTCGCACATCGGCGCGATGAACAACCGGCTTGTCAACCATATCGTTTACCAGAATTTCTATCGGACAGTGTACAGCCAATGTACTGCTATCCATTACCCGACCGAATTCATCCGTCAGTTGTTTTACTCCAATACGCGCTGTTCTGTGCCTTACTACGTGATTTCCAACGGCGTCAGCGATGAATTCTTTGTGCAACCTCCGTATAGAATGCGTAATGACAAGTTTACTATCATTTGCACGGGGAGATACAGCAAGGAAAAGTCTCAGAAAGATTTGATTAAGGCTGTGGCACGATCCAAGTACAGAGATAGCTTTCGGCTCATATTTGCCGGGGACGGTCCGATGAAGGGACGGTTAGAGCGCCTTTCCCGCAAAGAGAAAGTCCATTGCGAATTTCGCTTTTTTGAACGACCCGAGCTGGTCAAAGCGCTTCAACACTCCGATCTATATGTCCACACATCCGTTGTAGAGATTGAAGCGATCGCGTGTATGGAGGCAATCGCCGCGGGACTGGTCACTGTCATCTGTGATTCAAAACGAAGTGCAACGCGGTTCTTTGCTGTTGACGACAGAACACTGTTCAAGCCGAACAATCCGAAGGATCTTTGTGAAAAGATTGAATACTTTTATGAGAACAGGGATGTCATGGACACATACAGAAAACAGTTTGAAATGTACAACCGAACCCTCAGACAATCGGACTGTATGGCACAGATGGAGCGAATGTTATTGAAAACTGCAAAGGCGGAACATCAATGAAACGAATCATCTACTATTCAGACGAGCATAATGACGACTTTGCAGAGCTGAATATTGAACAGAAAAAACTGCCGTCGGATTATTCTTATTTTTCGAAGAATCCTCTACGGCTGCTATTGTCGTTTTTCTTGTATTACATGATTGCGGCTCCATTAGTATTCTTAATCCAAAAGACGGTTTATCATGAAAAGATAGTTGGTAGGGAGAAGCTGAGACCCTATCGGAAAACAGGCTTCTTTTTATACGGCAATCATACCCGCGTCTCGGGCGATGCCTATACACCTGCGCTGATCACTTTTCCGAAGAAAGCATATATCGTCGCAAATCCCGATAGTGTTTCTATCCCCGGAATCCGTCACCTTGTTGAGGATTTGGGCACTGTGCCGATCTCCTCTGACATTGCAGGAATGAAGCGCTTTTTAAATGCTGTCAGGGTACACGCTGACAGACATCATGCAGTTGTGATCTACCCCGAAGCGCATATCTGGCCATACTATACACAGATACGTCCATTCAAAGAAGGTGCATTCCGGTATCCCGCTTTAACGAACAAGCCCGTGTTTTGTTTTACGGTCACTTATCAGAAGCGACGCTTCTTCGATTTTCCGAGGACAACCGTATATATCGACGGTCCGTTTTTTGCGGATAATCGGAACACAATGAAGCAGAATCAAATCATGCTGCGCAACCGGTGTTACGACGCCATGGAACGTCGATCAAAGAACTCAACTTATCAGCATGTTACTTATATCAAAAAGGATCAGCAACAGATATCTACACAAGAAGGAAACCCACTATGACTTTTATCTCAAAGTGGGTTTATTCTATTTGTAGATTATCTCATCGTTTATGATTTCGATTGCACGATTGCGGATGTTGTTCATTCTTACTACCCAAAGCATTTGATCCTTCGCTTTGAGTTGTTCTGTAGCGCCTTCCTGTTCGGCAAGTTGTTTTACAAGTCGGTCATACATCTCCTGTGCTTCTTTATTGATGTCGGCAAGGTAATCTATCAGCTTGCATCGGGTGAGCAGATTATAGTAGAGAATCTTATGGTGCTCTCGAGGTATCGCCTGCGGCGCTGTCCCCAGATTCCAACTTCTCTAGGCTCCTGTTCAGGCAGCTTCAAATTGGGCAAGTTGTAGTCTCCCTGTCT
Organism: uncultured Ruminococcus sp.; assembly: GCA_902776185.1. Lineage (GTDB taxonomy): Bacteria > Bacillota > Clostridia > Oscillospirales > Acutalibacteraceae > Ruminococcoides. The sequence continues at coordinate 49,626 of CACYPH010000002.1, forward strand.
GGTATAAGTAATCTTTGTGCTCATGGTCAAACCTCCTTCGCCCAATACTCATTTGGTGGAGCAGTTTGCAAAGGAAGTGATCGAAGAACACGGTCATATCGATTATCTGATCAACAATGCTCCGCCCCTAATGAAAGGGATCGATGAATGTAGTTATGAGGAGTTTCAAGGAGCATTGTCGGTCAGCGTGACTGCGGCGTTTTACCTGTCTAAGCTGTTCAAGCCTTATTTTAGAAACGGAGGGGCTATCATCAATATCTCATCGTCGCGTGACAGAATGAGCATGCCTCAGACCGAGAGCTATACGGCGGCTAAAAGTGCTATCTCTGCTCTTACTCACGCGATGGCGATGAGCTTCGCTGGCAAGGTGAGAGTCAATGCGATCTCTCCAGACCGAATCAACACGAATGGGATAGAATACAGCGGTGCAGACGCGATCCAGCAGCCCGTGGGCAGAGTCGGCAACCCATCGGATATCGCTAACATGGCGCTTTATCTCTGCTCCGATCAAGCAGGGTTCATTAACCGGTGAAAATATCTGTATTGTCGGCGGCATGACAAAGCAGATGATATATCATGGCGATAATAACTGGCTGCTGAATAGTTAAAAGAACAACATCCTGACCTCAAACGCGAAGTCAGGATGATTCCATATCAAACATCAATCAACAAAAAGACGGAATAGCAGTCACGTGGTTAGTTTATCAACATTTTGATGTGATTCTTTTGGGGGTGCGTAAGCCACCCATTCGGGAGAGCGCTTGGTTCGCATTCAAGAGGTCAGCGGTTCGAATCCGCTTATCTCCACCAACGATTTCAGGGAGTACCAAAAGGTACTCCCTGAAATCATTTTATCTGAAATTTTACATTCGGTGAATTACTGTGAACATCATCAAAAACTTTGAGCATAGTTTGAGCATAGCGCCTCATATCATCCGACATCGTATCTAAGCCCCTGATTTCCACAATCACATCCTCGTCATCATCGTACCAACCGTCCAAGCAGTCCCAAAGGGCACTCCAATTCTGTCCATAGTAGTCCGGAAACTCAAATTTCGATTTTAATTCACCGTGGAGTTGAGTCGGATACTTCATATTTGTGAAGTCTAATACAACATTAACTCTTTTCATAATACTTTCAATCTCCTTGTGTGATCTCAATAAATGTTTCGTAGTGGTCAAAAGTTATAAAAACCAATCCATCACTGGAATAAAGGATTCTTTCGTTGTTTCTATATCCTCCCGAATAATTAATATCTGCTTCATACCATATTCGACCGGGTTTCTCAGGAAGATGCCCGTCTTGATTGAAGTACTGCCCTCTCGCAAGCGTCTTACCGGGAGCAACTTTATCGAGGTTCCCTTTTTTAGGTTTAAAGCCCAACTTCCTAGCCTCTTTATATGTGATATAGTAATCAGGTAGCTTTCCGTTGTTTTTCAACCACCAATCCGCACCGTTGTGTTTCTCGCTAGTTGCGGTACCGGCTTGAGCAGTTTGAATCGGTTGTATAGTACATCTGCAATGTGGATGTAAAGGCGGAAGCGGATAAACCAGATTATGTCTTTCATAAACCTTTCCTTTCATATTTTGCATTGTACACACAACTTTTCATCTTCAACTACTACCCAGTTTAGAAAATGGACATCTGCATCTGCAAGCCAATCCACAAGTAGTGCCTGCAAGAATTTAGTTGTATTTCTCCGATTGCTACTGATAACATAGCCACTTGTCTTTTTTATAAACATTGTTTCTCTCCTTCATAAAGTAAAAGATAATGATACCCTTCACTTATGAGGAGAATTCGCTAAAAGTTGCATATTATTATGCAACTATAAAAATATTGTAACACTTTTCGACTCATTTGTCGATAAAATGATATAATTCTGGGGAGCACCTATTGATGCTCCCCGTTATTTATGCTGTTTTTGGGAATGGAATGACATTATCATCCAGACCGAGAAAGAACCGGCGGATATTCCTATTCAGCTCGATGTTCAGCTCATAGCTGCGGCAGACGTCGATGCGCTTGATGATCGAGTTGACAATCATCTTTTTCACCTCGATACCGACGGGCGTGAGGCTGATCATGCATGTCAAGAACGGGAACGGGAATTATTGATACGGCTGCTGAACAAGCGGCGCTCTTTACGCCGCTTTGAACTCGCTGATCTCCTTTTCGCCATCCGATGCGGCGGATCGGACGATACGCTTGCTGCGCCATCTTCCTCTTCTCCATCGTACGAGCATCAGTATGCCGCGAACACATTCGTCCGCTGCGAGCGCGATCCACATTCCATAGACGCCCATCCCGAATACGACAGCCATCAGATAGGAACCGAGCACACTGATAAGCCAGTTGGAAAAAATCGCGCATACCGCCGGATAATACACATCCCCGGCGCCGCGCATACAGGCGATCAAAACCAGATTTGTTGTCCTGCCGAGCTCCAGTACGCAGTTGAGCAGCAGGATATCGGTACAAAGAGAAATGACCTTCGGGTCATCGGTGAACAGCCCGATCAGCGGTTCTCTCAGCCACATGCCGACCGTACAGGTGATCGCCATAATCGCCAGCGCCGCTCGGTGAGAGCGGCAGCCCTGACGGTACGCCTCGTCAGCCTGACCCGCCCCGACAAGATGCCCGATCATGATCTGAGAAGCCTGACCGACAGCGAGCGAGCAAAGATAAAACAGCATTGTGATGCTTTGGACATAGGTCTTGGCGATCAGCTCGTTCTGTGAAAGGCAGTTGAGCACGATCATCGTGATGACGAGCTGTGAAAGGTTATAGAGGAAGGTTTCCAGCGCAGAGGGTATGCCGACCTTCAGCATCATCCTGAGCTGTCCGAAGGGAAACGGTATCAGCGTCCGGAAAACAGACGGTTTCTCAACCTTGGTAAACAGAATAACCGTCAGGAGAACACAGCCGATCAAACGGCCGGCGCACGTTGCGATCGCAGCGCCCGCAACACCCATTCGCGGCACCAGCACCAGATCCAGCGCCGTGTTGAACAGGTTCATTCCCGCACAGACGTACATGGTGATCCGGGTGAGTCCGTGGCTGCGGATGATCACCGATACCGCCGTCATCATCGCCTGCAAAAAGATCGTTCCTCCGACGATCGACAGGTACTGACCGGCAAAGTCAAGCAGCTGACCGTCCGCCCCGATCAACACCAGCAGCGGTCGGCGGAACAGCAGAAAGACCGCGCTGATCAGAATACCGAAGGATAACGGCAGCACGATGGCCAGCGCCGCCGTCTGTGAAGCGTCCCTCCTTCTCCCCGCCCCGAGGTACTGAGAGATCATCACGGCGCTCGCTGCGGATATGATGTTGAACACGATGGTCACGATGGATACCGCTTGATTCGCCGTGCCGACGGCGGACGCGGCAAGGCCGTCGTATCGGCTGAGGATCAGGACGTCGATCATGCCGAGCAGCATGAACAGCGCCGTCTCGATAAAGATCGGCCATGCAAGGCTGAAAAGCTTCATTTTTTTCATGGTTTCGCCTGATTTCATTCGTGATCTGCTTGTATTATACAATCATGTCATGTATAATTCTTGCATAATATGACCTGATTTTTAACACAATCCGACTGTCGGGCTGCTGATCGGGAACAAAGGCGCGCGGAACTCACGGCATGGAACGAGATCATGCATGTATTTTTGCCATTTAACTGATTTTGTGTTAATCAGAGAATATAATAGTGATAGTTTATTCTGCCGGATCGTTATATAATGATTCTATGTATAACAGAGCGGGAGGAATACCATGAATATCGCCGCAGTCTCACACCGTTCCACCATCGAATACTGTTACGCCTCGGATAAGGACACCGTTACGGTTACCATCCTCACGGATAAGGACGTGAGCCAGGCGTTCCTGATCTGGGGGGATCCGTTCATCCACGAGCTCATGAGAACGCCCGAATGGCACGGCGAGAAGATCGAGATGCGTATTCTCGCGGAGCTCAAAAACCATTATCTGTGGGCGGTCAGCGTACGGCCGAAATATAAGCGGCTGCGGTATTACTTTGAACTCGTCAGCGGCGGGCAGCATTATGTCGTTTGTGAAAACAAGATCTGTCCGATCGAAGAAAACGAAGCCGCCTCGATGGCGTGTTATAAATATGCGTGGATCAACAGCTCGGATATCATCGCTCCGCCCGAATGGGTGAAGCGCACCGTCTGGTACCAGATTATGCCCGATCGCTTCTGCCGCAGTAAAGACAGCCCTCTCGGTCAAAAATTCAGAGCATGGGGCGATTTCTCGAATCCCGGATGGAACGACCTTTACGGCGAAAATCTGAAAGGGATCACCGAGCGCCTGGGATACCTCAAGGAGCTGGGGATCAGCGGCGTCTATCTGACGCCCATCTTCCGCTCCAACACCAACCACAAGTATAACACCTTTGATTATTGGGAGATCGATCCCGATTTCGGCACAGAGGAGGATATCCGCGAGCTGGTCGATACCGCTCACAGCTTGGGGATCCGCGTCATGCTGGACGCGGTATTCAATCACTGCGGCAGCGAGTTCTTCGCGTGCAGGGACGTGTTCGAGAAGGGCGCCGACTCTCCCTACTACGATTGGTTCTTTATCAACAGCGAAGACTTCAGAGACCGGCGGTTTTCTACGGAGGACGGAAGATTCTTTTCCTTCTCTTTCTGGGCGGGGATGCCGAAGCTCAATACCAATCATCCCGAGGTCGTGCGGTACTTCTGTGAGCTTTGCACCTATTGGGTCAAGGACTGGAAGATCGACGGCATACGGTTTGACGTCGGCGACGAAGTCTCTCACACCTTTATCCGCACCCTGCACGATACCTTGAAGAGCATTAACCCCGACGTATTCCTCCTCGGCGAGATATGGACGGATGCGATCTCATGGCTGGGCGGCAGAGAATACGACTCGGTGATGAACTATCCGCTCCCCGGGTGCATCAACGACTTTTTCGCTCACCCTGCACAGAGCTTCTCCGATTTCATCTATGCGCTCAACTATTGCCGCACCATGTATCCGGAACAGACGACAGAGGTGCTGTTCAACTTTCTTGACACGCATGATACGCCCCGCGTCGGATCGATCAGCAGCAGCGAGGACGAAGTGCTGCAGAAGCTCGCCTTATTGATGACCCTGCCCGGTTCGCCCTGCATCTACTACGGTACCGAGATCGCGATGAAGGGCAATCGGTCGCCCTATAACCGAAGCACGATGCCGTGGAGCAAGATCGAACGGGGAATGTATGATGCCTTTATGCAAAAGGTCGCCGCTCTGATCCGTCTGCGCCATACGCGGAAGGACTTCATCAGCAACGATATCGAATATATCCGTCACCGGAATCATCCGCGGCTGCTGCACTATCAAAAATCCGGAACCGTGGATATCTATCTGAACGCGGAAAAAGAACCGTGCCGGATCGACCGTGACGGAAACATCCTTTTCCGGAATCATTACGCCGACCGCCTGCTTCAGCCGGAGGGAATTCTGATCCTTGAAGCAAACGGACTGACTCAGACATGATTCACCGTATAATAAAGGCAGCGTTACAAAACCATTAGGCAAACGATTTGATTGAGGTAAAGAATGTCTTATCAGGAAACCAAAATTCATGGGACACCTTCTTTTCCGTATGCGGTATACTGGGGACTCGTTCCGGACTGGCTCAGCGGTTTTCCGCTTCACTGGCACGAAGAAATGGAGATCATCAGCGTACGGGAGGGGAGCATCGGCGTCTCTGTCGGAAACAGCGACTATACGGTGAACAGCGGAGAGTTCCTCCTGATTCATCCGCAGATGATCCATGCCATCAAACAGCATGAAAACTGCCGCGGGCTCTATGTGAATATCCTGTTCCGCTTTTCCATGCTGGAGAGCGGTCAGGACGACGCATGCCGTGAAAAGTATCTGGAGCCGATCTACAGCCGCGAATTGTTGATGCCCGAGTATATCTCTCTCGATCATCCGCTGAATCCGGGAATTGCGCCGATCATCCTCGCGCTGACGCAAAGCGCCGACACGCAAAGACCGGGTAACGAGCTGTGGATCAAAGGAAAGCTGTATGAACTGATGTCTGTTATCGTCGGATACTGTGAGGCTTCCAATAACGCACAGGCTTATGAAGACATCATCTTCGAAAAGCTGAAGCACTCCCTGCGGTATATCGAAGAACACTACGCAGACAGCATCGACGTGGATGCGATGGCGGCGGTCAGCAATTATTCTGTGAGCCATTTTTCAAAGCTGTTCAAGCAGCTGACGGGAGTATCCTTTACGCAATACCTGAAGAACTACCGGCTGGAGGCCGCCGCAAACCGGCTGATCCATGAAAATACAAAGATCTCGGAGATCGCACTGTCATGCGGCTTTTCCAATCTTTCGTATTTTACCCGTGCGTTTTATCAGAAGTACCGTATGACGCCGTCACAATACAGAAGGGATCGGAAAAACAGCTGAATACAGGTATGCCTTGCTGTGTATTTCCGACCGGGCAACAATTGAATTGTGTTAAAAGATGCGTGGGATTATGTTAGCAAGCCTCCTGTGCCGATTGTATAATGAAGATACAAATATCGACACAGGAGGCTTTCTTTATGAAAAAGGCAGTTGCATTCTTAATCGCCGTTCTGCTTACCGTAACCGCTGTTCCTTTCTTTGCCGCGTCGGCAGAAGAGAAAGGCGCCCCGGCAGACTTCGGCGGCATTCCTGCACTGTATGTGCACGCCGTGAGCGATTCCGCCGATACACAGGCGTGGCAGGCATGGCAGAGCGTCCATGACGAGGATTTCGTTGTGGAGAAGCCCGGTGAAAAGTACTTCTTCCTCCCTTCCTCCGCCGGTGAAGCCGTCATCGACGTGTACAACGGTTATGACGAGGCGGTAACGCTCAACGGCGTGACCGTCGCCGCCCACACGACTCAGGCCATCGCCTATGAGCCGAATGCGGTCTATCCGGTCACCGTCTGTGGTGAAAGCTATACGCTGAAGATCATGCGGTCGAACGCCGAGGCCGCCATCTACATCAATAATCCCGATGCGGACGGCAAGGGTACCGATCTGATGACCTATCTCAACGAGGATAAAAGCCTGAGTGCGAAAGCGACCGGCGCGATCGTCACGCCCGACGGCGCAATCGACAACACCGCGATCAAGAAGATCAAGGGCAGGGGCAACACCTCGTGGGACAAGCCGAAAAAGGGTTATAATATCACCTACGATAAGAAGGTCTCGATCGCCGGGATGGAAAAGAATAAAAAGTACTCCATTCTGCCCAACTATCAGGACGATTCTCTCAGCCGCAACCGTATCCTCTACGACCTGTCCGACGCCGTCGGTCTGCCCTATGCCTCCGACTCCCGCTATGTGGACTTCTATGTCAACGGCTATTACTGGGGCTCCTATCTGATGTGCGAGAAGGTCGAGCCGGGCAGTCTGGTACCCGAGGTAGACGATAAAGGCTATCTCAACGACGACGGCACCGTCAAGGAGGACTTCCCCTTCATCGTCGAGATCGACGCGAGCGCCTCAGACGACGATTACTGGGTCAGCGCCAGAGGCATGAAGCTGACGATCAAAGCTCCAGAGATCGATCCGGGCAAGCCGGGCTACGACGAGGTCAAGGCGTATGTCAGGACCAAGTTCGAAGCCTTCTATGACGCAACGGCGCCGACGGGCAAGCTCTCCGAGGTCGCCGATATCGATTCTGTCGCTAAGCTGTACCTGATCAACGAGCTCGGCAAAAACTGGGACAGCGGCGTGTCCAGCACCTTCTTCACCTATAAGCAGGACGAGAACGGCGTGTACAAATTCTTTGGCTCGCCTGTATGGGATTATGACAACACCTTAGGCAACGCGGTCGGCATAGCGTGGGATCTGCACAGCATGAAAGTGACCGATTATGAGGAGTACACCGGCTGGTGGTGCCGCTACAAGGGAATCGCCAACGGCGGCAAACGCTCAGCCAACACGATTGCGCGCATTTCACAGAATGCGGAGATTAAGGCGAGCCTGCCCCGGATCTGGTTCGAGAGCTTTATGCCTGCGCTGAGGCACTTCTCCGGCGAACAGTTCAGCCAAGAGATCGACAGCGAGCTGTACACGAGAGAACATTATATGGCTCTGGTCGGGGACTCCGCCGCGATGAATTACGAGAGCGGCTGGCTGCTGAATACCGGAAGCTGGATCGCGGATCACTCCGGTCTCAATAAGGCGCATTATAACGCCGCGTCGAAAAAAATGATTGTCGAACCAGTTGAGACTTCTTATGAGCAGACTTTTGAAGGCGTGTTCCGTTATGCCTGCGACTGGATGGAGGGGCGCTGTGCGTGGCTGAGCGAACAGTTCGCGCCGGATTATGTTCCCTCCCCGCTGCTGGGAGATGTGGATCGCGACGGTTCCATTTCTATTCTCGATGCGACCCGCATCCAGAGGCACTTAGCCAGTCTTCCGATTCCGGCTGTCCTCGACGAGACGATCGCCGATACGGATGAAGACGGTCTTGTTTCCATCACGGACGCGACCTATATCCAGCGCTGGCTCGCTAATCTGGAATCCAACGACCGTATCGGTCAGCCGATAGGATAAACATCATCATTCACGACCATGGGGTGCGTAATCCGCTCTCTCGGGAGAGCGCTTGGTTCGCATTCAAGAGGTCAGCGGTTCGAATCCGCTTATCTCCACCATTGATAAAGACGGTAAGTATTGCAAGATACTTACCGTCTTTATTATTATCCGTGCAGTGGAGAAAAGCGGATTCGAAGGCGAGTGTGCCAAGGATTAAGCGCAAGCGCAATCCGTAGGCAAAATCAGTCCGGCGGACAAACGGGGTCCCCCAAATGCCCCTGCATTTTGGGGAGAAGAGGAGCGGCGAAGCGATAAGGGAGCGGTCATGCCTGACCACTTCTAATGAGCGCAGTCCGCGACGACGAGGTCGCTCCCAAGACGGGGCGACCGACTTCCTATAGATAAAACACCGCTTTTATCCTTATATTAATGTCTTTAGACAGTTTCGCTCGTTATAGAGGTACAAAAACCACCCGAATATTTGAATATTTTTTATACCCACAAGGGATTTGAGATCTGCACCGAAATGTTCTGAGAAAACAGTATCACGCATATCAGAATTCATCAATGAAAACAGAAAATTGCATTTCAAAAAAGAAATCGCCTGAAGTCTATCGCAGGTTTGCATAATAATCGAGAGAATATTGAGTTTTTGAATAGGTTGTGTTATAATGCAGTTAGCAATAACTAGCTTTATGGAGTGATGCGGATGAAAAACAGAAAAGGTCATCTGCCGATTTACGGACCGGGACCTGTATTTGGCACTGTTGTGATCGCGCTGACGGTTGCGGCTATGCTTTGCAGGAACCTGCCGCCGCTTCGATTCGGCAATATAGTGATCTTGAGGATCCCGCTGATCATAGTCGGGATCCTATTGATCCTCTTTGCGATATTCCTGTGGGTATATGCGGTCATTATTACAAAGATCGATGATGGGATACTTCATAATCATCTGGTGACTACAGGAGCATATGCGCTGGTGCGCAATCCGATCTACTCGGCTATCCTGATCCTTTGCACAGGCGTACTGATGATCGGAGGAAATGTGCTGTTTCTGATCCTGCCGTTCCTTTACTGGGCGTTTCTTACCATTCTGTTGAAACAAACGGAAGAGAAGTGGCTCCGGAAGCTCTACGGCGAAGCGTACACGGAATATTGCAATAAGGTAAACCGCTGTATCCCATGGTTTCCGAAGCGGTAGACGGATCATGATAAGGAGTGTATCTATGTCAAAGAAAGCATTTATCATTCCGTACAGAAAGGTGAGCTTATGACCGCATCTATAATATTTGGTTTAATGATCCCGTTTATCGGTACGACGCTCGGTTCTGCTGTTGTTTTCTTTATGAAACGATCGCTGAGTGTGAATGTTTCGAAGGCACTGACAGGATTTGCGGCGGGAGTGATGACAGCGGCAAGCGTATGGAGCTTGATCATCCCCGCGATCGAACAGTCAGAGCCGATGGGGAAATGGTCATTTCTGCCTGCGTTTATTGGGTTTTGGCTGGGCGTTGGCTTTTTACTCTTGCTCGATCACGTTATTCCTCATCTGCACATCAATGAAGAAAAAGCAGAAGGCCCGAAGAGCAAGCTTGCCCGCACAACCATGATGCTGCTCGCGGTCACCCTGCACAATATTCCCGAGGGAATGGCGGTTGGCGTTGTGTATGCGGGGCTTCTTTCCGGCTCCGCTGAGCTCAGCGCAGGAGGCGCATTGGCGCTGTCGATCGGTATTGCGATACAGAACTTCCCTGAGGGAGCGATCATCTCCATGCCGCTCCATGCTCAGGGACAATCAAAAGGAAAAGCCTTTTTGAACGGAACGCTGTCGGGCGCAGTGGAACCGATCTTCGGCGCGTTGACAGTGTTGTTCGCGGGATTGATCGTTCCCGCAATGCCGTACCTGCTGTCATTTGCCGCCGGCGCGATGATGTATGTGGTAGTAGAAGAACTAATCCCCGAAATGACGCAGGGTGAACATTCTCATATCGGTGTGTTGCTCTTTGCGGTGGGTTTCACCGTGATGATGGCGCTGGATGTTGCGCTGGGATAACAAGTGAATGATTGGAGGATTCTATGTTAAAATCAAATTATCATCCTAAAAAGCTGGTTGCCATCAGCCGTTATCAGAACTACTTCCCGACCTTGCCGACGGATATTCAAAGAGAAGTCTGCGACAGAATCGGCGAATTGACAGAAGAAGAAAGGCAGTTCTGTGACAAAGGCAACTACAAGCATATGGCGCAGATCCTGACCTCCATTGCTTTGTATGAAGTGCTGCAAAAGCACGGTAAGACCGAGGAAGAAGCCTACAAAATCGTCAGTGAGAAGATGTGGAAGTTCCTTGACCCGTCCGGGATGCAGAAGCTGGCAAAAGAGCTTCTTTCTGCCTTTAATGAAAAAGATCGTGCCGCTCGGCTTCAAGAAGGGATCGGGCTATGGCTGGCGCTACACCTGGCACAAGGACGACCCGAAGCATGAATTTCATTTTGAGTGCAACGAGTGTATCTACGCTAAAATACTCGGAAAAAGAGGGCTGATGAAACTCGGAACGATGTGCTGTCATGCAGATATCATCAACTACGGCGATCTGCCTTATACCGATTTTATTCGAACGAAAACAATTTGCAGCGGCGGCGACATATGTGATTTCAGGTTTGTTCGCCACGAGACCGATGCCGGCGACGGTTGGCAGCGTACCAAGAGTGTGTGATATAAATACAAACAGAAAAGGAGAACCTACCTATGAAACCTGATTACAAAAACTGGATGCCGAAGGGTATGATCTATACAGCGCTCAGTATAACCGCGCTATTTCTTGTTTTATTCATCGTTTTCGGCTTGACCGAGATCGTTTCCGGCGTTTTAAAAACTGTATTGTTCATCATTTTCCTTATCGGGACGGCTGCAGGCGTTTGCATCACGGTCTGGATGGCCCTGGTGTACCGCGCCTTTGATTACAATGGCAAGCGGAAAATGTCCAAACAGATCATCGACGGGATCGCCGCCTATATTGACGTACCCGACGGCAGCAAATGTCTTGATGTCGGCTGCGGCAGTGGAGCGCTGACCATCGCCTGCGCAAAAAGAAACCCCAAGGCGAGCTTCATCGGCGTCGACCGCTGGGGCAAGGAATACGCCTCCTTCAATCAGCCGCTGTGTGAGAGAAACGCCAAAGCGGAAGGCGCGAAGAATACGTCCTTTCAGCGCGGAGACGCGACAAAGCTGGATTTTGCAGACGAGACCTTCGACGCTGTTTGCAGTAATTATGTTTATCATAATATCCCGGGTGACAGACAGGCATATTTGCTTGAAACGCTTCGCACCTTGAAAAAAGGCGGCACCTTTGCAATCCATGATATTTTTTCCAAAACGAAATACGGCGATATGCAGGCGTTTTTGAAAAAACTGCGGGAAATGGGCTATGAAAAGGCAGAGCTGATCGATACGACGGATGGAAAACTCATGTCAAAATCTGAATCTGTTTGGATGGGGCTTTCCGGCTCGGCACTGCTTGTGGGGAGAAAATGAACATAAAGTCTACGGCTGTAGTTTACATAGTCTTGGTTTAACCGCAGTCAAAAGATCGCTTTGCTTTTTTGGTTTTTTCTCTTTCATAAACGACTCCTTTTTTTATGCCGAAAAACACAGTCAGCCATTCAGCTACTGTGTTTTTCGGTGAAGAAAATATGTTGCAAAAAATGAAATCAGCTAATTGATTATGCTTCGGCGGGCTTTTCGCCTAATGCTTTGCAGGCAGCTAATGCTTCGTCGTCGGGAGCATCGTTGCAGATAATCGGCTCTGCTACTAAGATCGCGCCGTCGGCTTCGCACTGTTCCTGCCGGTTGCGCATCCATTCACCGTCGCCCCAGCCGTAGGAGCCGAACAGTGCTGTGTCAGCATTTCCTCAGACATAGAGTTATTCCTTTCATGGATAGTTAGCGGCTGCTAACTAATGCTCAAAAAATAGTTTCGCCTTCCTTGTGATAGACGAAAAGAGGGGATTTATTCAGAGATTTAAAGAGGAAGAAGTATTAGTTAGCCGCAGCTAACTCGTATTATATGTTATCCTCCATCATTTGTCAAGACTTTTTTCAAGAGCTTTACTTTACGCAGCGCACACATCCGGTGCAGGGATTGATACGGAGCTTACAGACGTCGATCAGTGACGTCCCGGCGGTCACGTTCCAGCCGTTGTTGCTGTTAAGAGAGCGCGGATGGTAGGCGCGGACTCTGTAATATTGAGAGTATTGCCTTACGAAATCCGGAGCATCCTCGATGCTCGGATCGATCGTACCTCCGCCGAGCTTGTAACTGCCGTTTCTGAAATCCTCTGTTCTCTGGTTATTGATTGCAACGCGTGCCTTGTGTCTGGCTTCTTCGTTATCCTGTTCGTCAAAATACCCGTTTCCGGTTACGCGGGACATATCGTACATGGTAGAGGCGACGGTCGCCTTGATACGGGTATCGATACAGGCGGTTTGCAATGCCATTCCGCCCCAGCCGCAGATACCGATAATGCCGATGCGGTCAGGATCGACGTCATCACGGCAGGAGAGATAATCCACCGCCGCCTGAAAATCCTCTACGTTAATGTCAGGAGAGTTCATATATCTCGGCTCACCGCCGCTCTCACCCGTGAAAGACGGGTCGAAAGCGATCGTGAGGAAGCCCCGCTCAGCCATTGTCTGCGCATACAAACCGGAATGCTGTTCCTTGACAGCCCCGAACGCGCCGCAGACGGCGATTGCGGGCAGCTTGCCCTCTGCATCCTTCGGCACATACATATCCGCCGCGAGGGTGATTCCGAAATGGTTTGCGAAGGTCACCTTGCTGTGCTCGACCTTTTCACTTTTCGGGAAGCACTTGTCCCATTCCTGTGTTAATTTCAATTCTTCTGTTTTCATTATCGTTTTCCTCCTGTTAAATTGTCAATGTAATGATTACGCTGCCGTTTGAAAGCAGCTCCGTTAACTCTGCCTGCGTTTTGCCTGTGATGTGTCCGAGGCGTGTATACGACCAAGTGTTGGAGCCGTAAAACACGACCATCTGATCGCCGGAATATAGGACGATATCTCCTGCGGAGGTGGTCGTCTTCACATCGTTTTGCGGTAAAGAGGTACCGATAGAGCCGACCTGCTCAAAGCCGCCGTACATGGACATATAGATGGTGAGAGGCTGATCCTTGCATAGCTCTTTGAGTGATTGTACTGCGTCATTATCCTCCCACGCGACTGATACCGCTGTGCCGCCGATCGTCATTTGAAGGTCGCCGCTCTGTACTTCCTGCGGCTGTTCTTCCTCATATTCCGGCTGATCGTAGTTGTTTTGAGGCTGTTCCTGCTCAGCTTCGGTGGGAGTCGGTTCTGCAGCCGTATTCTGTGTTTCAGGTATAGATGAAACCTTTTGTGTTGCGGCAACGGTTGGCTGTGTCGTTTCCGTCACCGCTGTTGTCGCGGCTAGCACGGTCGGTGCAGTTTTTTCGTTCCGGCTCTGCTCACCATTGCAGGCAGCCAAAAGAATAACGAAACACAGCGATAAAAATATCAGAAATCCTTTTCTCATTCTGTTCACTCCGTTTCAATATATTTGATGAATTTTGCGGGTACGCCGCCCACAACGGTGTTTGCTTCGACATTTTTGTTGACGACCGCTCCCGCGGCGATGACCGCGCCGTCACCGATGTTCACACCCGGAAGAATGGTGACGTTTGCCCCAATCCATGCGTTCTTGCCTATGGTAACGGGCTTGGGGATCAGATTCGCCCGCTTTGCGGGATCCATTTGGTGATTGAGTGTTGCGATCACCGTTTTCGGTCCTACCAGCGTTCCGTCGCCGATGGTGATACCGCCCTGATCCTGAAACTGACAGCAGGAATTGATAAAGACGTTCTTGCCGATTTTCAGATTCTTACCGCAGTCGGTGTAGAACGGCGGGAACATATACGCACCCTCGGGAAATTCTCTGTCGGTCAGCCTTTCCATCAAGCCCTTGATCTCTTCGGGCGTATGGTATGTATGATTCAGCTCGGAGGTGATCTTCATCGCCTCATTGGACAGCTCGGTCATTTTCAGATGAACTTCGCTGAACGCGACGACTTCTTCACCGCTGTCCAGTATTGCAAAAAATTCTTCATTTGTCATTGGATCACCTTCTCTATGTTTGTATTATACCGCACGGTCAATATAATTACAAATACTTATATTAAATATAATGTTATGCTTTACAGGAATAGATAAGTGTGATATGATGGTGACGAGGTGAAAAATGATGGAACTGAGAGTGCTGCAATACTTTTTGGCAGTAGCAAGAGAAGAAAGCTTCACAGGTGCAGCGAACGCCCTGCACCTGAGCCAGCCGACCTTGTCGCGCCAGCTGAAAGATTTGGAAACGGAGCTCGGCAAACAGCTGTTTATCCGCGGCAGCAGGAAGATCGAGTTGACCGACGAAGGCAGGATCCTCAAGAAGCGAGCGGAGGAGATCGTCAGCCTTGTCAATAAGACTGAGAATGAGATCGCCGTTTCCGACGATCATATCGCGGGCGACGTCTTTATCGGCGCGGGAGAAACGGTAGGCGTTCGTACAATCACAAAAGCCGCGAAATGTGTCCGCGACAGCTATCCCGACATTCACTTTCATATCATCAGCGGCGACAGAACGGACGTCGTAGAGAAGCTCGACAGCGGATTGGTTGATTTCGGTCTGGTATTCGGCAGTGCAGATGAATCGAAATACGAATCCATCCGCGTCCCTAACAGCGATTTATGGGGCGTCTTGATGCGCAGGGACAGTCCTCTTGCCGACAGGGAGACGATCGAGTCGAAGGATTTATATGACAAACCGCTGATCGTATCCCGTCAGGCTGACAGAACCGGCGTTATCAAGCGTCTGCTCGGGCGCTCCGCAGACAAGCTAAATATAGTCGCAACCTACAACCTGATCTTCAATGGTGCCTTAATGGTGCAGGACGGTTTAGGCTATGCGCTGTGCTTAGAGAGCGTTCATCAACCGAATCGGAACAGTGAGCTGATCTTTAAGCCACTGTCTACTGCCATCAGTGAAGAGCTGCACATCATCTGGAAAAAGGACAATGTGTTTTCCAAAGCTTCACAAAGGTTTCTTTATGAAGTTTCAAAATCTGTGAAATCATCACGTATATAGTATTGATAAGCGAAAGTTCCGTGTCATCTGCCCGGAGCTTTTTTTGTGGACAAGGCAGTATATGTCTGTTATAATCTTAGTAAGACAAATCGGAATTTAGAGGTATAGTATGATTTTTGAAAAGGCTAATCCAAATGATATAAATGATTTGGTTGAATTACGAATTGCATACTTATTGGAGGATTATGGTGAAATAACTCCTGACAGATTGTCTTTGATTACTGAAAGTCTGCCTAATTATTTTCGTGCTCACCTCAATAAAGATTTACTTGTTTTTGTTTGCAGAATTGAAAGCATAATTGTAAGCTGTTGTTTTTTGTATGTTTCAGAAAAGCCCTCAAATCCAACTTTTATCAATGGGAAAACAGGAACAATTTTGAATGTATATACAAAGCCTCAATTCAGAAGACAAAGTATTGCCGGAAAGCTGATTAAACTATTGCTGTCCGAATCAGAAAAATTAAAACTTGATTTTGTAGAACTTAAAGCTACTGATTCCGGATATGCTCTTTATAAATCAATGGGATTTTATGATGTTATTTCGAAGTACCATAATATGAAATACATTATTGATACCAGAAATAAATTCTGATTTACGTGAGTAAGTTGATGATACGTCAAGAAAGGGATCGCAAGAGATGGAATATACTTTTGATAAAGTGCTGCAGGAGGCAAGGATCGTCAAACGTAATTCGCAGTTTACGATGAATATTGAAATGGACGGCGAAATCATAAAGGCGCATTGTCCCGCGACAACGCGTATCGGCGACGTCGACCTTGCGGGAGTTGCCTGCCTTGTATCAAAAAGCGATGATCCAAAACGCAAATTAAAATATACCGTCGAGGCAGTGTCGTTCGATGATCCCGACGCTGTCGACAAGAACTGGGTCGGCATCAACCTGATCCTCTCTAACCGAATCGTGGAGTTCTTGCTGAATACTCACCAGCTGGACGAAATGGTGTCCGATTATGACGAGGTGAAGCGCGAGGTGTTCCTAGGCAGCTCAAAGCTCGATTTCCTCGTCGGCAATACCTATCTGGAGGTCAAAACGCCGCTGACGACCGTCAACGTCAAGTACGGCGATACGATAAAGACGAAGAAGGTCACGCCGTTCTCGTCGACTGACAGGATGGTCAGGCATGTAAAAGAACTCGCGTCCTCTCTGAAAGATCACGAGCGCGCGATCCTGCTGACCGTTCAGCAGTATGAGGAAACAGATGTCAAGCCCCACCTGCACAGCACGCATTATGAGGAAGTCAAAGCCGTGATGAGCGAGGCGGTCGCAAAGGGCGTAGAGAGCTGGAACATCAGCCTGAGATTCACCCCGACAGGCGTGTCGCTCTTGAAGCTGACAAATACGACGCAGGACTTGTTATCATATTAGAATCGAATATAACAAAAAGGCATCCTGACCTCAACCGAGAAGTCAGGATGTTTATTTGTTGTATTGTGTAACGATCGCTTTTGTGCTCGGCTCTGCGGTCGTCGTGCAGTTACAGCGCACGCAGATGCGTTAAATATTGTAGTACCACGACTCGTCCTGCTCGATCTCTTTGCGCTCAACAGGATGACCTGCGTCGTAGTTATATAACAGCTCTTGGCTCTTGACGCTGACACGCGCTCCCTCGGGGATAGAGGTGGTGATGAACGCATTACCGCCCACAACGACGCCCTTGCCGACGACGGTCTCGCCGCCGAGGATCGATGCGCCGGAGTAGATGGTGACATTGTCGCTGATCGTGGGATGACGCTTGACGTTTTTCCATTTTTGACCGCCCTTGGTCGACAGCGCGCCGAGGGTCACGCCCTGATAGATTTTGACATTATCGCCGATAACGGTCGTCTCGCCGATGACGATGCCGGTACCGTGGTCGATAAAGAAGTACTTGCCGATGGTCGTGCCCGGATGGATGTCGATGCCGGTCACGCTGTGGGCGTGCTCGGTCATGATACGCGGGATCAGCGGCACACCGAGCAGATACAGCTCATGGGCGATGCGGCTGGTGAAGATGGCGTACAGCCCCGGATAGGTGCAAATGATCTCGTCCTTGTTGTACGCCGCGGGATCGCCGTCAAAGGCGGCTTGGATATCCGTATCGATGTACTCCCTGATCTTCGGTATCTTCTCGAGGAATTCAAAGGTGATCCGCTCTGCGGCGTGCGCGATCGAATCAGTGTCCGCGTTCTCATATACCGGAGAGTAACGCAGGACGATCGCGGTCTGCTTGATCAGGTTGTAGATGATATCCTCCAGCAGCAGCGAGATATTATTGCGCACGGTATAGGTGCGGTAATGGCGGTTTTTGTAGTAGCCGGGATAGACGACGATCTTGACCTTCTCGAGAATATCGATCACGATATCCTTATCGGGATATTCGAACATCTTGATCTCGTCGATCGTCCTGCCCTTCTCGTAATCTTCCATCAGGCTGTCAGCCAGCGCGTTGATTTTCTGATTGATGTTTTCTGACATGGTATCACCCTCAATAGTTATTATTCAACAATGATTTTGCTTTTGATCCTTCCCAATCGTAAGCGGGCACGATGATCTCACCGTTTTATGTATTACCTACCGTTTAGATAGGTTATTTATGCAAAAATGATAGCATATTCAGTGCGGGAAGTCAATGAACAGTCTATGAATAATCGCGCAGAAAAAGATTCCGAGCTAACCGGAAAGCCGGAATGCGTTTCGGTTATCCGAAGCATGCACATAACGGATACGAACAGATGATTTGAAAGCGGAAAAGGAGTACCGGATCGGCACTCCTTTATTTGATAATGCAGATTAGCGGATCCAAACCGCCGGCCTCTTATCTACTGCTTTTCACAAATGACTAAAAACCGGTCAAATCCGCCCTCGTCATTCTTGATACACGTGATCAGCGTCAACAGCTGTCTGCCGTCCTGAATCAACAGGTCGTTGACCTGATTCTCCTTGACGACCTTTCTTTCGATCACATGATAGACGATATCCTCCCAGTAATTGCGGACGATGACCTCGTCGCCCTCAGAAAGATTGCGGATATAGTCAAAGAAGATCCTGCCGATGTAGTCGGTATGCCCCGCCAGCGCACAGCTGGTATTTTTTTCGTCAAGCGGCAGCGATGTTCCGTACAGATGCCCAATGCCGTACTGCATGATACTGTTGTCGGCGCCGAGATATACCGGCAGCCTCAGGTCGATCTTCGGGATCGTCAGACAGGCGTACATCCCGTCATAGACCCCGTAATCTCTCAGGTCGAACACCGAGTATTCGTAGTGCAGGTTTTTTCCGGTACCCTGTTGTCCGATCAGCCCCGCGTTGTAGGCTTCGCTGTCCTTGCGCAGCCGATCAAGATCATTTCGGAACACAAACGGAAAGTCATATGCCCTGTGACCGCTCGCGTCGATCTGATACCCCTCGCTGTCCGTGATATCCATTTCCTGTGCTTCCTCGGCGTTATCGGCGCGATCGCCGTCGTCATTTTCCAGATGCTCGACGATATGCTCGCGCTTATGATCGAATTGCTCGCTCAGCTTGTCGTTTTGCATTTTGCCGATCCAGTTCGAGATCGGCGGAAACAATAGGAATCCGATCCCCGCCACCAGCAGGATCACCGCGACGACGATCAGAATTTTTCTACCCTTCATCATCGCCTCCCGGCACATCCGCCGCTTCATTTTGATCGCTGTCGGCGTCATCCGAATTTGCGCCGCGATCGCGACCGATCAGCTCTCGCTTTTTATTCCTGCGGATGAGCACGATCGCCGTGACCACCGCTGCGACAAACAGCACAAATCCGACGATGATCAGCCCTACCGTCAGATACGGCAGCTTGTATCCCATAAAGAACAGGTGACCTTCCGCAAATTTGAACGTCGATGTATTCTGCGGCGCATCCTTCTCCGGATCATAGGGAACGCGCGTTCCCCTGACCAGCAGACGGTGCGTGTTGACCGAGTAGGGCGTACAGGTCACCAGCGTCACATAATCCTCGCCGTCGACGATCTGCAGTCCTGCCGTATCGTCCGGCAGTACGACGTCGATCTTATCTACTTCGTATTTCAGCGTGCGGTCGAGCACGTGAACGTAGAATTCGTCCCCCTCTTCCAGATCGGGCAGATAGTCAAAGAAGGTCTCGCCCGGATATGCCGAGTGTGCCGAGATAACGCTGTGCGTGCTTTTGCCGCCGATGGGCAGGGAAGAGTGCTCCAGATGTCCCGCGCCGCGCGAGAGGACATCCAGATCGGTTCCGTGGTAGATCGGCAGGTACACGTTGATCTTCGGGATATCGATGTACCCGATGACGCCGTCGCTCGACATGGTAAAGGTGTTGGTGTAGTTCTCGCCGATCAGTCCATAGCTCTTCGCGTCAAAGGGGTCGGTCAGGATCACGCGGTGCAGGCTTTCATTGTATTTTTCCGCCTCGTCAAACTGCGCGTTGATCTCGCTTTTGTCGATTTGTTCGACCGCTCTGCGATAGGTGTCCGCACCCTCTCTGACCGCCATATTGTTGACGACAGAGCTGACCAGCGGATACGCCAGTACGCCGATACCCGCAAGAAAGATCAGGATAACGATGATGATCAGAATCGTCCGTTTCATACAAACTCCAAAGTTGTTATTTCGTCTTTTATTATAGCTTGCCGCCGAATGAAATTCAATCACTGTTACAAAACTGAAACGAGTTCCCGCGACCGATCAAAAGTAAAAGCCGCGGCCCCAAAAGAGCCGCGGCAAAATACAGTGAGCAGTTATGGATTATTTAGTGGTTTTCTTCTTCATGATGATGACGAAGAGAACGCCTGCGCAGAGGATGAGGCTCGCGCCGATGATGGTGAACATCAGTGTGCCCTGACCGCCGGTCTCGGGCAGCTTGGTTGCGAAGTTCTCGATGACCTTGTTGTCGTCGGGAGTGAATACGCCGGTGCCGTCGTGATCAGCAGTGATGGTCAGCGGATACTCAGCGGTGGACAGCGCATAGCCGTCGGGAGCGCTGATTTCCTTGACAACATAGTTGCCGGGAGCCAGACGAAGCGCATTCTTGGTTGTGTCGCCGCCTTCTCTGAAGATGACCAGACCGTCTTTGTCGGATTCACCGCGAGCGATCTCGTTACCGTCGAGGTACAGACCGATGACAGCGCCCTTAAGAGCGACCTGCTTGCCGTCGGTAGCCTTCGCGGTAGCAGAAGCGTCGATCTTGACAGCCTGAGCAGCGTAGGTGTAAACCTTGACCTCGTCGCCGTTACGGGTGACATCGCCGGTGCTGGAAGCGAGCTGATAGACCAGACCGTCCTTGTTGGGGTTGTAGTCAGCGCCGATGCCGGCAGTGTTCAGAACGACTGCGTCGTAGGTGATGTAGACTTCGCTGTGCTTATAGTACTCGGAGCTCTCGTCGCTGAGGACATCAGCCTTTGCTCTGAAGGAGAAGGTAGTGCCCTTGTTATACTTAGTGTCTGCGTCGGTTACATTGGTTTTGATCTCAGCCTTCTCAGCTGCAGCGCCTTCGCCGTAGGTAACAAAGTCAGCGTCAGCAGAGGTGGTAGTGCCGTCATAGAAGATGTGAGCGGATTTTGCGACATACTGCAGACCGGGGCACATTTTATCCCAGATCTCATACTTGGTTGCGAGATCGTTCTCAGAGCCGACGATATCAGCCTTCAGGGTGAAGCTGATGGTCTGACCTTCTTTTGCTTCTTTGTATTCAGCAGTAGTATCGGAGAAGTTCTTGTGGATTCTGTCAGTGCCGACCTTGGTCGCAAGATCAACAGTCAGCGCGCTGTCATCCCAGCTGCCGCTCTTGTACTCAGGCCATACGATGACAGAGTTGCTTACCTTTGCAACATTGTTGCCGTCGGGCTGCTCAAAAATGCGCGCATAGTAGATGCCCTTGGTGTCGTTTTCATAAACCTGAGTGTAAGCATCGCCTTCCTTGCCGGAAAGGGTAGCAACAGGCTCGATGCCGAGATTCTCGATGGCGTCAAGAGCTGCGAGGAAGGCGGGACCGTTCTGACCTGCTGTGTTGACAGCAGTCTTCGCCGCAGCGGCAAGACCGGTCGGGAAGTTGTACTTGCCGGTTGCCTCGGAATCGAGGGTAGCGATCTGATAGAGCTTGAACGAGAAATCAGCGTTTTCGTTCTTGATGGTCAGCGTGGGGGTAGGAGTGGGCTCCTGAGAAGCCGAGACGGCGGGGATCATGGTGAATGCGAACATCGCGACAAGCATGATCGCAAGGATGGTTTTCATTGCTTTTTTCATTTGTGTTACTCCTTTATAATACATTTTGATCAATGTTTTTGCTTAATAAAACCGTTTATTGTTGATCGGCAAAAGCTGTTTCCTTTTCAGCTTTGCGAGATACAGCCCGATGCTGACAAAGCTCAGGAAGATCAGCGCGATACCCAAGGGGGTGTTGTTCAGGTTATCGAACATACCCGTCTGCGGATGCTTGAGCGCCGCGTTGACATAGTCGAAGGTGTACTCGTATTTGTACGCCTGCGCCCCACTGTCATAGGTCGGGAAGGAGAAGGTATATACCGTCGCTTCCTGCATATGACCGCTCTTTGTCTGGGTTTCTTTCAGTACATAGGTCTGGTATGCAGGCTCACCGGTGTACTCGGTTCCCGTGACATAGATGTCAAGGTTGTCGAATACCGCAACGCCGCTTGAGTTGGTCGTCTTGGGCTGACCGACTGCTGTCAGCGTATCGCCGTTCTTCTTATAAAGAGTGAACTGTACGCCCTGCAGCGCCGCATTCGCGCCGTCCTTCTTGTTGACGGTGATCTTGCCGGTCTTGACGGGGTTCACGAACTGCATCACGGTGACCTTGTTGCTCTCGGCAAAGTTCGCCTTTGTGACGTTGCCGCCCGTGTACTTGTAATACTCGTTAGCGGTCGTCATCTCGCCCGGATTTGTCGTCGAGGCGGTGACGGTGATCTTTACTAAGAACTGCTGTGTACTCTTCGTGATATCGGACTTGTATGTTTTGCCGGTCGTATCGGTAAAGTTAACGTCGTTTTCGCTGACCTTCAAGATATAGACGCCCGGTTTGTCAAATTTCAGGAACGTATCGGTGCTTTGTCCGCTGTTCGCAAAATTCGCTTTACCGTTTGCGTCGATCGACGTGACGGTTTTGCTCATCGTGTGGATGTCTTTGCTCGTCTTGCCGTCTGCGTATTCCACTGCGCTCAGACCCTCAGCCGTAAAGCTGAACAGGCTGCCGTTCTTGTACGGAGTGGTGGTAGTGCCGGACTGGATCGCTTTTTCGACGTCAAAGCTTGCGGTGACCTCGCCGGGTGTGTTGGTAACGGCAACCGTGTTGCTGTTTTCGCGAACGGTCGTTGTCACGCTCATCTTGCCGTCGGTCGATGTTGTCTGAGTGCCGTTGACACTGTAGCTCTTGCACTTATAGCCATCGGGAAGCGTCTCGGTGATGGTATACGTCGCGCCGACGGGAATGTCATTAAAGGTGATCGACTGGCCTGCCGTCAGTGTAAACTCGCCGCCGGTCGCGGTATTGCCGTTACTATCCACCAGATTGTACGCCTTCAGTCCGTAGCCGACGTTCAACTGGATCTTGAACGTAAAGGGATCGTCCGGCGTGATCGCGTTGTTATCCTTGTCGACAACCGTTTTGCTGACGGTGATCGGCGCAACCTTAGGCGTATTGACAAAGTTCGCCTGCAGGTTTGCCGGAGCAGATGCGTTCTGCGGATTTGTCAGTACAAACGTGCCTGTTTCAAGTCCGGTGCCGGATGCGTTGGTCGTTCCGTCCTTGAGCTTGATGACCGCACCGCTGTTGCTGTTGTCCACAACTTCCCATTCTGTCGTATATTGGATCGTGCCGGTTGGCGCCGTTTCGGTGACTTTCAGGTCGCTGCCGGTCTCGTGCTGGTTCGGGAAGTCCGCAACCTCACCGCTCTTCAGCGCGTAAACGCCGGACTGAGAGTTGACGTCCTTCCAATTGCTGTTCAGGATATATTTGGTGTCCTTGCGAACGCTTGTGCCTTCCTGAGTCGTGAAGTCAAACGATTCCGCCTGAGTGACGTCGCTGACAAGACCCGGGTTGAGGTGTTCTGTATCGATGGTCTTCTTGACCTTAAAGTCGTTCTTGACCGGGGTCATCGTGAAGCTCATCTGACAGTTCGACTCGATCATACCGCGCTCCATATAGAAGATAGTCATGCGGTAGGTCTTGTCGGGACTGAGCTGCGTGCCGCCGTTGAGGAGTTTTGTCTTCTGTTCGGTCGTCGCATAGCTTACGCCCGCGAGGTCGGTATACTGACCGTTATCGGGGTATTTCGGCTCGATCCAGTCGGGATTTTCCGACCAGCAGACGTTGCCAAGCTGGTTGTGCAGAACACTGTTCAGATTTTTGCCTTCGTTCTTCGCTCTCTTGCCGGGATTATCCCAGTTGGCGTTTTCGGTGGTAGTAAAGTGATAACACCCGTTAAAGTCACTGAGCTTGAAAGCATAAACGTCATAATCGTGTCCCCCGCTGCTCTCCTTGAAGCTTTGCTTGGAACCGGTGACCCAGTGGCCGTTATTGCCGTTATCGTCCCACGCCCATACGTTAACGCTGCTCCATCCGTCGGAAGCGGCGATATACACGGTATCGCTCTTATAGGTGACGTTAGAGCTTGCAAACGCCGCGGCGGTTTCAACGGTCGACTGCATAGAGTTGAAGTTGATATAGCCCCGAGCCATCTTATGGTTGCCGCCGAGGTCTAGCGCGAGGAAAGAGTTGTTGTAATCCAGCGTGCCGTCGGTTTTATACGGTGTGATATAGACCCACAGGTCGTCGTCGCCGGAGTAGGTAAAGGCGACGTCCTCGCTGCCGATCTTGCCGTTCGCGGGAACACGGAAGTCCATGTTCATGCGGATACCGAAGCCGTAGTCCAGCTTGTTGTTGCCGCCGTTGCCGTTTTCGGCGCGGTTAAAGGGGAATATACCGTAGCCGGCGTGATATCCTGTGCCCATAAAATTATACAGTCCGTCATGAACGCCGTATTTATCTCGATCATCAAGAACGCGGTCGTCATCATCCAAGCCCTGACCGTAAGCGACACTTGAGGGTTGTCCGTTGCTCCAGTTGAAGAAGACGTTGTCCTTCGCGTCGGTGGAGTTAAAGCTGTATGTGGTGACGTCGCCGTTCGTCGTCTGGCGAAACGGGAAGTAAGAGTCGATGGTTTTCGCCGCGCTGCCCAGCCAGCTTTCGCTAAAGTACGGCATCTCTACCGAACCCGTTGCAGTCGGAGTGGTGATGTTGCCGCCGGAGTTCAGTTTATTGCTCGCCAGCCCCATGACCGCGTCGTGACGATCATTCAGACCGTTCGAGTTTTCGTAAAAGTAATCATAGTTGTACAGTCCGTCGATCACCCGGGCGTAAGGGCCGCCGTGCGTTTCGGTGATCCTCGTTTCTCTGTATTCACCCTCGTCGCCCGTTTTGGTGTCGATGGTGAACTTGTGCGAGCCGTCAATATAGGTGCCCTTATTCGTGACGGTGTTGCAGAAGTTGCCGAAGTACAGCGGGTAGGTCATCTTGACGTCGTTTTGTTTGGCATAGTTGCTGATCTTCGTATTGAAGGTCTCGAAAGTATACCAGTCGTCATCCGAATCAAAGCCGGTACCTGCCTGCTTCGGGTTCAGCCAGCCTGCCGAGTACTCCTCGTCCGAGAGGTAGTCGAAGTACTGTGCATCGACCCAGAAAGCCTTGGCAGAATCCGCCTGATACTGACCGGCGCTGCTTGACGCGACGTCGACCTTGCCTCCGGCTCCTGTCATCGCAAGAAAACCGCCGCTGTCGTCATCTACCGAGACCGCAGATGCGATCGCGGCAAAGCCGCCGCTCGCCGCCGATACCGTCAGCAGCAGCGCGAGCAGAAGCGACGTTGTCCTGCTGCGCAGAGAAAACGTCTTGTGTTTTGTTTTCCGCAAATAGATTCCTCCTTTTCCTGTTATATAAGGCGGCGCTGCGGTAACGCAAAACACACCTTATATAAATGATATCCGAAAGATAAAATATTGCAGTCGCGCACATATAATATAATATGTATACGCGCATACGCACGCGCGCGAGAGGTAGGATTCCATCCTTCGGACGATGGAAAACGAGCATAGTTACCCCCTACCCCTGAGAAATTCTTGGGAAATCGGGCAGAGTTAACCACACTATAATTTTCCATATTAGAATTCTACGGTAGAATTATAGCACAGGTACGTCAAGATTATAATTCTAAATTAGAATTATACGCGGCTACAATTTTGTCATGTTTTGCTCGTTTTGTAACCTTTTCGGGCAAAAAATCTGTCGAAAAAAGCCTAAGTCATTTTTTATGCACGTTTGTTTTTTCCAATCCCGTTATACAAGAGGCGTATGCATAGCCGCATAATATCGTGAAACAATTCGAGGTCGACACACAGTATCTTGTGACAGAACCCGGCCGGGATCTGCATATTAACCCGTTTTCGTATGCAAAAATCATGATTTTATCAGATAATTATGCATACAGCGCTCAGGTGAACCTCCTTAAAAACTGTAACTTTTTCGCTCTTGCGATACGAAAGAATTCGGATGAAACCACCTGGGTTTTGTGGACAAAACCGCTGTTTTCTGCTAATATTAAGGATAATAAAAGGGATTTGGATGTGAAAAAATGGATTACTCATACGATGAACAAGCAAAGGTCATGCTCGACGGCTTTATTGATCAGTTGAATACGCCCGGCGAAAAAGCAGATCCCGACGACGCGTCGGCTGATCTGAAATATACGCGCGCCCTGCAGCGGGACAGGCTGCGCAAGCACGGCGTGACGATGTCGGTCGATTACAAAAATGACTACGATAAAATGATCAAGGGGATCGCATGGAAGATGGACGTCGATACGCGCTATGTGACGCGGATCCCTTTTCATGCCGTCAATGCCAAGATCGGCTATTCCGTTGACGGAAAGCTGAAAAAGAAGATCGACGAAAAGCAGAACCTTTACGCATATGCGATCTGGCTCAAGGATCAGAACGCCGACGGCGAGTATGTTTGTCCCAACTGCGGCGCGGCGACGATGATCAGCAAGCTCACCGAAGGCTGTGAATATTGCGGGACCCGCTTTTTAATGCATGATCTGTTTCCGAAAATCACGAATTTTTATACCCTCAAGAGCTTTACCTATATTCGCAATATGGTCCCGTTTACCGTCGCGTGTGCGATACTTGCTCCGCTGATCTCTTTTTTGATCAATTACGGCGCGATCATGAACGCCTTTCAAACCGGAGATTTCAGCTCCGCGTTCGGGTTGTTATTCTCGCTGATGTTCAGCGCAGGCGCCGGAGCGATCCTCGGGTATATCCTCTTCGGCGCTTCGACCGTCGGCTTGGTATTTTGGAAGGCGCTGACCGGTATCCCTGCGCTTGTCAGATACAATCGCGTCAAAAGGATCCTCCCGAATTTTATGCGCAGCTTTGACACGAATTTCTCCCTTGACCATTTTATCGGTAAGCTGATGAATCTGACATGCACGATGGTCTATTCCGAGAATTACGACGATCTCACCATATATGCCGGCGAGGCGATGCGCAACACCTTCGGGGATATCATCGACCTGCGCTGGCGTGGATTATTCGACTTGAATCGATACTATGAAAAAGATGGCTTAGTGTACCTGGACATTACGATGTATATGGACGATATCCATTGTAAGGATAAAGAGATTTTCAGTAAGAAAGATAAGTTCCGTCTGCTGCTTTGCAAGAGTGCAAGCGCCGTGAATGACTACGGATTTACGATCCATGCGGTATCCTGCCCGAGCTGCGGCGCAAGCTTTGACGCGTCGCGTATCAAACACTGTCCCAACTGCTCAAACGAGTATCGTCTTTCCGATCGCGATTGGGTGGTGCTGAAATTTGAGAGGGTTTAGCTACTAAGAATCACACACAAAAAATCCACCGGCCAGCCGGTGGATTTTTTGTGCTTTTGGGACTGCTTTACGCATCAATGGTAGAAATCGTTAATGTCGTTTCCTCGAGTACGTCGAGCAATACTCTGACGGTATCCAGCGAGGTAAAGATCGTCACACCGTTTTCAACAGCAGTCTGACGGATCGCCGTGCCGTCCTCATAGTGAACGCCCGACATGATCGCACGCGTGTTGATGACGTAGCTGACATAGCCCGCGCGGATCGCGTCGAGGATCTGCGTAGAGCCCTCAGAGATCTTCTTGAGCGTTCTCGTCTTGATGCCGTGCTCGCGCATGACCTTCGCAGTCAGATCGGTCGCCTCGATGTTGAAGCCGAGG
>CACYPH010000003.1 GCA_902776185.1 uncultured Ruminococcus sp.
TAGGGTTGTCCATAGTGATGATTCCTTTCGAATTGGTGAGCGCAAACTCAATTCTACTACAGAATCGTCCCTATGGACTATTTATTTTATTGTTGCAACTTCATTTTACAATGCGCCAAATATAAATTTTTCAAAATATTTTTAAAAAACTGTTTTTTTGTCCTTATCTTGTCTTTATCGACCTGTTATACTGTAGTCACAGTCAAGGGAAAACAAACAACCCGCTGAAAAAACAAACAATCTGAAAGAAGGAAACGATCATGAAAAAAGTATTAGCAATCGCACTCATCGGTATCATCGCCGCAACATCCGCCATCACACTTGCCGCCTGCGGCAACTCCCACAAGGACGCTGAAAAGAGCACAACTCAGCCCACCTCCGCAACACAGGCATTAACCGAAGCAGAAACAAAAGCTGACGCCACCGAGGCTGTTCTGACAGAAGCTGTCCAAGAGACCGACGAAGAGACCGCATATCAGGATGACGTCACCGCCTATACCGACACTGACAGCACCGGTGAATTTGGCAACCTGCGACGTTTACGGTATCGACGGTCAGGT
This sequence comes from uncultured Ruminococcus sp., assembly GCA_902776185.1. Lineage (GTDB taxonomy): Bacteria > Bacillota > Clostridia > Oscillospirales > Acutalibacteraceae > Ruminococcoides. The sequence goes on from CACYPH010000003.1 coordinate 561, forward strand.
ACTGCTTCTCAGCCACGGTGAGATCGAGGCAGAGCGTTACTATGATGTTTATCAGATCCTCGGCGACAATGTTGAATACATCGGTCAGATTGCAGGTTCTCACACCGTAGCCTACATCGGCAACGACGGTATGCTCGGTATGTACAATGCTCACCAGGGATACTTTACCTACGGTCCTGTTCTCTATGACGGCTCGCTGAGCGCAAGTAGCCTTAATGAAGGCACCATCTCCGCCGACGAATCCTATCCCGATGTACCGGGAGCGGAAATCAGCTTCTACGCAATCACCGACTTCTCCGGAATCGCACAGTTCTGATATAACAAAGACGCCCTGTACGGTAGTTAACGCTCACCGCGCAGGGTGTTTTTATAGGTTTGATTTCCATCATCTTTTATTTGGAGCAGATGATGTCCGCGCGATCTATCGCTCGCCAACTACCCCGTTTTAGGAGCGCCCTGCGCGTGACAAATGTGCAATCTACGCTCTCCCTAAAAACAGTCCTCAGGACTGTTTTCTTAACGGTCGCTTCGATTCCCATCATCATTCCTAATCTCCAAATAATTAAGGCACCCATAAAGGGTGCCTTAATTATTTGGAGCAGATGATGGGAATCGAACCCACACGGTCAGCTTGGAAGGCTGAAGTTCTACCACTAAACTACATCTGCATGACGGAATATTCTTTACTTTATTCAGTATAGCATATTCCTTTTCATTTGTCAATCAGACTATTCCGGTTTGCTGTTGTCAAAGCGGTAAATCTGCTGATTATCGATGTCGATCTCAGGGATGATGATCGGCTGGATGCCGCAATTGGCAGTAACGGTCGTCACCAGCGCTTTTGCATACGGAAACAGCGCTTTAAAAGTATCGGTATGGATCTTCTCCTTCTTGACGTCGGGGTTATACGCAAAGAAGCCGACAAAGATCACATGGATCATAAAGTTCTTCGGATCTTCCTTATCATGCACCTCAAGGTCGAATTCCGCCTTCGCCATATTACGATCCTTCGCATACTGGACGTTATAGCTGAATTTATTACCCAGGGCGATCTTGGAACCGTTCTCTTTTTTATTGACAAAATCGATCTTATCGACTTTATAGCCCTGCAAATTCACATAAGACATAGCGATTCTCCTTACATAACAGTCATCCGCCGACAAACCTGCCGGCGGATGCAAAGTGGCTGGGAAGGCGGGGTTCGAACCCACGAATGACGGAGTCAAAGTCCGTTGCCTTACCGCTTGGCTACTTCCCACCAGCAGAATATAGTATACCATATTTTAAAAATATGTCAATCATTCCGTAAAAACAATTAAGGGGAGAACTTTCCGCTCTCCCCTATCTTTTATTTTGCGTCGATCGTCAAGCCGTTATCGTCGGCAGAGATCGCGATCATCGAAAGCTCGCCCTCTCCGTGAAGGATCATCTGTTCGGTGATCTTATCCTCAACCTCTCTGCGGATCAGATTTCTCAGATCGCGCGCGCCGCTCTGGCCGTTGCAGGCTTTTTCTGCAAGATACTTGCAGGCAGCGTCGTCAAATCCGAACATGATTCCCTTTTCATGCAGGCTGTCGACATATTCGGACAGCATCAGTCGAGCGATGTCGATGTAGTTTTCCTCCGACAGCGACTTGAACGCGATGATCTCGTCAACTCTGGCGATAAATTCGGGTCTGAGGAATTCTCTGAGCCCCTTCATCACGCGTTCCTTCTCAGCGTCGTCCTGACTTTTACCGAAGCCGAGCGCATTCTCTCTGCGGTCGGAGCCGGCGTTAGAGGTCATGACGATGACCGTATTGGAAAAGTCGACAGATCTGCCGTGTGCATCGGTCAGCTTACCCTCGTCGAGTATTTGCAGCAGGATGTTCATGACGTCCGGATGCGCCTTTTCGATCTCGTCGAAGAGCAGTACCGAATACGGTCTGCGGCGAACTTTTTCGGTTACCTGACCGGCTTCGTCATAGCCGACATAGCCGGGAGGCGAGCCGATGATTTTCGATACGCTGTGCTTCTCCATGAATTCGGACATATCCAGACGAATCAGGGTCTCCGGCGTATCGAACAGCTCCTGTGACAGCACCTTGACCAGCTCGGTTTTACCGACGCCGGTAGGACCGACAAAGATAAAGGACGCGGGTCTGCGCCGGGGCGAGATCTGCACGCGTGAACGCTTGATCGCTTTCGCAAGCGCCTCTACCGCCTCATCCTGGCCGATGATTTTCTTCTTCAAGTTGTCTTCGATATCCTTGAGCTTCAGCAGCTCATTCTCGCGTACTCTCGATTGCGGGATACCCGTCCAAAGCTCGATGACCTTTGCGAGATCCTCCTCGGTCACAGCGGCAATCAGGGTCGATTCATCAAAGCCCTCCAGCTGTTCATCAACTCTGGCAAGCTCCGAGGTGACTTCCGCGAGCTTCTCGTAATCGACGGTCTCTTCGCCTGAGATCTCTTCTTTCGTCAGCGTCAAAGCCTTTTTCTCATCGGAAAGACTTTCATAGGTCTCGCGCTCCTTATTTCTCAGCGAAGCACAGGCGCAGGCTTCATCGAGCAGATCGATCGCCTTGTCAGGCAGGAAACGGTCGGAAATATAACGTTCCGAAAAGACGGTCGCTTTTCTGACGATATCGTCGCTGACCTTGACGTTATGGTGCATCTCATAGTATTCGCGAATGCCCATCAGGATGTCGATGGTGTCGCCGATGCTCGGTTCGCCGACCTTGACAGGCTGGAAACGGCGCTCCAGCGCGGAATCCTTTTCGATATATTTGCGATATTCGTTGAAGGTCGTCGCGCCGATGACCTGGATCTCGCCTCTCGAGAGGGCAGGTTTCAGAATATTTGCGGCATTCATCGTACCCTCGCTGTCGCCGCCGCCGACAAGGTTATGTACCTCGTCAATGAACAGGATGATGTTGCCGGCTTCCTTGACCTCTTTGGTCAAGCCTTTGATACGGCTTTCATACTGACCGCGGAACTGTGTACCGGCGATCAGGGCAGTCAGATCGAGCATCTGGATCTCTTTATTCTTCAAGCGATGCGGCACCTTTCCCTCGGCGATCCGCAGAGCAAGCCCTTCTGCGATCGCGGTTTTGCCGACGCCGGGCTCGCCGATCAGGCAGGGGTTATTCTTATTGCGGCGCGACAAAATCTGGATCACGCGCTCGATTTCCTTTTCCCTGCCGACGATGCGATCGATCTTTCCCTCATGCGCCTTGCGGGTGATATCTTCACAGTATAAACCGATGTGCTTGCGATTTTTCGGCTTCTTTTCTTTCGCCTTTTTATCGCCGTTCGAAGCGGTTTTCTGGGCGTTATTGCCGCCGAACATATTAAAGAAATTAGGGAATGACGGTGCGCCGCCGGGAGTAAAGCCGTCGCCGTCCTCATTCTCGTCAGACGCGTTATTATCGCTGTCCTCGGGCGTGATATTCTGCAGACCCATGCTCTGCGCCAGCTCGGACATATCGCCCATATCCCCCATGTTCTCCATGATGGAATCCATCTGTTCCTGAACAGACTCGAGGTCCTCCGGCGAAATGCCCATCTTTTTCATGATATCCTCAACCGGCTTGATGCCCATGTCTTTTGCACAGACAAGGCAATAGCCCTTCGGCTGTTCATCATCCTTGTTATTGGACACAAAGACAACCGCCGGTCTTTTCTGACATTTACAGCAAATCATATATCTTCTCCTTTGTGACTATTCTGCGAGATTTAAGTAGTTTTATTTCCCTTCATCAGCTTTACAAAAACGCGTGCGTAATTGATAAAGGAAAACAGTTCGATCGCCAAGGTGACGGAAAGCAATACGATCGTCAGCGGTCTGTTGACATATCCGAACACTGCCATCAGCACGATCACGCCGATGGTGATATAAAATAGGATCGTACCGACTTTGCCGTACCATGCGGATTTTGGCGGGATCATACCGTGCTTAACGACCAGTACGCCGCCGATGATCATCAGGATATCCTTGACGACCATCGTTGCCATCAAAGGCAGAGCGATCGGCTCGAGCAGGATGATGCAGAAGCCCGCCGCCAGCAGGGTCAGCTTATCCGCCAGCGGATCGATGATCTTTCCGAACTCCGATTCCATGTGATACTTTCGGGCGATCAAGCCGTCAAAGCAATCCGACAGTCCCGATATCGCGATCGTGATCGTCGCAGCGACATACATCTTTGAAACAAAAAACGCGACAAAGGGCGTGATCAGGATGACCCTGAAAAATGAGATCGCGTTGGGAACGGTCATCAAATCTTTCGTAATCAATTCTTTTTTATCGATTGTGTTGCTATTATTCTCGTTACTCATCTTATTTCCTCATCAAAACTATAACCCCTGCTCAATGATTACAACGCCAGCCACGATGCAAACATCGAGAATATATTACCATCATAAATGTACTTAAATATGAATGAACTGTAAATTGTTTTTTCCTGCAGCAGATAGAAATCTGTCGACACCTGCGGTATCACCAGACGCAGCAGGTATGCCAGCATGCAGACCAGCAGCAGCGCTTCAATCGCTCCGATCACGCCGCCGAGTACCGCGTTGAGCTGTTTGATGACAGGAAAGCGGAAGATTTTCAACAACAGCGGCATCACGAATTTTTTCAGCAATACGTAGAACAGAAAGAACAGGAAGATCGTGATAAAGAATGACATGATTCCGATCACGATCGGCTCGAGCACCGCTTCTGCCGTTTCACCCGCGCTGACGGATACATTGTCGATCGGTCCCGCCATCTTTTCGCTGACGAAGCTCTTGACGCCGTCCTCCAGACCCAGCCCCAGCACATCATAAGAGCTTAGGTCGAGATTATTGACCGCTCCGTTGAGATATTCGGTGCTGAACCCGGAAACCTCGGTCACGACCGTTTTATAGATCGTCGGTCTGATCACCAGATTAAAGATATTGACAGACAGCCATTTTCCGACGAAGGTCGCTCCGGTATACGCCAGAAAAGACGTCAGCATCCCCGCAAGCGATCTTGCCGCGCCTTTTTTGACGCCGAAAAAGATGAACAGTCCGAAGATTACAATCAAGATAATATCATAAACCATAGCTGACCTCAAATTCTAATCGTACTGATTTCGTTGGTATCTAAAACATATGCGTCGTCGGAGGTGTACAGCACAACCGCTTTCGGCTCATTGGTCAGTTCTTTCTCAGAAACCTTGCTGCCGTCCTTATTATAGAGATAGATCATATCCGGCGTCAGCAGAGCCACTCTGCCTTTATAAGTAGAAATATATTTGACCTGATACTCCGTTTCGAACGATGCGGCGATCGTTCCATCTGTTTTGAACGAGAAGATCTCACATTTTCTGCCGTCGCCGGAACGCGACAGCGAAACGCTGAAAGTGTCCGTATCGCGGTTGAAGCAGTAGCAGGAAAGATGCTTTCCCTCGTATTGCATCGTATTGACGTCGCCGTTTTTGGTATTGATGGTACAAACCGCGCCGCTGCCGACCGCACAGGCATAGGTATCGTTCAGATACTTGACGTCATAAAAGATGTTTTCCTCCAGCTCATCCTGATATGCCGGCTTATCCTTGGTAAAATCGAGCACATACAGCGACGAGATCTCAGAGCCGTTCAGCGCCGAAAGTCCGGTGACGACAGCGCTTTTTCCGTTGGGAGCAAGGCTGACAGCGGTCACATAGTAATCGGCAAACGAATAGCCGAAGATCTTTTCGTTCTCTTTATCGTAAACCTGCATTTTGGAGAGGTAGCCGTTGCTGGTGGTCACGATCGCATAGGTACCCCGATCGTTGATGTCCGCGGTCAGGATACGCTCCTCAGTCTCTCCGGTGAACAGCAATTTTTCGTAGTTATTGATCTGAAAACCCGTTCCGCCGAGGCTGTAGACCAGCGCATACTGATCGGAGGACTTCAAAACCGGATTGAGAAAGCCGTGCTGTGTGGAATACTCAAATCTGCCGTAGTTATTGACGATCTGGAGCTTTGTATCCGAAGCATAGCAGACGTCCTGTCCCATGCGCGCAAAGTTTCCGAGATCGACATTCTCGCCCTGTACGCTGACGGGAAATTGTTCGTTGCTCTTCTGATTGAGGATGCCGTACTTGACATAGTTGCGGATATTATGCCACGACAGCTTGTCCGTATTGGCAAAGACAAATACCGCCGCGAACACAACGACCAGGATCAGAACGACTGCGATGATCGCCCTTTTTCTGGGCTTATGTGATTTCTTTGCAGAAGATGCCTCTCTCTCCTCGAGCGGCATATCCTCATAGGACAGCACCTCTCTGTCGGAGTGTTCCTCACGCTTCTTCTTTTTCTTCATCAACTTGTCGAGCTTTTTCGCGTTCTTTTCCTTTTGACGCTCTTCGCGCTTCTTTTCTTTCTCGCTGACCGAATCGCTTTCTTCGTGTTGATTCTCTGACTGCTTCTTATCCTTCTCTTTTTTAGAACGCTTCTTCTCTTTTCTGTTTTTGTCGGAATCTTTCGCCTTCGGGATGATCTTGGTCGGCTCGTCGGAAGAGGAAATATCTTCTCTCTCGTTCTCTTCGTAAAGCGTATCGATATCCTCCGCCCGATCCTCTCTGATATTCGCTTCGTCCAAGTCGAAGATCATTGTCTGCTTATCATCGGAAAATCTGTTTCCTTGTTTATCCATATTTTCACCTTTATCATTGTGAATATGTATGCGGAAAAACTCCGCTCATTTCCTATATCTAATAGAACACCTTGTTGAGATAAAGCCCGCACGCAGGAGCGGTAGGACCCGCCGCTTTTCGGTTTTCTGCCGAAATGATCCGCGGGATCTCCCCCATCGGGATCCTGCCCTGATTGACTGCGAGCAGTGTTCCCACCATGATCCGCACCATATTGTACAGAAAGCCGTCAGCCGTTACCGTAATGGTCACGAGATTTCCCTCACGCTCCACGCGGCAATATTTGACAGTGCGGACAAAATCGCCTTTCTCACGCTTATCCAGCGTGCAGAATGATGAAAAGTCATGCGCGCCGACATATGCCTGCGCCTCACGGTCAAGCATTTCGACGTCCATATCATAGCGGTAATGCAGCGCCATATCCTGCAAAAACGGATTCCGCACGCGGCTGTTCCAGATCTTGTACACATATTCCTTACCCTTGCAGGAATAGCGCGCGTGAAAATCATTCGGCACATCCTCGACAGAGAGCACCGCGACGTCATCCGGCAGATACCGATTCATCGCGAGCATCAGGTGATCGTTGGTGATCGGATGGGCGATCTTCATGGACACGCAGTACATATTGGCGTGAACGCCGCTGTCGGTACGCGAACAGCCCTTGATATCGGGCCGCTCATGGATGATCTCAAAGAGGGCGTTTTGAAAGACCTCCTGCACCGTCAAGGCGTTCTCCTGGATCTGCCATCCATGCAGACGGTTGCCGCGGTATGCGATTGTCAACAGCAGATTCCTCAGTGGATCTGCGGCAGAAAGATGTTGCATAATACGACTCCGGCGATCGCCAGCAGGCAGATCGCAATACTGATATAATCACGCTTTTTGAGCTTGAGCTGTTTCATTCTGGTGCGCCCCTTACCGCCCTGATAACAGCGGCATTCCATCGCGACCGCCAGCTCGTAGGCGCGTCTGAACGACGATACGAACAGCGGTACCAGCACGGGGATCAGCGCCTTAACGCGGCTGACCAGACTGCCGCTTTCCATATCTGCACCGCGCGCTTTCTGTGCCGCCATGATCTTGTCGGTCTCTTCGAGCAGCGTCGGAACGAATCGCAGGGCGATGGTCATCATCATCGCGATCTCATGCACCTTGATGTGGAAGATCGTCAGCGGCTTCATCAGTCTTTCAAGCGCATCTGTCAGATCGTTCGGCGAGGTGGTAAAGGTCAAAACGGAGCTGAACAGGATCAGGCATACGATGCGGAGACATACAAAGATCGCGTTATGGATGCCCGCCCACGTGACCTTGAAGATCCACCATTCAAAGATCGGCTCGCCCTGACCGTAAAAGAGGTTCAAAAGCGACGTGATGATGACGATGATGATAATGACCTTGAGGCTCTTGAGGTACATTTTGACCGGTACACGGCTCAAGAGTACCGCTGCGATCACCGTCGCGACAACGACGGCGAGCGAAAAGTAGTTGAAGGTACAGAAGGTCAGAACGATAAACCCGATCAGGCTGACGATCTTCAGCCGCGGGTCGAGCCGGTGCAATACCGAGTCACAGGGGAAGTATTGACCGAGAGTAACATCTCTCATAATCTCCCCTCCTTTTTCAGGAACTCGGTGATCTCCAGCACCGCCTTATCGACCGTCAGAACGCCCTTTTCGAGCGGAATTCCCTCCTCGATCAGGCTGTCGACGATCGATGTGATCTGAGGAACGCGCAAGCTCATTTTGCCCAGCTCTTCACCGCGGGAAAAGATATTCTGAGCGGTGTCGAACATAGTGAGCTTCGAGTGATTCATTACCATCACGCGGTCACAGACCGTTGCGACGTCCTCCATCGAATGGGAAACAAGGATAACGGTATTCCCGCGTTCCTTGTGATAATGGTAGATTTGTGATAACAGGATATCCCTGCCGACCGGATCAAGACCGGCGCACGGTTCGTCGAGGATCAGGATATCCGGATCCATCGCGATCACACCCGCGATCGCGGCGCGCCGCTTTTCACCGCCGGACAGATCAAAGGGAGATTTCTCGAGCAGTTCATGCTTCAAGCCGACGAACTTTGCGGCGTTATAGACACGGTTTTCGATCTCTTCTGCGTCCAGTCCCATGTTGGACGGACCGAACGCGATATCCTTCGCGACGGTTTCTTCAAAGAGCTGGTATTCGGGATACTGGAACACCAAACCGACGCGGAAGCGGATCTTGCGGATTTCCTTGGGCTTTGCCCAGATATCCACGCCGTCGAGCTTGATCGTGCCGGCAGTCGGCTTGAGCAGTCCGTTAAGCATCTGAACCAGGGTCGATTTACCGGAACCGGTGTGTCCGATGACACCGACAAAATCGCCCTGTTCAATGTCAAAATCAAGATGATCGACCGCGATATGTTCCGTGGGCATCCCCTGAGAATAGGTATATACCAGATCGCGTGCAGATAATAAACTCATGCCAGCACCTCCCTCAGGAGCGCACAGCACTCATTTTCAAACAGCGGAAGCCGATCGATCTTGACGCCGCAGGCACGCAGCTTGTAGCACAATTCCGTCGCCTGCGGTACATCGAGCCGATGCTTCTTGAGCAGCTCCACCTGTGAAAACACCTCATAAGGCGTGCCCGAGGTGAGCAGTCTGCCGTCGTCTACGACGTAGACCTTGTCCGCGGTGACCGCTTCTTCCATATAGTGCGTGATCATGACGACGGTGATCCCGTTCTCGCGATTGAGCTTATGGATCGTATCCAGAACCTCCTGCCTGCCCTTCGGGTCGAGCATCGCGGTCGGCTCGTCGAGTACGATGCAGTCGGGCTTCATCGCAATAATGCCTGCGATGGCGACGCGCTGCTTTTGACCGCCGGAGAGCTTATGCGGCGCTTTGAGGCGGTGCTCGTACATATCCACTGCTTTCAGCGCTTCATCCACTCGCTCGCGGATCTCATCGGGCGCAATGCCGAGATTTTCGGGGCCGAACGCGACGTCCTCCTCCACAATCCCCGCGACAAGCTGATTGTCGGGATTTTGCAGAACCAATCCGACCTTGCGGCGGATATCGTAGGAGAGCGCCTCGTCGGCGGTATCCATACCGTCGATATACACCTTGCCCATCGAGGGGATCAGCATCGCGTTGAGATGCTTTGCGACCGTGCTTTTGCCCGAGCCGTTATGTCCGACGATCGCGACAAAATCACCCTTGTTGATACTCAGGCTCAGGTCGCGGATCACGTAGTTTTCATTTTTCGGCTGATCTTCCTCCCCTTCGTCATAGCGAAAAAAGAGGTTTTCGATTTTGATAAATTCCATATACCTTCATTCCTTATCAGATAAACGCTCATTACAAGTCGCTTTCCATAGAGGAGTTGTTTATTTCTGCCAGATCGCGGTCGCGCCGCAGGGCAGATACAAGCCGGTTTCGGTGCAATGAAGCCCGATCTCATCGGACGTCACCTTACCGCCGAAACGCTTTTGAACCAAGAGACTGAGCAGGTATTCCGTAGCAGACGCGGATAAACCGGTCGTGTAGGAATTCAAGATCACAAATGCGGGATCATCCGACAGAACGCCTGCGCATAATTCTACAAAAGAATAAATTTGATCCTCAAACTTCCATATCTCTCCGGACGGACCTCTGCCGTAGGACGGCGGATCCATGATGATCGCGTCGTACCTTCTGCCGCGGCGGATCTCCCGCGCAACAAATTTTCCGCAGTCGTCGACGATCCAGCGTACGGGCTTATCGCTGACGCCGGACGAGGCGGCATTTTCCTTAGCCCAGCCGACCATTCCTTTGGATGCGTCGACATGACAGACCGCCGCGCCCGCTTTCAGACACGAGATCGTCGCACAGCCGGTATAACCGAACAGATTCAATACATTTAAGGGGCGATCACTGCCTTTGATCAGATCGGCGGCATAGTCCCAGTTGACCGCCTGCTCGGGAAAAACGCCGGTGTGCTTAAAGCCCATGGGCTTGACGTTAAGGGTCAGGTCGCGATATTTCACCGACCATGACTGAGGTATTTTCTTGTATATCTGCCACTTACCGCCGCCTGTGTTAGAGCGGTGATAGCGGGCGTGAGCGCTGCGCCAGAGGGGATTTTTCCGCTCGGTGTTCCAGATGACCTGCGGATCGGGACGGATGAGGATAACATCGCCCCACCGTTCCAGACGCTCGCCGTCTGACGCGTCGATCAACTCATAATCCTTCCAAAATTCAGAGCTTCTCATGAGTACTCCAATCAAGTGTATTAGAACATTTGTTTCACGTGAAACATTTTTACTGCATCTCTATCAGTTATCAAACAGGCTTCCCTGAGCCGCCGCAGTACCTGACGGTACCTGATAGCCGAGGTGCTCATACGCCGCCGCAGTGACACATCTGCCGCGCGGGGTACGAGAGAGAAAACCGATCTGCATGAGGTACGGCTCATAGACGTCCTCGATGGTGACGGCTTCCTCGCCGATCGCCGCCGCTAAGGTCTCCAATCCGACCGGACCGCCGCGATAGTATTTAATCATCGCGTCAAGCATCCTGCGGTCGTTCTGATCAAGACCCAGTTCGTCGATCTCGAGCTTATCGAGCGCCGTCTGCGCGACCTCAAGGTTGATGATGCCGTCGCCGATGACCTCGGAAAAGTCGCGGACACGCTTTAACAGGCGATTGGCGATTCGCGGCGTACCGCGGGAACGGGATGCAAGCTCGAGCGCGCCCTCCTCGTCGATGCGGATATTCAGGATGCCGGCGGAACGCGTGATGATCTGCGCGAGTTCCTCGGGCGTATACATTTCAAGGCGCAGTACAACGCCGAAACGATCTCTCAGGGGGGCGGTCAGCTGACCTGCGCGGGTCGTCGCGCCGACAAGCGTGAATCGCGGCAGCGGCAGATGATAAGACGCCGCCATCTGACCCTTGCCGGTGATGATATCGATGGCAAAGTCCTCCATCGACGGATAGAGGATCTCCTCAACCGCGCGCGACAGGCGGTGGATCTCGTCGATAAACAATACGTCGCCGGGATTGAGGTTGGTCAAGAGCGCCGCCAAATCGCCGGGCTTTTCGATCGCAGGACCGGAGGTAATGCGGATATTGACGCCCATCTCGTTCGCAATAATGCCGGAAAGGGTCGTTTTACCCAGTCCGGGAGGGCCGTAGAGCAGTACGTGATCGAGCGATTCGCCGCGTTTTTTCGCCGCCTCGATAAAGACCTTCAGGTTCTCCTTCGCCTTATCCTGACCGATGTATTCGTCAAGTGTTTTCGGACGCAGGGGGTTATCTGAATCCAGTGTATCCGACGGAATCTCAGAGGTGTCGACCAAGCGATCCTCGTAGTCCATCTCAAAATCAGTGTTATACTCCATGTTCGCTTTCCTTTATGAAAATATCGTATTATGCCATCTGTCGAAGCGTCGCGGTGATCATTTCCTCAACGCTCATATTCGGATCGAGCCGCGAGAGGATCGGGGTGACGTCCGCGGCAGAATAACCGAAAACTGCCAATGCCGCGACTGCCTTGGATACGTTGCCCGTATCGGCGATCACCGAACCCTTGCTGATCTCCATACCCTCGGTCGAGATGCCCTTGATCTTGTCCTTGAGCTCGAGCACGATGCGCTGGGCGAGCTTCGGCCCGACGCCGTTAGCACGGGTCAGGGTTTTGCTGTCGCCCGCAGATACGCACATCGCGATCTGCTCGGAGCTGAGCTCGGAGAGGATCGCCAGCGCGACCTTAGGTCCGACGCCGGTGATCGCGATCAGCATACGGAAGGTGTTCAGCTCGGACTTACTCGCAAAGCCGAACAGCTCCATCGCGTCCTCGCGGACATTCATGTGGGTGTAGAGCATGACCTCTGTATTGAGCTTCAATTGCTTCTGGGTAGACATCGAGGTCTGGACGCGGTAGCCAACGCCGCCGCATTCAACGACCGCAAAGCCCGCTTCCATCAATATCAGTGTGCCTCGTACCGAATATATCATGTGTCATTCCTTCTTTGCATGAGCAGACGGCGCAGGTCGGTGCCTGCCGCCTGAGTATGTGTGATCGCGATCGCCAATGCGTCCGCGGTATCGTCGGGCTTCGGAACTTCTTTGAGATGCAGAAGCCTGCGCGTCATTTCCATGACCTGCGGCTTTTTCGCTTTACCGTAGCCGGTGACGGCGGTCTTGACCTGCAGGGGTGTGTACTCATAGACAGGAATCCCTGCCTGACGCGCCGCAAGGATGATCACCCCGCGCGCCTGAGCGACCTGGATGCCCGTGGTGATGTTGGTATTGAAATACAGCTTTTCGATCGACATCGCATCCGGTCGGTAACGCTTGATGACTTCGACAACGTCGTCGTAGATCATCTGAAGCCGATCATCAAAGGAGGTATGCGCCGGAGTAGTGATCGCGCCGAATGCCACGGGACGAAAACGGTTTGACTGTGCTTCTATGACGCCCCAGCCGACGATCGCGTAGCCGGGGTCAATGCCGAGTATAATCAAACTTTTCCCTCCCGAATGTCGATTTATTATTCCGTATCAGAATATTAAGCTCGTTTTGCATACAAGCCCACATTTTGACAGTTTATTATAGCACAAAAACGTTGCGTTATCAACCAAAAAATAGAAAAAACCGCCGATTTTCAGCGGTTTATCTCTAAAAATTTTGCGCTATTTTTTTGCCGATTTTGCAGCTTTCAGCTGAGCGGCCGCAAATTTTCTCACAACATGGAAGATGACAGCGCCGACCAGATTGCCCGCCGTGACCAGCAGGATGTATACGATCCCTTTGCCGGTATACAGCGCGCCGGATGCGGCAAAGTAAAACATATCCGCCACGGAATGCTCAAAGCCGCAGATAATGAATGCCGGGATCGCGGTAAAGACGATCAGGTATTTATTGAACGCCTTTTTGTCATCGTCAGCCTTAAAGAAATCGACGGCGATATAGACCAGTATGCCGCACAATGCGCCGAGGGCGATCGTCTGCAGGGGCGCCTGCGTCAATTTGGCGTCACATATTTTGGAAGCTGTTTCTGCAAGCGCAGGCTTTGCATAGGCGACCAATGCGCCCATCCCCATACAGCCGAGGATATTGCCGACCCAAATCAGGCACAGCAGCAGGATATAGGACGGCTTGTTTTCCAGCAAGTAGGCGGTTTTGCCGGTAAAGAGCAAGAATCCGTTCAAGAGGATCACGGTCAGTCCCAGCGAGAACAGCAGTGCGCCGACGATCTTGTTCTCGCAGGCGAGAAATACGCCGCCGCCGAACGAAATCATCACGCCCGCCATAATGGCGGATACAAGATTTTGTAGTTGTTTCATATTATCACCCACCCCATTCTACCAGATATAGGGTGAGGAATCAATACTATTTTTCGACTTTTTTCTCCAATGTCACCGTATCGCCGTGATAACTCAGCTCGACGCTGTCGCCGTGGAGCTCATAATCGAACTCATAGCTGACGTCGTCGCTTGAGTCAATGATCACGATACTGTCGTCCGTTAAGGAGCATAAGCCGACGATATCAAGCGAATCGTCGCTGTTTTCCACCGTAAAGGCGGCGTCGCTGTCGTAAAAGCAAAGCTGAGCGGTGTTGCCGTTATCGAACTCGCCGACCCAATCATACAGTCGGATCTCGTCCCGCGGACCGTTGACCGTCGGTGTGCATCCGCTGAGCACCAGACAGACTGCGGCAATCAAACCCATCACCTTTTTCATAACCATCACCATTATCATACTATGATAAGTGATACAATAATATACAAAAAAGCAGTCAATAACGACTGCCTTAACGGTAACTTGAATTATTTCTGCTGATTTCTCATGCGCATCGCGGTCGCCTGGAAGCCCTGAGCGGACATAAACAGACAGATGACGTTGAGCACCAGCGTGATGAGCGCGCCGATCGAAATGTAGCTTGCAAACGAAAAGGTGATGACGACGGCACAGATAACAGCGCATAAGCCGGAAATGATGAATTTGACCTTGGACTTGCTGTCGAGTACGCAGAAGAAGAACGCGACGATCGGGAAAATGACGAGGATCGCGCCGACGACCGCAAGCGGTATACCGCCGAGCTCGCCGTAGCCTGCGGGATTGACCAGAAGGTTGAACGCGGTGATCGTCCTTTCTACGGTCTTGCCCTCGACCTCGACCGGCCCCTGGATAAATGGGATCGCCGTACACACGGTCTGTAAAAAGAACATCACAGCGAGGAAATAGCGCACCCTGCGCTCGGAGGGCGATTCTACCCTCTCTTCAACATCGGTAAATCTTGCCATACAAATCACCTGCTTTCAAATCTTTTCCTATTCTAGCACAGACGGCAGAGGAATTCAATAGTTTTATTTTTAGTGCGGGAGGAGCAAGCCCCTCCCCTACATTTTGTTTGACATTAACGAAAAAAATGATATAATACTGCTGAATCTCAATATGGGAGGTATTGATATGCATTGGATTCATGATACGGTGTTCTACAATATTTATCCGCTCGGATTCTGCGGAGCGCCGAAATATAACGACTTTCAGCTGACCTATCGGCTGGACAAAATCTACGACTTTATCCCCCATTTCAAGAAAATGGGCGTCAACGCGATCGTGTTCAATCCCGTATTTGAAAGCACAAAGCACGGTTATGACACCATCGACTACTATAAAATCGATTCACGCCTCGGCGATAACGAGAGCTTTAAGAATATCTGCGATACCCTGCACGAGAACGGTATCCGCGTCCTGCTCGACGGTGTATTCAATCATGTCGGCAGAGATTTCTTTGCCTTCAAGGATATTCAGGAAAACGGCTACGGCTCTATCTACTGCTCATGGTTCCAGAATGTACGGTTTGACGGTCAAAGTCCCTACGGCGACAACTTCACCTACGAGGGCTGGGCGGGTCACTACGATCTTGTCAAGTTGAATCTGCAGAATGATTTTGTCGTGGAACACCTGCTCGACGCAGTCAAATACTGGATCGAGGAATTCGGCATCGACGGTCTGCGGCTGGACGCGGCAAACGTGATGGATCTGAGCTTCTTTAAAAAGCTCAAAAATATGTGCAAGGAATTAAAGCCCGATTTCTGGATGTACGGCGAGATCGTCGGCGGCGACTACAATCGCTGGGCAAATCCCGAAATGCTCGATTCCGTCACCAATTACGAGATCTACAAGGGGCTTTACTCCAGCCATAATGACCGCAACTACTTTGAATTCGCTCACTCGATGGACAGAGAATGCGGCGACTGGGGTATCTACAAGGGATTGTACCTCTACAATTTTGCAGATAACCACGATGTCACGCGGCTTGCGAGCATCCTGCGCGATAAAAGCCTGCAGAAAAATGTGTACACTATGCTTTACACCATGCCGGGCGCGCCGTCGATCTATTACGGCAGTGAGTTCGGCGTTGAGGGCAGGATCGAAAAAGGCCGGTCCGACGATGACGTCCGCAGAGAGATGAACCTTGATGCGCTCGAAAATCCTGACTACGACCTCTTTGAGCATATCTGCAAGCTCGGCAAGATCAAGCATACGCTTGAGGCGCTGCAGACCGGTCAATATAAAAACGAGATCATCCAGCTTGAGCATCTGTGCTACTCGATGAGAACCGATCGTCAGAGGATATACGTGATGCTCAACCAGAGCAACGAGGTGCGCAGGATCGGCATCAACACCGGCTTCCACGGCGTTCTGACCGATTTGCTTAACAATAACGAGCAGTTCAGCTGTAACGGTTACATGGATATCGTTGTAGAGCCGAGAAGCTCGCGCATCCTGATCGAAAATGACGGCAGCTTTACCATCGATTTTCACAGTATCGAGGAATCTGCGCCTGTCGAGCAGCACGTCAGCGATACCCCCTCCCCCGCTCCTGTTGAAACAGCGCTCGAGCCGGAGGAAGTCGTATTAGGCAAATACCGTCACTTCAAAGGTAACGAATATGAGGTCGTCGGCTTTGCGAAAGACAGCGAAACAACAGAAAAAATGGTCATCTACCGCGCGCTGTACGGAGAGAAAGAATTATGGGTTCGCCCGTATGAAATGTTCCGCGAGATCATCGAGCGCGATGGCAAAAAGATGAGGAGATTTGAAAAAATCGATTAAACAGACGCATAAAACGGCGGCGCATCCGATCGGGTGCGCCGCCGTTGATCTTTTTGAAATCATAAAACTTTGAAATAATACTGCTTGCCAATGTGGAGAATTCTGCCAGAGATTCCCCATGAATCCTTGTCGTGCGCGTTGGTAGTGCCGTTGATCGTGATATCAAGGGTGTTTTTCTTGAAATCAACGGCGTATGAGCCTTTGAAGGTATCGGCGTTCTTGATATAGGTATAGCTGCCGTCAGCGGCAAAATCTACGGTGTCACCCACAACGCCGACCCATTCGCCCTCCAGCGATTTGCCGTCGAAATCATCGAGGGCATCGTTTTTGCACATACATTTATCGCCGAGATACATGATACCGTCAGCAATATAAACACAGCCGCCGAAATTCGGGATATCCTCGGCGATGATCGCAAAATCGTTCTGCCATTCGCCGTTATGCAGACGCGCCATCATGCCGACAGCATCTTTGCTGAGCTGATAGACATGGGTGCGCTTGCTGTCCTTGACGGTCAGCAGCCCATCCTCAAAGGAATAGGTGTACTCCTTGGAATCCTTGCCCTCCTGCTGATAGTGCAGACTGCCGTCTTTTTCAAAGGAATAGGTATAGGGTTCACCCTCTTCGGTATAGGAAGTCCATACGCCGACAAGAGAATCGGTAAACAATGCGGCGTCCTCCTCATCAGCGGGTGTGATGGAGAACTCGGTCGCTTTCTGTGTTTCCGCGGTATTGTTCTTTTTTTCGGAACCGCCGGTCAGCCCGCCGTTGCGGAAAAAGATGAAATAAACTGCCGCTGCGGCGATCACCAACAGAACAACGATAATCAGAATCGTGTTTTTTCCGCTTTTTTTCTCAGATTTTGTCATGATAATGTCTCCTCTTCATCGGACGTATCAGCTCTTTTATGATCGTTCATATGATCCACGTATCGCATAAAGATACGCCCACACTGATCGAATGGGCGTATCATGGATGTTTATTTAGTCGACGACATTACCTTCGTAAATGAACTTCGCGAGGTCCTTACGCACCTGATCCCAGTTATCGATAACGATAACGGACTGTCCGTCGTCGGTTTTGCCGTAACGCCAGTTGCCGGTTGTCGGCAGGGTCATCTCGACCATCTCGTATTTCATGAAGGTCGGCATATTGGTGACAAGGAAGGTGATATCCGACTTCTTGAGGTTGGTGGTGATCAGCGGTCCAACCTTGTTGACGATCTCAACCAGATTGCCGACGCTCGCGTCGTTCTTGAGCTTATCGATAACGTTCTGGATCAGCTTGCGCTGACGCTGGGTACGATCCCAGTCGTCGCCGGAGAAGCTGTAATCGGGGTTGCCGCCGAGGTTTTCCTCACCTCTGTCACGTGCGTACCAGAGCGCCTGATAACCGTCGAGGTGCATCTTTTGGGTTTCCTTCGTAGCATCATATTTAAGGAAGCTGGTTCTGTCGGTCTGGTCATTGACGTCGATCTGAGCGTTGATATACTCGATCTCCTCGAGGTTCAGCTCGATGTCTACGCCGCCGAGAATATTGATGATCTCGCGGAAGGAATCAAAGTCAACGGTCGCAAAATAGTCGACCTTCGGTCCGAAGTTGGATTCGATCGTCGCGATAGAAAGCGCTTCGCCGCCGAGGGTATACGCGGCGTTGATCTTGTTATCGCCGTGGTTCGGGATCGTGACGTAGGTATCGCGCTGGAAAGAGGTCAGCTTGATCTTCTTATTGATGGTATCGATGGACAAGAGGATCATCGAGTCGGAGCGACCGAAGTCCTTTTCGTCCTGACGATAGTCCTGACCGAAGAGCAGGATATTCAGAACGTGCTCGTCGTTGAGAAGCGAATCGCTGCCGCCGGAATAAGAGACTTTTCCGTCGGAAGTATCCTTGGACTTATCGATCAGACCGACGTCTATTTTGTCGATATCCTTATGCTTGAACAGGTCAAGATATCGATAAGCTACCAGCAGAAATACGCCGCCGAGCAGGAAAATGATCGAAAAAACAAGCGCGGTAATGCGGATCGCCGTCTGCTTTTTATAGCGCTTGCCCTGCGGGGTCTTTTTCTCTTCTTTTTTATAAAGTTTGGTTACTTCAGCGGTTGAGGAAATATCAACAACATCGTCTTCTTTGAATCGTGCCATCAACATCCCGCCTTTCTGTTACAAATGCTTTGATTTCTGTTTTTCGAATATCAGGTAAACGCAGCTCGTGCCTGCATTACATACTATAACTCATTTTAAAGTTTTACTAGTATATTATACACGTAATGCGGGTGTTTATTTTCTGATAAAGAAATAAGGTCGAAATTCAGAAAAATTTAACAACTTATTGTACATTTTGTAACTTTTAGGGGCATATATTGTGTATTATCACTCTATCCGAGGTGTTATACAGGCATCGATTCAGCCGAGTTCATCAAGGGTCAGGTAGTACGCCGGGAGATACTCGTCTTTGAATATCTTCAGTGCGGGGAGATCCATCGCGTCGATGGCTTCCTCTGTCGCTGCTTTCGCCTTGAGGAATTCGTTATTGCCCATGCGTACCTCTTCGATACATTTGATCAGTGCGGAGAGCTTGTCCGCAGCCTTGACATACGGAATGAGCGCAGGGTCGACGTCGCTGATCAAGGGGCGGTACAGGCCGCGCAGATCATCGGGGAGCATCTCGATCAGCTTGTTTTCCGCTACCTTTTCGACCGCTTTGTAAGCGTTTCTGATCTCGGGGTTGAAATACTTGACAGGGGTCGGCATATCGCCGGTGATGATCTCGCCTGCATCATGGAACAGTCCGATGACGGCGGCTCGGTCGGCGTCGAGTTCACAGCCGCAGCGGGTGTTGGCGATACTGACCAGCGCATGGGACAGGATCGCGACCTCGAGGCTGTGCTCGGAAATATTCTCGGTCTTGGTATTATTCATCAACCCCCAGCGGTCGATGTATTTCATTCTCGAAATCATTGCGAAAAAATTGCTCATGGCTGTCTCCTTAATTTTTACATTATTTTTGAATTTAATAGTGCATTTTTGATTAAAGTATGTTATACTATATTAGTTTCAGTATCTTTATCATAACACATTCGATCGCTGAGGTAAAGTATTTTTGAACGGAGGGAGAGAAGTTGACACTCAGTCGCGCCGCAATCAGGAACAAGAACTACGGCGTCAGAGCCTTTTTCTGGGGACTGCTTCTCGCCGCCTGCGTTATCGTTCCGGTGATGATCTATGATAACGGCTATTTTCTGTATTACGGCGACTTCAACGTTCAGGAGATCCCTTTCTACCGATTGGCGCACGATACGATCCTCAGCGGCGATATCGGATGGAGTCATCTGACGGATCTGGGATCGAACTTCATCGGCAGCTACAGCTTTTATCTGCTCGGCTCGCCGTTCTTCTACCTGACGCTTTTGCTCCCGTCCGAGCTTGTGGCATATGCGTTCGGACCGCTACTGATATTGAAGCTCGGCTGCTGTTCGCTGACCGCTTACATCTATCTGCGCAGATATGTCAGAGATCCGCGGTTCGCCGTGATCGGCGGTCTGCTGTACGCTTTCTCCGGATTCTCGGTATACAATCTCTTTTATTTCCACTTCCACGAGGCGATGATCGTCTTTCCGCTGCTGCTCGCGGCGCTGGACGAATTTCATGCGACAAAGCGCAGAGGGGTCGTTTCACTGGCGCTATGCTTTGCCGCCGTCATCAACTACTACTTCTTTTTCGGACAGGCGCTGTTTCTGCTGATCTACTATATTGTCAAGCTGATCTCGCGCTCCTATCGCTTTCGCGTCAAAGAATTCTTCCTGCTGGCGGCGGAGGCTGTCATCGGCGTGATGCTGGCGATGTTTTTGCTGCTGCCGTCGGTTGCCGCGATCACCGGCAATTACCGTACCTCTCAATTGATCAGCGGCTGGAATGCGGTCGTTTATCCGGCGTCGCAGCGATATATTCAGATCCTTTGCGCGATGTTCTTCCCCGGCGATCTGCCGGCAAGGGCGAATTTCACCCCGAGTGCCGGCGGAAAATGGTCGTCTGTCGCCGTATATCTGCCGATGTTCTCAATGACGTTCGTCATCGCGTTCTTCCGCAAATACAAAAAGAGCTTTTTGAACATCCTGCTCGGCATTCTGCTGGTCATGGCTTTTGTCCCGGGGCTCAACAGCATGTTCCAGGCGCTCAACAGCGCTTACTACGCAAGATGGTACTATATGCTGACGCTGGTCATGATACTGATGACCGTTTACTCGCTCGACCATATCAGGGAATGCGACTTCAAAAAGGGCTTTATCCCGACAGCGATCATCACGGGGATCATCTCGGTCGTGATCGGTTTGATGCCGTACGAAGCGTTCAAGAATTCCACGAAAACCGTTTACAAAATCGGCATCGAAGCGACGCCGAGGCGTTATTGGGCATTTGTCGCGATGACTGTGGTCGGTCTTGCGGCGACATTTGGCTTATATATTCTTTTTAAGAAAAATAGCAAATATTTTATACGAATCCTGTCGCTTGCACTGAGCTTCTTTATCATCGGGTATTCGAGCGTCTATCTCTGGGCGGCGAAGCGTGTGAGCGACCACGACGACGAATTCCTGCAGAAATATGCGCTGAATTACGGCGCGGATATCACGCTGGACGATATGAAAGAGGTGCGATCGGATTTCTACCGCACCTATGATAACATGGGAATGTTCTGGCAAACGCCGTCGATCCAGGCGTTCCACAGCGTCGTTCCCGGTGCGCTGATGGAGTTTTACAACCAATCCGGCGTCAAAAGAGACGTCGGCTCGCGCCCGGAGACGAAGCTGTACGGATTCAGAGCGCTGCTCTCTGTCAAATACCTGTTTGCACAGGAAGGGCTTGCCAAAAAAGACAAGCCGAATCTGCCGTACTTTGAATATCTGAGAAATGAAAACGGCTTTGATATCTACGAAAACACGCTTTATCTGCCGATGGGCTTTACCTATGATCGCTTCATCTGTCAAGAGGAATACCTTGACTTAAGCGACGACGTCAAGCATCTGGCGCTGCTCAAAGCGATGGTGCTGACGCAGGAGCAGATGAAAAAGTACGCGGATATCACGGGATATCAGGACGGTCAATACCTCAACCTGAATTTGCAGTTTGACGAGATCCATCCGCAGAATACCCGGCATCCGACCTACGTCGGTTATAAAAGTGCTGCCGCTGAATTTGAATATACAAAAGAAGCGTATCAAGAGGACGTCCAAAAGCTGCAGCAGAATGTCTGCTCACGCTTTGCGTATGTGAAAGGCGGCTTTGATGCAGAGTTCGATAACAAGGGCGGCGATAATCTGCTGTTCTTCAGCGTGCCCTTTGACGAGGGATGGACAGCCTATGTCAACGGCGAAGAAGCAGAGATCGAGGTCGTCAATATCGGATTGACGGCGGTCAAGGTAGACGGTCATAAAAAGAGCGTCATCGAATTCCGCTACACCACGCCGATGCTAAAAGAAGGGATCATCATCTCCCTGATCGGCGCAGGATTATTTGCAATTTATCTGATAGCGAACAAGGGCTTTTCTGCAAAGAGCCGATTCAAAAAACGCTATCGTATCAAAAACAGAAGCAAAATCTCCAAGGAGGGAACCGTATGAGTTTCGGTGAAAACATCATGAAATACAAAGAGGATATTATCGCGGATCTGACGGAACTGATCGCGATAAAGTCCATCTCCGGCACAGACGCGTGTCAGGACGCGCTGGACTGGATGATCAAGAAAGCGCAGTCCTTCGGATTGAAAGCGGAAAAGGTCGGCGACAAAGCCTGTCATGTGGAATTGGGCGAAGGCGGCAAGCTGTGCGGCGTGCTCTCTCACCTTGACGTTGTGCCAGAGGGAAACAACTGGAACTCTCTCCCCTTTGAGCTTTCTGTCGGCGACGGCTATATGTACGGCAGAGGGATCGCAGACGATAAAGGCGCGGCGCTCGTGAACCTCTACTGCCTGAGAGCGCTCAAGGAAATGGGTATTCAGGGTAAAAACACTGTTCGCGCGATCTTCGGCGTCGATGAAGAGCGCGGTATGCACGATATGGACGAGTATTTCAGCAAGGAGCCGCTGCCCGAGCTTTCGTTTACGCCGGATTCGGAATACGGTATCTGTCAATATGAGAAAGGTCTGCTGCAGCTCGAGCTGTATGCCGATACGCACGACGGCACGACATTGACGCAGATGCATTCCGGCAAAGCGGTCAACGCTGTTCCGGATACCGCCTATGCGCTGCTCGACTGTACAGAAAATGAGGATCATCAGCTCGCGCGCCTTGCCGATGCGAAAAAAGGTTCTTTTGAATTCTATTACACCATCGACGGATTGATGGTGCTTTCGCGCGGAACGGCGGCGCACGGCTCTACTCCCGAAAAGGGCTTGAATGCCGCTACGGCGCTGATCGACCTGCTGACGTCGAACTTTGCGCTCCCCACGATGGGCACGATTCCCGCTTTTATCAGTCATTATGTCGGTACCGACTGTGACGGCGTGATGCTGGGCATTAAAATGAGAGATAAGGAATCCGGTCCGCTGACCGTCAACGTCGGAACGGTACATATCGACG
Organism: uncultured Ruminococcus sp.; assembly: GCA_902776185.1. GTDB lineage: Bacteria > Bacillota > Clostridia > Oscillospirales > Acutalibacteraceae > Ruminococcoides. The sequence goes on from CACYPH010000003.1 coordinate 23,878, forward strand.
AGGGTTACGCGACCTGTACGATGGATATCCGCTATCCCGTTACGGCAGACGGCGAAGAGATTCTCAGAAAAATCACGGAAAATGCCGAGCGCGAAGGCGTTCATGTCAAGGTGCTCGAGCATACTCCTCCGCTGAACATGGACAAGGATTCGGATATCATCCGACTGCTCAGCGAATCGTATGAGGCAGTCATGGGCGAAAAACCGCTGCTGTATTCTACCGGCGGGGGCACCTATGCCCGTAAGCTCGGCGGCAAGGGCGTTGCATTCGGTCCGGTATTTCCCGGCGAGGAAAGCAATATGCACAACGCCAACGAGTGTCTGAGCGTGGATAAGTACTTCAAGCACGCGCAGATCTGTCTGGAATCCATCTATCATCTTTATACAAAGGAATGAATCCATTGTCACCATCCGCAATCGTCAGGTCTCAGGCACGAAAAACGCTTAAGGGCAACTATGTTGCCGCTGTCGCTTCATTTTTCATTCTGCTGCTGCCGATTTACCTGATCGAAGGTCTCAGCTCTGTTCTCGACACGATTCTGCGTCAATTCACAAACGATGCAGCGATCCTCGGAGGGCTGATCGTCGTTGTCATCACCCCGATATCGATCCTGCTGTTTGTTCTGCTGTCTCCCCTGTTCAACGGCTTTGTCCGTGTCTTTTATGAGGCGGCTTACACGCGCCGCATGAGGATGAGCAATCTGTTCTACTATTTTGCAAAAGACAGATATCAAAGAACGATTCATCTAAATCTGGCAATTGCCATACGCGTTATTCTTCCGGCGCTGCTCATTTATCTGCCGGTTTTCATCTACTATATTTTCTGCTTCACTTATCTGGAAAACTTTGTCGGCACGGTTCTTTACAAAGACTTCGCCTTTCTGCTGGCCGTGATGTCCACGATCCTGCTGATCCTGTACACGCTGAAATACTTTTTGGTGTTTACACTGTACTGTTCCGATGATACCGTGTCGCCGCATCAGATCATCAGCACCTCAAAGAGCATTATGGCAAATCAGAAAGCCTCGGCAACTAAGCTGATCTTCAGCTTTACACCGTGGATGCTGCTGTGTCTGTTGATTTTGCCGGCGCTGTACGTCGTCCCCTATATGACGCAATCGCTGTGTATCGGTGCAAAATGGATGACGATGAAAGGAAAATGATATGAGAGTATCGTTATGTACGATCGCGCATAATGAGGAGAGCGTTCTCAACGGTCTTTTGCGCGATATCAGGGATCAGAATTATCCCCACAACAAAATAGAAGTCATCATGATCGATTCCGGCTCTACCGACCGCACCCATGAGATCATGGAAGAGTTCATGGAAGCGGACAACGGATTTTATGACGTTAAGATCTACACGATTCCGAAAAAGAATCAGGCGGCTTCGTGGAATGTTGCGATCGAGCATGCGACGGGCGATATCATCATCCGCGTCGACGCACACTCGAAGATCCCGCGTCAGTTTGTCGCACGAAATGTTTTTAACATCAAAGAGGGCGAGGATATCGTCGGCGGCGGCAGACCGAATATCTGTGCCAACCCGAATCCCTGGACAAAGACCCTGCTCGCCGCAGAGGAATCGCTGTTCGGTTCATCGGTCGCGGATTACCGCAGACCCGCCGCACAAAAGGAGTATCACGACAGCCTGTTTCACGCCGCGTACCGCCGCGAGGTATTCGCGAACGTCGGCGGCTTCAATGAAGAGCTGGGACGTACCGAAGATAACGAACTGCACTACCGGATCCGTCAGGCTGGATACAAGCTGTGCTGCTGTCCGGAGATCATCTCGTTTCAGCACACGCGCAATACTTTTAAAAGGATGCTGCAGCAAAAATACGGCAACGGTTACTGGATTGGTTTGACGCTGGGCGTATGTCCCGGATGTCTGAGCTACTTCCACTTTATCCCCTTTGTCTTTCTGCTGACATTGGCGGCGACTATCGGCGTCTGGATCGGTACCGGTCAGCCGGTTTATCTTGCGATTCTGATGGCGATGTACACCATGTTCAACCTGGTCAATACCGTCGGCAGCTTTGTGCTGAAAAAATCGCTCAATCCGATGTTTTTACTGCTCCCGCTGCTCTTCCCCGTTTTGCATATTACCTACGGCATCGGAACGCTGGTCGGACTTATTCAGCTGCCATTCTGGAAACACAGTCTTGACGGCAGCGCCGAGCGCAGGATCGAGGAGATCAAAGAAGCCGTGAAAAAGAATACTGTCAGCTATGGCAGAGATGAAAACGATTTGGATATGAAGATCTATGACAAAGATTATAAACGTTGACAGAGATACTCTGAGAAAGCTACAATTAAAAGAGCTGGATTCTCTCATATACTTTGATGAATTCTGTAAAAAGAATCAGCTCAGGTATTATCTGCTGGGCGGCTGTGTGATCGGTGCGATCCGCCACGGCGGGTTCATCCCGTGGGATGACGATATCGACCTGATCATGCCGCGCAGAGATTATCAGGAAATGCTGAGGCTGTGGGCTGAGCAGGAGAAGGATAACGATCGATACCTGATGCTGACGACCGACGGTGAGGAAGTTTTCACCGGCAACTGCTTTGCGACGATGGTCGATACCTCGGCGACAATGATCAAGGAGAATCAGAAGGATATCGACGTTCCGCATGGGATCGTTACGGATATTTTCCCCATGGACGGCTGTCCCGACGGCAAGCTCAGGCGGTATTTGCAGTACTATCACGCGATGATGTACTCCTTGTATATCACCGAGGTCGTGCCGAGCAATCACGGCGGGCTGGTCAGATTTGTCGGCGGACTGCTGTTAAAGCTTGTGCCGTCAAGAAAGCGCCGCACGAAGATCTGGAAAAAGCATGAGCGGAAAATGTCGCAGTATGATTTTGAAACGCATATCAACTGCACGGAGCTTTGCGCCGGTCCACATTATATGCAGAACAAATATCCGCGCGATGCTTTTATGAAGGCGGAATATCACGACTTTGAGGGGCTGTCGATGCCTCTGCCGGTCGGATATGACGTTTATCTCAGGACGGCGTTCGGCGATTATATGGCGCTGCCGCCCGAGGATAAACAGGTACCGCATCACGACTTGGTGGGGCTGGATCTGGAGAAAGGGTGTAATTCTTAATCACATTCATTCATAAGCATAGATATATTTAAAGGAAAGCCCCTCATCCGTCACCGGACTTGATTGTCCGGCGACACCTTCCCCCCGAGGGGAAGGCTTATACCGCACCACGACTTAGTCGGGCTGGATCTTACAAAACCTTGTATTGACAAGTAAAGTCGATAATGTTATAATTAGTTCACTATAAACAGAGTAAAGAAACACGCGTAAAGTGCCTGCTGTACGGGGAGTTGACAGCATGACGAAAGGCGGGGTCTCCCCTCCTGCGGTGTGTTTCTTGCATCCCGCTGTTGCATACGGAGAACCTCCTTGTGCGATAGACCGCATGAATGCGGAATCGGAATGCAGAAGGAGGATTTTTTATGTCATTTTTCAGAAAATTTGCAGATTCTTCCAAGGAGTTGACGGACGTAAGGGCGCTCGCCGTCTGTGCGATGATGCTGGCGCTGAGAGTAGTGCTGGGAATATTCAGCAACTTTACGCTGGCGATCATGCCGTTTGTCAAAATCGGCTTCACGTTCATTCCGATCGTGATCACCGCCTACCTGTACGGTCCGGTATGCGCGGCGATCGTCGGCGGTGCGGGCGATATCCTATCGATCATTCTGGCAAATCCAACTGCCTTTTCTATCACGCCGGGCATCACGATCTGCTGTGTGCTCGAGGGGCTGATCTACGGAGCTGTGCTGTATCACACCGAATTAAAGCTGCCGACGGTGATCATCGCAAAGGTCTCGGTGTTGGTGCTATGTCAGCTTCCGCTGAATACATTGGTATTATGTTTTTTGATGAATATGCCGTACCTCACGCTGTTATGGTATCGCATGGCGGTGCTGGTGCCGTTCGCTGTTGTGGAAGTCGCGATCATCATGCTTATCAAAAAACCGCTGTTTGCCGTACAAAAACAACTGCACAAGGCATAAGAAAAGCCCTCGGTTCACACGAACCGGGGGCTTTGATCAATTAAAAACAGTATGGATACTCACGAGAAACAAGTTTCTCGCTCGAACAATAATGCAATTCCTCAGTCAGCTTTGCTGACAGCTCCTTTTACCAAAAGGAGCCTTTAAAGAGCGGATTTGATGAGGCTGAGCAGCTCGTCGTAGGTGTCGCAGGCGGGAATGTCGGGATAGTCCGCCTTGATGCTGTCGGGAGCGCGGAACAGGAAGCCTGCTTTGCTCGCCTTTATCATCGCAAGATCGTTAAAGCTGTCGCCGGAGGCGATGGTCTCGAACCCGCAGGACTGGAGTGCGCGGACAGTGGTGAGCTTGGTCTTTTCACAGCGCAGGTGATAATCGGTGATCTTGCCGTCATCGGCGACAACAAGCTCGTTGCAGAAGATCGCAGGCCAGCCGAGCTTTTCCATCAGGGGCTTTGCGAACTGGCTGAACGTATCGCTGAGGATGACCGCCTGAGTGATGGAGCGCAGCTCGTCGAGGAATTCCTTTGCGCCGGGCATGGGATCGATCTTCGCGATCGTTTCCTGGATCTCTTTGAGCCCCAGACCGTGCTGATCGAGGATATCCAGACGATATTTCATCAGCTTATCGTAGTCCGGCTCGTCGCGGGTAGTGCGCTTGAGCTCCGGGATGCCCGATGCTTCAGCAAACGCGATCCAAATCTCGGGAACTAAGACACCTTCTAAATCAAGACAAACAATATTCATACAAGTACTTCCTTTGCTAAGATTTACACTACTATTAAACAACAGACAATGGAATTTGTCAAGAAAGAAAGCGTGCTTTGCGCGCATTTCGTATAGCCATCGCCCGTTTCTGCGCAGCAGAAAACTGGGCGGGCACTATAAATCTTTTTTATTCGATAAAATGAAGCCTAATCTGTTTCAGGATAATTTCCTATTGAATAAAAAAGCGCCCATCCGCGAAGGATGGGCGCTGTGTGTTGTAATCGATCAGTTGGCGAGATCGGGATTGTAGTTATAATAGCTGATCCATGTGCCGGTAGTGCTGTCGGCAGTGAACGCAGCGTCATTGATAACGACCCAAATCTCGGGATAATCGTCGCAGGAGATCGGACCGTAGTCCTTGGTCTGCGGCATACCGGAGCCCTGGTTGATGATGAAGTAGTAGTCAAGACCGCCGGGAACCTTGATCTGAGTGGTGTACCAACCGTTTTCATCCTTAGTGGTCTGCTTCTGACCCGGCCAGCTCTCGAAGGAGTTGATCGGAGTCGAGCCGTTGTAAGCCCACGCCCAGAGATACGGATCCCATGTGAGGTCGCCGCTGTGCTTGATGTGGATATCAACGGCATCCATCGAATAGGTGTAGTGGTAGGTCACCTTGACGTCGCCGGAAGCGATGCCGGTCGCGTTCGCGGGAGTTTCGTCGAGCTTATAATAAGCGACGGATGCGGGAGAAGTCTCATACTTGCTGCCCAGACGAACCTTAACGGTGCTGGACTGCTTGATGCTCTTCTCGTTGCCGTCACGAACACCGATGTACTCGGTGGTGATGGTGCAAACATTGACCGGAAGGTCAGCAAGGTAGCGCTGCAGCTTTGTCGCATCAAGAATATTGGTAGTACCCGAGTAGTCATAGTCGCCATGCTTGATGTGCTCTTCGTCAAGCTGATCCAGATCAGCTAACCAGCGCTGGATCTTGGTAGCGTCGAGAATGGAAACAAAACCGTCACCATCAACGTCGCCCTTAGCTACAGTGAACGAATCGGGAACGAAATCTTCGTACTCGTAGCTGATGGTCTTGTCTTCGGCGCCGAATTTGCCTGCCTCGTCGCCGTCTATGCCCTTGAGCTCGTACTCGATCGGGATGGAAGCGTCGGGTTCGACAGAATAGCCGCTGCCGGGTGTACCGAGCAGAACGTTGGAAGCGAGGACTTCGCCGGTCTTCTCGTATACGCTGTTGACAGTCAGTCTGGTAAAATCGGACTTGATCGCGCACTTCTCGAAGGATTCCTTCTCGACAGCAATCAGCACGGAGGTAGCGGGGATATCAAAGAGAGTACCCTTGCACTCGCCGAGTTTGGTGACGCCTGCGGAGGAACCGTCGGCTACGATAACCCACTCGGTATCGTCGTTGATATCGGTATCAGCGGTCATTCTGAACTTGACGTCTTCGTCCTTACCGTTATAAATAACGGCAACCTTGCTCCACTCGCCCTCGGTCTTGTTCTCAACAGTGTAACCGACGGTGAAGGCGGTAGCGCTGACGGAGGTGCTTCTGATGATCTTATAGCTGTCATCGTCGGCGTCGATGGTTGCAGCAGTGAACGGAGAGAACGCCTTTCTCAGCTCGAACATGCCCTTATAATAGGATACAAGGTCGGCGTTGGTCTTGATCTGTGACCAATCGATCATGTTCAGAGTTGCGGCAGACTTGTAGGAGTTCTCGTCGCCGTCCTTGGAACGACCCATCTCTTCGCCCGCAAGGATGAAATCGATACCCTGGCAGGAACTGATGATCGCCGCGGTGAGCTTGTTCTCCTTGATGCAGTCAGCATAACGTGCGCGATAGTCGGCAGATGTGCCGTGGTCGCACGCGACGAGCTTATCGTACAGTGTCATATTATCGTGGCAGGATGCGTAGGTAACGCACTGCTCGGGGCTGTAGGCAGTCCAGCCGCCGTGACCGAAGGTCTGAGCCGCTACGCCGTAGGAGATATTCTTGCCGTACTTCATCTCGCTGTTGACAAAGCCCTTGGCGGTAGCGCCGTCAAATACGCCGCCCTTGACGCCGTCACGGATCTGGTCATTGAAGAAGCCGATACGGGTAGAGATATCCTTGGTGGTCTGCTGAGTGGTCATGAAGGTCTTTGTGCCGGCGCAGGTGGTGGGATCATAAGCGGTATTGCCGCCCCAGCCTTCGCCGTACATGATGATGCGGGAGTCGATTGCATCCATATCGTCACGGATCATGTTCATGGTCTCGCCGTCATGGACGCCCATCAGGTCGAAACGATAACCGTCGATATGATACTCGTTGGTCCAGTACTGGAGCATTTCGCGCATATACTTACGATACATCGCGCGCTCGGAGGCGGTGTCGTTGCCGCAGCCGGACTGGTTCGAATAAGCGCCCTTGGAATCTAAACGATAATAGTACTCGGGAACAGAATAGGTGAACGAACCGTCGATGGAATAGGTATGGTTATAAACAACGTCCATGATAACGCCGATGCCAGCGTCATGGAGCGCCTTGATCATCTGCTTGCATTCGTTGATACGAACGTTGCCGTCGTAGGGGTTGGTGGAATAAGAGCCCTCGGGAACGCCGTAGTTCTTCGGATCATAGCCCCAGTTGAACTGAGAGGGATCGCCCGCCTCGTTGATGGTGGCGAAATCATAGAAGGGGTTGATCTGAACATGGGTGATGCCCAGCTCTTTGAGGTAATCGATACCGGTTGCAAGCTCGCCCTCGTTGTTGAGGGTAGTGCCGGTCTCGGTGAACGCGAGGAACTTGCCGCGGTTCGCTTCGGAAACGCCGGAGTTCTCGTTCCAGGAGAAGTCCTTGACCTGAACTTCCCAAACGATCGCGTCGGTCTGATGGTCGACATAGACATGAGCGTCGTTATCCCAACCCTCAGGATCGGTGCTGTCAAGATCGACAACCATGGAACGATTGCCGTTGACGCCGACAGCCTTGGAATAGACGTCCTGTGTCTCGTGAGCGACATAGGTGTCGCTGTCAACGATGTGCTGGGGATTGTTGATGGTGTAGGTGTAGTAGATGTTCTTCTGATCGCCGGACGCTGTGTAGGTCCAGACGCCTGTCCACTTCTCACCGTCCATCAGCTTCTCCATGGGATAGCTGCCCAGATCCTTTGCACCGGCTTCCGAATCGGAACCGGTGGCGTAGAGGTTCAGGGTAACGTCCTTAGCCAGAGGAGCCCAGACCTTGAAGGTGGTAGCTGAGGGCGTATAGATCGCGCCCAGCTCGCCGTCGTAGGCATATTCGTCGTCGAGATCCATCGCGGCGTTAGAGTACTTGTTGTTCGGATTGTTCTCTGCGGATGCGGGAACAATGCACATAGTAAGCATCGTAACAACCAGCGCTAAGGTCAGGACAACGGATACGAACCTTGATGTTTGTTTCATTGATTTTCCTCCTTATTATGTATTCAAATGAAAACACTATATCAACCGGCAATGCCGGTAATGTCTGAGATCACTCGTCAATTTCGATCGATTCGATTTTTTTGCGTTTTCCTCTGCCGCTAAAGTAAAAGACGATCGCGCCGATCAGAAGCAGGGATACGCCGCCGATGATAAAGAACGGAATCAGGTTGACAACCTTTTTCTCGTAATTGACGATGATATTCGCCTCAACCGCCGAGAAAGCGGCGTAGTTATCGGATTTTCCGCGGAAATCATACCCGTCGAATTTCAGCTCTTCGACCTCGATCAGATCACCGTCGACGCCGAGGTAGGTTTTTGTATCAAGGATCGTGCCGTCGTCCGCCATGTAGATCACATTCGCACGGCAGTTGTACTTATCATCCACATCGGACGCGACGATCGTATCGGCAGGCTTGTAATAATACGTTACGATGATCGGCTCGTCCGTGTATTTACCGGCGCCGTTATCGGGAAGCCGATCGAGATCCAGCACATAGTCGGGGATGAGCGGCAAGGGCTGGGAGTAGTATTGCTGGTCGACGCGGTTGGATATGACGATCGCATTGGAAACAGGCTCGTCGAACTCATTGAGATAGCGGAAGGTGACCGAGGAATAGTTGCCCTCGTATTTTTCACATTCGATCGTGACGACATCGAAATCTTTTTCAAATTTGCCGCTGAGCAGCTTTTCATCGCTTGTCAGATTGTAACGGAACAGGACTTCATCCGGGATCGTGATCGAATAGCTGTCCCCCACCTTGCCGGTATACTTCTGCTCAAAGATTGTATCGTTGTGGAGCGTATCGACAACGCGAGCATAGACAGCGGCGGTATCGGACGGCTCTCCGATGACCTTATAGCCGGGGCGGTTGACCAGTACGACCGCAGAGGTGTGAGGGACTTCGACCGTGCCGGAGAATTCGCCGAGCGAAGTCAGACCGGCTCGCTCGCCGTCAGCAAGCATGACCCAATCGCCCTCGGGCAGGGTCACGGTGGACGCTTCGGAATCGCTGCCGTTGAATGCGACGATCACGATCGGCATCCGCTGCATCAATGCCTGATATGCAACGCATTCGCCGCCGGAGGTATCAAGGTATGTGATCTCGGTGCTGCCGTCGGTATCCTTGAGCGCGGTCATCTTGGATCGCAGCTGGATCAAGCCCTTGTAATACTCAACAAGAGAAGGGTATTTTTTGAGGCGGCTCCAGTCGAGCTGATTGATCTCAACAGAGGATTTGTAGGAATTGTCGTCGCCCTCCTTGGTGCGAGCGAATTCTTCGCCGGCTAGGATAAACGGCATACCGCGCGACATGGTGACGATCGCGGCGGAGAGCTTGTTCATCGCGACCAGATCTTCGTGGCGCGAGGTATAATCGCCGTCATGATAGACGGATGCGATCAATTTATCATAGAGTGTCAGGTTATCGTGGCAGGAAGCGTAGTTGACGACCTGATTCGGCACACTCGCCCATCCGGTCGCGTCGCCGTCGATCATCCCGCGGATTCCGTTCTTGGATGATCCGTCCTGAACAAAACCCGTTTCGCGCTCGCTGAATACAGAGCCTTTGATCGCATCGCGTCCGGAATCGTTGAACGCGCCGATTCGATCGGACAGCAGGCTCATATTATCCTGATTCGCAAGGGTAACGTCAGCGCCGGCGGAGGTGGACATATTCCACGCCTCGCCGTACATCAGGATCTTATCGCCGTCGGGAAGCGTATCAAGGGAGGCACGGACAGCGTTCATGGTATCGGTGTCCATCAGCCCCATCAGATCAAAGCGGAAACCGTCGATGTGGTATTCCTTCGCCCAGTAGGTGACCGAATCGCGGATATAGCGGCTGACCATATAGCGTTCGGTCGCGATATCGTTGCCGCAGCCCGAGCCATTCGACCATGAGCCGCTTTCATCAAAGCGGTGATAATAGTACGGAGCGATCTGGTGGAAGAATGAATTCTCCGATTCGTATGTATGGTTGTAGACGACGTCCATGATAACGCCGATACCGGCGCTGTGGAGCGCCTGGATCATCTGCTTGCACTCGGTGATGCGGACGCGTCCGTCGTAGGGGTTCGAGGAATAAGAGCCCTCGGGAACATTGTAGTTTTTCGGATCATAGCCCCAGTTGTACTGCTCGGACTCGGTATCCGCCTCGTCGGTGGAGGCAAAATCATAGAACGGATTGATCTGGACATAATTGACGCCCATCTGCTTTAGGTAATTGACGCAGGTAGCGATCTCGCCCTTTTCACCGTTGAGGGTCGTTTGATTTTCGGTAAAAGCGAGGAATTTTCCGCGGTTCGCTTCGCTGACGCCGGAGGACGCCGATGCGGAGAAATCGCGGACGGATACCTCCCATACAACGGCTCTGGTGTTAGAGCCGACGCGGGCAAAGCTGTCTTTCGCCCAGCCCTTGGGATCGGTATCGTTCAGATCAACGATCATGCCGCGGTTGCCGTTGACGCCGACTGCCTTTGCATAAGGATCGACGACCTCGTGTGTCTCGCCGTTCACCGTGACAAGATAGGTATAGTACATATTTTTGTAGTCGCCCTTGACGGTCAGATACCATGCGCCGTTCTTTTTGGCGAATTTCATGGGATAGCTATAGAGCGTTTTTGCGCCCTTTTCGCCGTCGGAACCGGTTTTATAGATACAGACCTTGACGTCGGATGCGACCGGCGACCAAAGGCGGAAGGTCGTATAGTTCGGGGTGTAAAGCGCGCCGAGATCGCCGTTATATACGGTTTTATCCAGCTGCTTTGCGTACCCTTCATAGCCGTAGGAGTCCGGCGAGAGCGGAGGTTCGGTCGGAGCGGCGGTCGGTTTCACGGCAGGCTTCGTCTCCTTTGTGTTATTATTGCTTGCGGCGAGTGCAGGTGTCAGCGAGACCGCAGTCAGAATCAGCAACGTCAATGTTAATGAAATCAATCGTTTCAGAATCAATTTTCATACCTCATAATTTTACATAATACTCTTTATGTATCATACCATACTTAGGGGTTATATTTAATTCTAAAAAAGAATTATAGATAAAGTTCACAATATAAATTTTGGCAGTCCGAGCAGCGCTTTCGATTTGGCACAGAAATGACGGCACCTATCCGCTGACGACGCATATAATGTAGTACCGAACGAATGAAAGGAGTTTCGTATGGAAACGATTACTTATACCGTACGACCCGGCAACACGCTGTATGCCATTGCGCAGTTTTTCGGCACAAGCGTCAGAGCGATCGCACAGGCAAACGGGCTGAGACCCCCCTACACCATCTATCCCGGTCAGGAGCTGCTGATCCCGACAAAAGAGCTCGGCTCGCCGCGGTATTATGTGGTGCGTCCCGGCGATACGCTGGTTTCGATTGCCGACCGCTACGGTCTGGAGCTGGAGGATCTGCTGAATCTGAACAGCTTTGAGAATCCCAACATCATCTATCCGGGTCAGATCATACGCCTGACCAGATAACAGATGAAAGCCCTGAGCATTTCGGGGCTTTTTTCATACGTTCATACAGCAAAAAGGCGACGGGGCTGTCCCATCGCCTTTATGTATTTCGACTTCCTCAGCCGGTATTCTTGTCTTTGACCTTCTTGATGCCGTATATCCTTCTGAGAAAGAATGACAGGATCTTCGGTCTGTCTAACACAATTACCTTCATGCTTTTACCCCCTCATGGTAAGACAGGTGATGATGAGAACCAGCGCCGCTATCACACAGACAGCCTTTGTCGGCAGACACGCCGCTACGATCAGTCCCGCGCCGAATGCGATCGGCCCGATACAGGATTTACATTTTCTCATATTGATCACCCTGTATATACTACGCCGGATTTGAACGGTTGTGACAGAGATATTGAAAAAGCGGCGAATTACTGATATAATAACAGCGGTGATAACATGAGAACGCTCACGATCGGCAAAAACGACGCCGGTCAGCGGCTGGACAAGTATCTGAGCAAACGGTTCAAAACCATGCCCAAGTCGCTGATGTACAAATATCTCAGAACAAAATATATCAAGGTGAACGGTAAAAAAGCGCAGCCCGACGTCTTTCTCAACGAGGGCGACGTGCTGACGCTGTATATTCGCGACGAGTTCTTTGAGGAAAAGAAAAGCTACGATTTTCTCAAGGCTGGCAAGGATTTATCCATCATTTACGAGGATGAAAACATCCTGCTTCTCGATAAAAAGGTCGGCGTGATCGCCCATCAGGACAGCCGCTACGACAGCGATACGCTGAATCTGAGGGTACTGCGGTACTTATACGAAAAGGGAGAATATGACCCCGAGAAGGAGAATTCGTTTACTCCCGCCCTATGTAACCGCATCGACCGCAACACCGGCGGGATCGTGATCGCCGCAAAAAATGCCGAAGCGCTCAGGATCATCAACGAGAAGATCCGCGGCCGTGAGATCAAAAAAACCTATCTCTGCGCTGTCAAAGGCAAGCCGTCAAAGGATCACGCGATCATGACCGCTTACCTGAGTAAAAATGAAAGCACCAACACGGTCAGCGTCTTTGACAAACCCCGCGAAGATACGAAGGAGATCATCACCGAGTATACGGTACTCGACTCCTCTCCTGCCCTCTCTCTGTGCGAGGTACTGCTCCACACCGGACGCACCCACCAGATACGCGCTCATATGGCGCATATCGGGCATCCGCTGCTCGGTGACGAGAAATACGGCGACAGAAAACTCAACGCCCGTTATCAAATGAAGCGGCAGGCGCTGTATTCCTACAAGCTGAAATTCGCATTCACAACGCCGTCAGGTTCACTGGAGTATCTGAACGGCAGGACATATGCGGTCGACCGCGTGTGGTTCGCCGAGAATAAGCATCTGAATATTCGATAAAAGAAAAAAGCCTCTGATCCGTTCAGAGGCTTTGCTGTTATTTTTGAGAATTGATACGGAGCATGGCGCACATCGTACCGCGGTCGCCCTTCGTGGCGCGATGGCTCCAGAGCAGATCGCTGCTGCACTGTGTGCACAGATCGCCGACAGCGATGTTCTCGGGCTTCACGCCGCAATCAACAAGTATTTGGCGGTTGCACTCGCGCATATCGACCATGAATTTTCCGCCGTCTTTCGGGAATACAAAGCGGTCGCTGTTAAGCCCCAGATCGTAAAAATGCTGTGCGCAGGGCTGATCGACCTCATAGCAGCACACGCCGATATTCGGGCCGATCGCGCAGACAAGATCGGCGGGGTCTGTCCCGAAGCTCTCGCGCATGGTTTCGACCACCTTTGCGGCGATCCTGCCGACAGTGCCGCGCCATCCGCCGTGAGCCAATCCGACAGCGTGCGTGCCGGTATCGACAAAATACAGCGGTGTGCAGTCGGCATAATAGGTGCATAAGGTCAAGCCCGGCTCAATCGTCACTAGCCCGTCGACGCTTTGGATATCCTTTTCACGGTAGACGCCGATCCCCTTTTCCGCAGAGGTACAGACGCGAACAAAGGTATGATGATCCTGAGAGGATGCGACCAGCATCGGGTAATCAAAGCCCGCCGCCGCACAGAAGCGCTTGTAGTTCTCCGTGACAGCCTCGCGGTCATCATGGTCAAAGCTCATATCCATCGGATGGATGGTACGGGTACCTTCGCCGATCTTCGTCGAAAAAGCGTGACGAATAAACGGGATCTCGGACAATGCGTTGAAGGTCAGATAGGCAACGCCGTCTTTTTCGTTCAGTTGAAAAACATTAGAATCAATTTTCAAAAAAATCACCGTTTCTATTATACTACCGATTGATATGACTTGCAATAGCGAAAACATGATGTTATAATGTTAATTGGTATATTATGCGGGACGGTCGGATCGAAGCCGCTGTCCCCGACACATTCAGACTCTATATGACGGTGATACTATGAAGAAACAGCTCTTCGGCAAGAATATCGTGCCCGCCTGCACCTACTGCGTCCACTCAAAAAAAGAGGGCAATACGCAGTTTTGTGACGCGAGAAAGGTACTGAAAAACGGCAAATGCAGAAAATTTGTCTATAACCCCATCATGCGGGTCCCCAGAGGCGCCGCTAAGCTGCCTACCTATAAAAACGACGATTTTTCTATCTGACAGAGGTAAACAAACGTGAAAAATAATACATTGATTATCAGACAAAAAACCGTTCAGATCTGTACGGCGATCGCAGTCGTACTGGTCGGACTGTTGTTCGCGATGATTTCCGTCTACAGCATTTTGCAGACCTGCCGTTTTGATGCAGCCAATCCCGCTGCGGAAAATATCCTGTTTGACAACGACAGCGTGATCACCAATATCGGGCTGATCGTCCTGACGATCCTCGGACTGCTTGTGCTGATCCGCAAGAACGTTCATCTGAGCAAGGTCAACACGAAACTGGTCGTCGGCATTATGCTGGTGATCGTGACGACGCTGTCTGTGATCTGGGTCACGACCGTCAAATCGCTTGCAAGCGGTGAAACCCAGACGATGCTGACCACTGCGCGCGAGGCGGCAGAAGGCAAATATGACCGCTTTACCGCCCCCTACTCCGGCGATTACAGCTATTATCAATTCTATCCGTTCCAGCTCGGATATGTCTTTTTCGCCCAGATCCTCTACTCGATCTTCGGCACGCAGAGCACGGAACAGCTGTTCCAGATCATCAATGTCATCGCGCTTGATTTTGCCTACGTTGCGCTTGTGATGATTACCAATCGACTGTTCAAGCGCAAGGCTGTGACCAACATGACCGCCGTCACACTGGTGTGCTGTTTCCAGCCGATGTTCATCACGACCCTGACGAACGGCGTGCTGATCGGTTTAGCGCTTGCGCTATGGGCGGTATTCTTCACGCTGAGATTTATGCAGGATGACAAGCTGCTGTTCGCGGGACTTTCTGTTCTGCTGATCACGCTCTCTGTACTGATCAAGTATACTTATATGGTTGTTCTGATCGCGCTGGTCATCGCGCTGATCCTGCATATCATCGATAAAGTCAAGCTGATCTCACTCGCGATCGCCGCATTGATGATCCTCTGCCCGATCGGTCTGCAAATGGTACTCGAGCAATCCTACGGCGCAAAAAGCGGCGCCGCGATCAATACCAGAGTGACCAACACGCTGTACGCCTATATGGGTGTGACCGAGGAGGACTCCTCCTCCCGCTACGGCGGATGGTTCTCTTTTATCAGCGTCAATACGCTGACAAATCATCAGCTGGATGAATCCGCTGCCGATAAGGAAGCGGACGCGGCGATCAAGGAGCGTCGCGATCAGCTGAAAAAGGAAGGCAGATTAGTGGAATTCTACTCTTCTAAGCTGCTCAGCGAGATCAATGAACCGTCATTCCAGTCGATCTGGGTCAGTCAGGTACACGAGCATGACTTCCCCGAGGCGTCCATCGAAAACCCCGACCCGTTCCCGAAATTCGCAAAATCCGTCTACACGGGCGGACTTTCCAGGGTGTTTGATCGGTGGTTTAACTACTATAACATGATCATCTTCATCGGCTTTACGGCAGGAATGGTGTGGCTGATCGTCCGCAAAAAGCTCAATGCAGGAATGGTGATCCTACCGTCGGCGGTATTCGGCGGACTGCTGTATCACACGATCTGCGAGGCAAAAAGCCAGTTTATGCTGCCGTTCTTCGTGATGCTGATTCCGTTCGCGGTTTACGGTATTCTGGAAAGTATCCAAGCGCTGAGAAAGAAAACCGACTTCCTGTTCCATCAAAATCGTGCCGTTGACGCCGATGACAGCGGCGATGCCGGTACTGAAATTGATGACAATCAAGAAACTGCAATCTGAATAATTACATGAATTGATACAAGATTGAGAGCGCCTCCCATGCGGAAAGCGCTCTTCTTTATGTTGTGATTCGGTTGTAATCAGGTAATAAGGGATCAATAAGCGTTGATCTCGCCGATACCGTGGGCGTCCGCATAGCCTGCAACGTACATTTGAACAGCTGTCGCGTCTATGATATTGAGTTCTGCGCCGGTGATCGTGCCGCGCGTTCTCATCTTATCGGAATTCTCATACTCGTAACCGGCGACCAGCATCTGAACCTTTGTGGCGTCCATGATAGTGATCTCTTCGTCATCATCGACGTCGCCGAGCTTGTAGGATACGCTGTGATCGTATTCTGTGGGTTTGACGGTCTCGGGTTCGGTAGGAGCTGCTGTCGGCGCGGCTATCGGAGCTTCGGTAGGCGCCTGAGTGGGGGCGGCAGTCGGGGCTTCGGTCGCGGGAGCAGTCGTCGTCTTATAATAGATGACCTTCTTGGAGGAATCGTTGCCGCTTACGATCCAGTCTGAGTTGCCGTCGCCGTTGGGACGCAGGTAGAATCGGTACCATCCGGCTGTGGTGATGGAAATATCGTTGCCGGTTCCGTCGGGATACCATGCAGAGCAGGTGCTTCCGTCGGTGGATTTCACCGCCTTGCAGGTCACGCCTGCATTCAGATATACCGTCAGCTTATACTGCTCGATACTGCCCTCGTTATCCTGGTAGAAATTATAGGATGCGTTCGGCTTCCAGCTTGTCATCGAGCCGACCAGATAATAATTGGTTGCAGCAGGCGCGGAGGTCGGGGTAACGGTAGGCGCTGCGGTTGAAGCAGCAGTCGCCTGCGTCGCAGTCGTAGCGGTTGTCGGCGATGCGGTCGGTGCAGCGGTTGGATCGATCGTCCATGAGCCGGGACATACTCCCGTACCGTCGCTGTCCCATCCGGAGATCGTATAGGTCGCGTTGGAGGAAGGGATGGTCAGGTCTGCCGTCTGATTCCATTTGTTCGTCCAGTCAAGGGTATATGTGTCGTCCTTGCTCATACGGACGAAGATAACGTTTGTAAAGCCGTCGGGTACATCTACGGTATAGGTGCTGCCGGAGCCGGACATCTTCTTCCATGTTTCACCGTTTCCAAAGAAATATGCCGCGAACCATGCACTGTCATTCGTCCAAACGCCGGGTTTGAGCGTCAGGGTCTTGCCGGTAGAGGCATAGGTCGCCTCGGTCATCGAGGTATTGGAGGGATTGTAGACGACCGCAACACCGGTGGAGCCGACAGTACCGGTGATCTTGCCGCCGGATACGGTGAAGGTATTGCCGGCGATCTGATCTTTGTAGGTGCCGGAAGCCATCTTGTTCGCAGTGAGAGATACGCTGCCCGCGCCGTCGAGCTTACTGATGACCACGCCGGAGGTGCCGCGCTCGTTATAGGCGACTTTGCCGGAGGTAGCGAGATACTCGCTTTGACCGCGGAAATAGTTCTTGAACTTGTTGACCTCGGCAACAGCCGTTGACTTCCATGTGGTGTCATTTGTCGCGGCGGTCACATACTCGGAACCGGGGCGGGCAAAATAGAGCGCAGTCGCGTTCTTTCTGGAGCCGATGATCGCCCATGCGCGGACAACACTTGTGTTGCTGACGCTGTCAGTATGGGTACCGCCGTAGCCGGTACCGTTGTAGTAGGAATCATGTGATTCTACCCAAAGAACATTGTTTTTAGCCGATCTGTTATTCTTAAAGTTGACAGCCGCAACTCTGGAAGGATCCTGACCTTGTACGCCGCCTAAAGCCTCCATGCCGATATTCGGCTCGGTCACATGACCGATGTACCAGATATAGTCATCCAGAACGTTGTCGCCGCCCCAAGCGTCGTAGTATACTTCGCCGTAGCTGAACAGCGATTTTCCCTGAGAACTCGCATAAGAATTCGCTTCTCCGATGGTGTTCGCCCAGAACATCGACTTATAGGAATCATTATCTCTCGGTGTTTCAATGTTCTGAGCCGCGTCAAAACGGAAACCGTCTACACCGCAGTCGATCGCTTCTTTGAGCATACTGAGCACCATACTCTGCACCTTGCTGTTGGATGTGTTCAGATCAGGTAGGCTCGAATTATCATGCATGACCATATCGTACCGATCGGAACCGCTCAAAGATGTACCGGTATTATGCCAGCAGGATTCATCTTTGAGGAGCGTTTCGTTGATCTCTGCGGATCTGCCGTTGTAGCTGCCGTGAGAGCCGGGATTTGCCATATGGTTTGCTACTACGTCGGCGATGATTTTAATACCCTTCTCATGTGCAGTTTCACAGAGTGATTTCAACTCAGCCTTTGTGCCGAGCCAGTTATTGCCGTCGGCTACTTTAAAATCAACCGGCTGATAAAAATGCCACCAGACGTTGCCTTTTGTAGAATCGTAGGTGTTATAATCCTTCGGCGGCTGAATACAGGACGTTTGTACAGCGCTGTAACCTGCCGCTTTGATGTCGTCAAGGTTTGCTTTGATGGTGTTATAGGACCAGCACATACAGTGCAGTATATTACCGCCCTCGACAGGTGTTGAGGGTTGAGAATACTGGGACGCGCCGGACGCAGGAGTATTGATCGCCGTGATCGCAAAGACAGAAATGATCAGCGTCAATGCGAGCAGCAGGCTGAGCAGCTTTTTCATGAAAAGGCCTCCTAAAAATATGTCACTACTATTGTACAGAATCAGGAAATCAATCACAAGAATCCGCGGAAATTATTAATGCACAAAGTTTCAGTGACGGAAATAGACAAGATGAACAAATGCCGGTGCAAAAAAGAAGAATCGAGTGACAAATAAAGGAACGAATAAAGTAGAATAAAGTCTAGAATATATTTAGACTTGATTTTATGAAAGTCAATATTATTACTGTTTAATCAGCAGACTAATACTGATACAAACAAAAGCGCCGCATAAAGCGACGCTCCGTTTTCGCTATTCAGTTGTACGCTCATAGTAGGAAGCGATTCTTCTGAGCTTGCGCGTTGCGGCGGCGATATGTCTTGAGACCGTTGATTTTGACAGATCCAGCGAGCGGGCTATTTCTGTCATCTGCATACCTTCCAAATAGTAACGGGTCAGACAGTCGCGCTGACGGTCGGTCAACTCGTGCCGGATCGCGCGCGCCAGAATGCGCTTCATCCGAGCGCGGTCGGGGCGGTTATCCGCGCCCCGATTGTACAGATAATAGGAGATAAGAGGTTCGTTCTTATCATCCATGAACATTCGCTCACGCCTCACGTACAGCAACTCCTGCCCGCGAGGTGAGCAAATCGCCGATATCAAGCAGCTCATGGTAGATACGGCGGTACTGCTTGATATCGTCCGTGAGACGTTTGCGCTGATCGGCAGTCAGCGACTTTGTCCCTTTCAATCGAAGCTTCTTTTTCTCGATCACAGCTTGCACGCGGTGAGCATTAGTATAATACTCATCCGCCCATTCAATATAATCCATGCTTTTATTGTCCTTTCGCTTGTCTTCATCTTGCCGCCGAAGCGGGTTCAAAATATGGCTTATTCACGGGCTTTGGGGCTGTACCCTAGCGAATCGCTCCGGTTAAGCATCATTCCGAAGTGTTTCGTTACTTCTATTTTACACGATTTTGACTGATATTTCAAGTGTTTTTCGAATATTTGTTCTATTTTATTTATAAAAAATGCCGACAGTCAGCATTATTCGTTAACTGTCGGTTGTGTGGATTCATTTTCAGTTGACCGAGATCTTGCTTTATCCTTATGCTTTGGGTCGGGAATTTCGGCGATGCGCTTGATCATCTTTACGCTGTCAAAGCATTTTTTGACGGTGATGCGTCCCTCAAACTCGCGTCTGCATCTGAAACAGCGAAATTTCGCGCGGAAAGTTTTGTTTTTGACGCGCCATTTAGAACGGCGAAATGCCTTTCTGCCGCATTGATCACAGAGAAAGAACATTTCTTTTTTATTGACGTTCGGATCACGCAGATCGTAGATGTTGTAGTTCTTGAAGGTGATCTTCTGATAAAAGCGCTCGTCACAGACGTCGACATACTTTTCGAACAGCTCGGGACGATAGAGCTTTTGGAAACACAGCGAAGTCAGCTCGGCATCTGTCAGCGCCCGATGGAGCGTGTCGTCCTCAAAGCCGATCCCGAGCAGCTCCGCACAGGTGGAAAGTCCCATCTGACGGGAGCGGTCGTGGTAATCGAGCGCCGCCTCGCAGTATGACTGGAGGTTGCAGTACGCCTTTAGGAAGGGCAAGGTTTCCTCGCCGTAAAAATAGCGGCAATTCTCCATCAACACTAAAACGTCACTGTTGCCCCAGCTGAGCAGCATGCCGTCGCCGAGGAACTTTTTGAACTTCGAGAGGACATGAGTGAAGGTATTGTTGCTCTCCTTGAGGTCGTTCATTTTGATATGGGTGAGCTGTGACACGTGGCTGTTGAGCTTTTTGGAGATCTGCGGGCTGACAAGCTCGGAAAACGTATCGATCATATTCAGGTTTTCATCCAGCTTAACCGCGCCGAACTCGATGATTTCGTTAAAAAAACGATGGTGGCGCTTGGAAAATGCGCCGTTGAATTCAAAGTCTATTACAATATAATTCATGGCATCCCGAAAGAGGCGACGATGACAGCCTCTTCCCTGCTTCCTGTTTATTAATCTTTAAGTATGCGTTATGGGGCTTTGCTGAGATTGCCGATATTGGCAATTGAATTATTTGTTGCGGAACATCTGCTTCATGCGCTGCTCCTTGCTGAGGATCTGCTTGCGCATACGGATATTCTCCGGGGTGATCTCCACCAGCTCGTCATCGGCGATGAACTCGAGGCACTGTTCGAGCGACAATACGCTTGGCGGCGTGAGCTTCAATGCGTCGTCAGAGCCGGAAGCACGAGTATTGGTGATGTGCTTCTTCTTACAGACGTTGACGGTGATGTCCTCGTTCTTCGGACAAGCGCCGACGATCATACCTTCGTAAACCGGAACACCGGGTCCGACAAAGAGTCTGCCGCGTTCCTGAGCGGCATAGAGGCCGTAGGTGACGGTCTCGCCGGTCTCAAAGGCGATCAGCGATCCCTGGTGACGGGTGACGATATCGCCCTTGTACGGCTCGTAGGAATCGAAAACGCTGTTCATGATGCCGTTGCCGTTGGTATCGGTGAGGAATTCGGGACGATAGCCCATCAATCCGCGCGACGGGATGCGGAATTCAATATGCGTTGCGCCGCCATCGCGTGCGCCCATATTGATCAGCTCTGCTTTGCGGGAACCGAGCTTCTCCATGACGGCGCCGACGTAATTCTCAGGCACCTCGACAATCAGCATTTCGATCGGCTCGCACAGTACGCCGTCGATGGTCTTGGTGATGACCTGAGGACGGCTGACCTGGAATTCATAACCCTCGCGGCGCATGGTTTCGATCAGGATGGAAAGATGCAGCTCACCGCGTCCGGATACCTTGAAGGTATCGGCGGAATCGGTCTCCTCAACGCGCAGGGCGACATTGGTCTCGACCTCTTTGAAAAGGCGGTCACGAATATTGCGCGAGGTGACATACTTGCCCTCACGTCCCGCGAACGGGGAGTTGTTGACGATGAAATTCATCGAAACGGTCGGCTCGTCGATCTTGACGAACGGCAGCGGGTCGATATGGTCGACGTCGCAGATGGTCTCGCCGATGTTGATATCGGCAATACCGGACAGGCAAACCAGATCGCCCATCTCAGCCTCGCTGCACTCGACGCGCTTCAAGCCTTCGAATTCGTAGAGCTTTGAGATGCGGACGTTAGTGGTCGTGCCGTCCTGATGACACAGCACCGCGGACTGACCGGTTTTGATGCGGCCGCGCTCGACGCGTCCGATGCCGATACGACCGACATACTCGTCATATTCGATGTTGGATACCAACAGCTGCAAAGGCTCGTCGATCTCGCCCTCGGGAGCGGGGATCTCGCGGATGATCGCCTCAAACAGCGGTTTCATATCCGGTTCCATATTTTTGTAATCCAATGAAGAGACGCCCTCGCGTGCGGAAGCGTAGACCACCGGGAATTCGAGCTGATCTTCGTCAGCGCCGAGCTCAATGAACAGATCGAGCACCTCGTCGATGACTTCCTCGGGACGCGCACCGTCACGGTCGATCTTGTTGACGACGACCAGCGGCTTTTTGCCCAGTCCCAGCGCCTTTTTCAGGACAAATCGGGTCTGAGGCATACAGCCCTCGAAAGCGTCGACGAGCAGCAGCACGCCGTCGACCATCATCAGAATACGCTCTACCTCGCCGCCGAAATCGGCATGACCGGGGGTGTCGACGATATTGATCTTGACATCGTCATACACGACGGAGGTATTCTTTGAAAGGATCGTGATACCACGCTCACGCTCGAGGTCGTTTGAATCCATCACGCGCTCGTTGACAACTTCGTTCGAACGGAAAATGCCCGACTGACGCAGCAGCTGATCGACCAGAGTCGTCTTGCCGTGGTCAACATGGGCGATGATCGCGATATTACGCAAATTTTCTCTTTTTGCCATAAGTTTCACCTGTGTTTTTTCATAATATATACCATCAGAAATTATACCACATCTGTTACCCATAATACTATGTTTATTTTCACCGAAAATCCTATCAGAATTACCGATTTTTTGAAAAATTAGAGTGAATCATAATTCTAATAATATATTTACTTTATGGCGTTAAAGTAGTATAATATCTTTGTATATTAATTAACAAAGTTTTATCGTATTTTGATCGTATGGTTACTCGCTATGCTCGAACAATCATGCAATCCCTCAGTCAGCCTTTGCTGACAGCTCCCTTTACCAAAAGGAGCCTGGAGAGATTTCGGCGGAGCACGGGTCGCTACCCTTGCGTCGCCTTTCCCGATAGATAGAAGGCAATACTGCACAATTTTCAGGAGGTATATTTTATGGGACTTTCAATTGCAGAAAAAATCATCAAAAATCATCTGGTCACCGGTGAGATGGTAAAGGGTACGGATATCGGTATCCGCATTGACCAGACACTGACACAGGACGCTACCGGTACGATGGCGTATCTGGAATTTGAAACAATGGGTATCGACCGCGTTCGCACCGAGCGTTCGGTCGCTTACATCGACCACAACACACTGCAGACAGGCTTTGAGAATGCGGATGATCACCGCTTTATCCAGACGGTCTGTAAGAAGCACGGCATCTACTTCTCCCGCCCGGGCAACGGCATCTGTCATCAGGTACATCTGGAGCGCTTCGGCATTCCCGGCAAGACGCTGATCGGCTCTGACTCGCACACTCCCACCGGCGGCGGTATCGGCATGCTCGCGATCGGCGCGGGCGGTCTTGACGTTGCGGTCGCGATGGGCGGCGGCGAGTACTACATCACCATGCCGAAGATCGTCAAGGTCGAACTGACCGGCGAGCTGAAAGAGAATGTCAGTGCGAAGGATATCATCCTTGAGGTGCTTCGCAGAATGTCCGTCAAGGGCGGCGTCGGCAAGATCATCGAGTATGCAGGCGAAGGCATTAAGACACTCAGCGTCCCGCAGAGAGCGACCATCACCAACATGGGTGCGGAGCTCGGCGCGACGACATCCGTCTTCCCGTCCGATGAAAACACGCTGGAATTTCTCAAGGCGCAGGGCCGTGAGCAGGATTATACCGAGCTCAAGGCTGACGACGATGCGGTATACGACGAGCATATCGTCATCGATTTAAGCACATTAGAGCCTCTGGCGGCTTGTCCCCACTCTCCCGACGCGGTCAAACCGATCGCAGAGCTCGAGGGCATGGTCATCAATCAGGTTTGCATCGGCTCCTGCACCAACTCAAGCTACACCGATCTCATGAAGGTCGCGCATATCTTAAAAGGCAAGACGGTAGCAGACGGCGTATCGCTCGCGATCGCGCCCGGCTCAAAGCAGGTACTGAATATGCTTGCGCAGAACGGCGCGCTGGCGGATATCATCGCGTCCGGCGCGAGAATTCTGGAATCCGCCTGCGGTCCGTGCATCGGCATGGGACAGTCGCCGAATTCTAAGGGCGTATCCCTGAGAACCTTCAACCGCAACTTCTTAGGCAGAAGCGGAACCAAAGACGCTGACATCTATCTGGTATCGCCCGAGGTAGCGGCGGTATCGGCGCTGACCGGCGTCATCACCGACCCGAGAAAATATGCCGACGGCTACAAGGTCGAGATGCCCGAGCATTTCCTCATCAACGACAACATGATCATCGAGCCTGCTTCTGTTGAAGAGATGGACAAGATCGAGGTCCTCAGAGGTCCGAACATCAAGGAATTCCCCAAGACGACCGCGATGGCCGAAAGCATCGAGGCGACCTGTTCCTTAAAGGTCGAGGACAACATCACAACCGACCACATCATGCCCGCAGGCGCAAAGATCCTGCCCCTGCGTTCCAATATTCCCGCGATCTCCGAATACTGCTTCACCGTTTGCGATACCGAGTTCCCGAAGCGTGCAAAGATGCTCGGCTCGTCCGTGATCGTCGGCGGCTCTAACTACGGTCAGGGCTCGTCCCGTGAGCACGCGGCGCTCGCTCCCCTGTATCTGGGCGTTAAGGCGGTACTGGTCAAGAGCTTTGCGCGTATCCACCGCGCGAACCTGATCAATGCCGGTATCCTGCCGCTGGAATTCGAGAACGAAAATGACTATGCCAACATCGCGCTGGGCGATAATCTCGCGATCGAAAAGGTTCGCGAACAGATCGAAGCCGGCGATACTATCGAGATCCATAACCGCACAAAGAACACCGTCATCACAGCGAAATGCGTCCTGACCGAGCGTCAGAAGGCGATCATCCTCGCGGGCGGTCTCTTGAACTACACGATTTCGAAATAAGGAGGACACTATGGCTAAAATTCAAATGACAACGCCGCTGGTCGAAATGGACGGCGACGAAATGACCAGAGTTATCTGGAAGATGCTCAAGGATAAGCTGATCCTCCCCTTTGTCGACCTCAAAACCGAATACTATGATCTGGGGCTTGAGAAGCGCAACGCGACCGACGATCAGATCACCGTAGATTCTGCTGAAGCGACCAAAAAATTCGGCGTAGCGGTCAAATGTGCGACCATTACGCCCAACGCCGCGCGCATGGACGAATATAACCTCAAAGAGATGTGGAAATCTCCGAACGGCACGATCCGCGCGATCCTCGACGGTACGGTCTTCCGCGCGCCGATCCTCGTCAAGGGCATCACCCCCTATCTGCCGACATGGACAAAGCCCATCTGCATCGCGCGTCACGCATACGGCGACGTCTACAAAAACACCGAGATGAAGGTGCAACAGGGTTCTAAGGCGGAGCTGTGCGTCACCGACAAGGACGGCAACGAAAAGCGTCAGACCATCTTTGATTTTGAAAAGAGCGGCGGCGTGATCCAGGGTATGCACAACCTCGAATCCAGTATCTCGTCCTTTGCGAGAGCGTGCTTCAACTATGCGCTGGATCAGAAGCTCGACCTGTGGTTCGCGACCAAGGATACCATCAGCAAAACCTATGACCACACCTTCAAGGATATTTTCCAGGAAATCTTTGATAATGAATATAAGGCAAAATTTGAAGAGACGGGCATCACCTACTTCTACACCCTGATCGACGATGCTGTCGCGCGCGTCATTCGTTCAAACGGCGGCTATATCTGGGCGTGCAAGAACTATGACGGCGACGTCATGAGCGATATGATCGCGACCGCATTCGGTTCGCTCGCGATGATGACCTCTGTTCTGGTATCTCCCGACGGCGTCTATGAATATGAAGCGGCTCACGGTACCGTTCAGCGTCACTATTACAAGCATTTAAAGGGTGAGGAAACCTCGACCAACTCTGTCGCGACCATCTTCGCATGGTCCGGCGCGCTCAGAAAGCGCGGCGAACTGGACGGTAATCAGGCGCTCGCCGACTTTGCCGACAAGCTTGAAAAAGCGACCATCGACACCATCGAGAGCGGTATCATGACGGGCGACCTCTACCTGCTCAGCACGCTCGAAAACAAGCAGAAGGTCAACACGGAAGCGTTCCTCGACGCGGTTCATGACAGACTGGCTGCCGCGATGTAAGAAATCAGGTAATTTACCATGACAAAAGATATTTCGATTCAGGTCATCAAGCGCCTGCCCCGATACTACCGCTTTTTAACGGAGCTTGAAAATAACGGCGTGGATAAGGTATCCTCTACAAAGCTGGCGGAAGTCATGAGCTCGACTGCATCGCAGGTCAGGCAGGATCTCAACTGCTTCGGCGGCTTCGGTCAGCAGGGATACGGTTATCCGGTCGCAATGCTCCGCAAGGAAATCGGCAGGATCCTCGGACTGGACAAAACGCACCGCGCGGTATTGCTCGGCGCGGGAAATCTGGGACGGGCGATCGCAACACACCTGAATTTTGATTCGCTGGGCTTTCAGCTGACGGCGATCTTTGAAAAGGATAAAAAACTCATCGGCACAATGCTCAGAGGCATCACGGTCATGCCGGACAGCGATATTGAGGATTACATCCGCAGCAATCATGTTAACACCGCGTTTCTGACACTGCCAAAGGATTCGGTCGAACCGCTCATCGACAAGCTCTACGCGCTGGGAATTCGGAACTACTGGAATTTCAGCCACTTTGATATCGCGCGCAAATACAGCGACACAATCGTAGAGAACGTCCACCTAGGTGACAGTCTGATGACCCTTTGTTATCGGATCAACGAAAAGAATCACTGATTAAACGCCATAGCGGAGCGATTCGCTATGGCTGTTTTTTATTCAATTTTTCCTTTTTTTACAAGATACGTGATTATTCTTGCAATTATGTGCCGAATTCGTTATAATGTATCCATTGTAATATGAGGTGAGAATATGAAAAAAGTTGCGATTATCACGGATTCCAACAGCGGTATGACGTTGGAAGAGGCGCAGAAAGTCGGCGTCAAACTCGTTCCTATGCCGTTTTACATTGATGAACAGCTCTACTTTGAGGGCGTTTCGCTCTCTCAGGATGAATTCTACGAGAAGCTCGAGAGCGATCATGAGATCCAGACCTCTCAGCCCTCCCCCGCCGATCTGCTGTTTCTCTGGGACGAAACCTTGAAGGAAGCGGAATCGGTCGTCTATATCCCGATGTCGAGCGGACTGAGCAGTTCTTGTGAGACTGCGACGATGCTCGCGCTCGATTATGACGGCAAGGTGCAAGTTGTCAACAATCAGCGCGTATCCGTCACACAGCGTCAGTCGGTTCTCGACGCGCTGGAGCTTGCCGAAGAGGGCAAAACTGCCGCTGAGATCAAGGAGATTCTGGAAGACGAGAAATTCCAGAGCAGCATCTATATCACGCTCGATACACTGAAATATCTGAAAAAGGGCGGTCGTATCACCCCTGCCGCCGCCGCGATCGGCACGGTGCTTGGATTGAAGCCGGTACTGCAGATCAACGGCGAAAAGCTGGATGCGTACGCCAAGGTGCGCGGTAAAAAGGCCGCGAAGGAAACGATGCTCGAAGCGATGAAAAAGGACTTTGAGGAAAAGTTCAAGGATGTCGACGCAAAGGATATTCACCTCGCCGCCGCGTATTCCGGCAATCTGGAGGAGGCTCAAGGCTGGGTCGAAGAGATCAAAGAGGCATTCCCCGGCATGGAGATCTACCTTGCTCCCTTGTCGCTGAGCGTTTCGTGCCATATCGGCAAGGGCGCGCTGGCGATCGCTTGCTCAAAGAAAATCGAAAAATAAAAAAGATGACTTTAAAAGTCGCCAAATATAAAGATTCAGGCTGTCGCTGATATGTAGCGGCAGCCTGTTTTTCTATTATTGATTGTCGGTCGGCTGTGAGGAAACCGGTTCGGTTTCGGCAGGAGCAGTCGACGCATCAGTCGGTGCGGCTGTGGGCGCGTCGGTAGGAGCTTCTGTCGGCCGAGCAGTTTGATCCTCAGTCTCTTCGCCGGTCGTCGCGAGCGTTGTCGGCTCGGCGGTCTCAGGCTGAGTTACCTCGTAGGTGATACTCACGCCGGCGTCGCTGTAGGAGCTGAGATTCCTCAGCTGTTTATCACAAACACGTACCGTGAAGTCGTATTTGACGCCGTCCTCAGCGCCTGTAAAGGTCGTCGATGTACCCAATATCGCATTCGTATTCAGACGTTTCCACGCCTTGTCATACTGCGATTTATAGAATACCGCATAGGCAGGCGCATTCTTGATGCCTGTCCAGCTCACGATGATCTTTCCGTTATCGTCCGCCTTTGTCGCCTTGAGCTTTGTCGGATAATCGAAGTAGTAAAGCATATTGCCGGGCTTGAAGCCGGAGATAAACTTGTTCTTCGTATCGACGCAGCGCACGGTGTAGCGATACTTAGTCTGATTCTTGCAGCCGGTCACATAGAAGTAGGTTTTTGTGGTCGTACCGATCTTTTTCCAACCGGAGGTCGCGCCGTTCTTGCTGGCGAAAACCATGTATTTCTTTGCCCCGGGAACAGCATCCCATGAGATCTGGAGCTTGCCGATCGTCTTAGTCGCGGCAGGAGTGATATTGGTCGGGATCTCGAGCTGTGTATCGTAGGTCATAAAGCGTGCGGACAGATTCTTTGCAGACGCCGCGCTGATGACCTGCTTGCTGTTATTCAGGCAGACCGCGGTAAAGCGATATGTCGTGTAGACCTTGCCTTTTGTGAAATTATAGGAAGTGCCTTTGACGTCGGTCAGTGTGCGCCAATGGGTATCGTCAGGCGTTCTGTAGTACAGGCGATAGTAGCTGACGCCCTTCGACGCCGCCCACTTGACGTTGATATTACCGACGGTCGACTTGATGGATTTCATCTCGGGAGGCGCTACACGAAACTCGGTAGAAATACCGGTTTTGTTGTAATCGCTGATCAGCGTTCCGTAGGAATCCAGCGCACGCACGGTAAAGGTATAATTCTTGCCGTAAACCAGATCGGTATTGAACACATATGAAGTCGTTGTTGATTTTCCGGCGGTCTTCCATGATGTATCGTCGCCCGCCTTATAATAGACGCGGTATGCCGCAGCATCCTTGACGACATTCCAGGTGACCTCGATACCGTTGCCTGTCGGAACAGCGCCGGTCAGCTCGGGTACCTGAGCATACAAACCGACCTGCGCCGTAGCGGTGCCGGTGAGGGTGCTGCCCGGGACATGGATCTTATAGGTAAAGGTCGCCGCCATCTCTGCTTTCGTAAAGAAAGCATCCCAGCGAACGCCGTTGTTATAATCCCAGTTAGCGTCGCAGAAATAGTAGCCCTTAGAGGTGACCTTGGTGATGAAAATGCTGTGTGTGTTGCCGCGGATACGGACGATATCGCCCGCATAGAGCGTGCCCATGGTGTAATTCGCTTTGTTGACAAAGCCGTCGGCATAGTATTTGATACCGAAAACTTCTTTTAGCATCTGGCAGGCAAAGCCGTAGCACTGCCACGCCATCGCGTATCCATCCTCATAATAAGCGCCCGAATAGCCGCTGGGGTAGTATTTCTTTTTCAGCTGAGCCAGTCGATTGACAAAGGTAGTTTCGGAAGGGATCGACCAGCCGGTTTCTGCAAGCTCGGCAGAAGCGCCGGTATCGGCAAGATCGTCGGTCGACTTTGCGCTGACGGTCGCCGGTACAACGGTGAAAACGCTGAGCAGCATAATGACAGATAATAAGAATGCGATGTTTTTCCTTAGCATAAATGTCCCCTTAGTTGCCATAAATCAGTTTTTCGTGTTAATCTATCGGAAAGTTACAAATTTGTTATTTTTACATTCCATATTATAGCAAAAATCGGGTATTTATTGCAATAGGAAAAATGTATAAAGATAAAGTGACATTCTGCAGGAATTGGTTAGGTTGACACAAGCTTTTTGAACAGTTTGTAAATAATCAGGAAGAAGGCAAAAATCAGCCATATTCAGTAGCTGTAAGGATAAAGGCACATCAAAAAGCCGCCCCCGAAGGAGCGGCCGGAAGATACGGTATCAATCCTCTGTCGAGGTGGTATAACGTAAGCCGTTATAAGTATAGTAAGAATGGATGACTCTCAATTTACTCAAAGCATTTCCGGCAGAATCCACTGCACGAATACCGAAATCATAGGTATATGTCGGGCTGGCGTAATACTTAAACGAATTCGCATATGTAGTACCTAATTTTACCCATTTACCGTTGATCTTGCGGTAGTAGATATACCTATCCGCTCCCTGTGAATAATACCATGTATAGCTTATATAATCGGGCGCGTTCGGGCAGATCAAATACTGCCAGCTTTTAACGGAGGGTGTAACAGCAAAACGAACTGCCTTAGTATATGTAATCGGGCTTAGCGCCGATCCGGCGGAATTAACGCATCTGATACGGTACTGGTAATACAAACCACCCTGCGACTGATATGTATAAAAAGTAGGACGTGCAGAACCGTCATAAATACTATATGTTTTCCAAGCAGACCATGAAGATTTTCCGGTTGTCGCTTTAGTACGATACTCGATTCTGTAATTTTTTGCGCCTGAGACAGGTTTCCATGTAAGTGTAAACCCACCTGACTCTTTTATGAAGGACTGCATTTTCGGAGCTGCCAAAGATGTAAAGACTTTCCCTTTTGTATCATAGGCGGAAACAGCCTTTTTGTTTTTATTGACACAGCGCAGAGAATAGGTATACTTAACGCCTGCTTTTGCTTTTTTATAGGTATAGGTGGTACCGGCAGTATATGCCAGCGTTTTCCACTTTCCGCCGGATTTGATCAACACGCAATACATCGGAGCGCCGGCGATCTTCTTCCACTTCAAGACATGACCGGAAGCGCTGTAGCTGATGGATTTAAACTGAGGCATCGCGACGAACGTGATCGCCCAACCCTTGGTGTTATAGGCGCTGACGCCGTGCGAGCCGTCCGATGTGATACAGCAGACAGTATAGGTATACTTGACGCCGGATTTCGCCGCCTTATGGACATAAGATGCTGAGGTCGTATCACCGAGCTTTTTGACGCCGCCCGAGGTGATCAAAAACACGCGATACTTGACAGCTTTCGGTATTTTATTCCAAGTGAGCTTTACACCGTTTGCGGCATTTGTGAGGCTTTTGATCTTAGGCGTTGCAAAATATGTGATTGCCCAACCGGTTTGATTCATATCGCTTGTGAATTTTTTTGCATCTGCAGACAGACAGCGAACAGAGAAAGTATACTTTGTACCGGATTGTACCGCAGTGTAGGTATAAGTCAATTTTGCGGTATCGCACAGCTTTTTCCAGCCTGCGGAGGTCTTGAGATAGACACGGTATTTCGCCGCGCCGGATACCTTTTTCCAAGTGATGCTGACGCCTGCTGTCGTGCTTTTCAGCTTGGTGATCACAGGCGTTGCCAGTGAATAGGCTGAGGCGGTAATGGTGAAATTCTTTGAAATAGAACCGTTATAATCGCCGATACCGCTGATCACAACCGTTGCTGTACCGACACGGATGTTGTTTTGATAGGTAACAGTATAATCTGTACCCTTTTTCAGTACCGTTGAACCGTATTTGACAGTGACGTCGGGCGTTTTTGCGGCGCCGTCATAGGTATAGGAGCTCTGCGCTAAGGTGACGACACATCTGGAAATCGGCGTGTAGACCCTGTCGCGGTAGCGGTACTGGGTTTCGTAGTTCGTCCCGACAATGAAATAAGGAATACAATTATTAGGTTCAATATATGCTGTCCCCGGTCCAATGATATAACCATTAACATTGGCAGCATAAGTGTAATATGAGCCCTGCGGCCATTGTGCCCATGTATCGACCTGAGATTTTGGGTATGTGGTTCTTTCATAATGCAATCGCAGGGTATAACCATCTTGCATATATTTCAGATAGCAGCGCTGATCTGAGGAATTGCCGCAACAGTTCCCTTCCATATCATAACTGACAACAACGCGGCGCGTTTCAACCTGTCTCGTAGAGGAAGCATAAGCCGGCGTCGTGTTCCATGAAGACCATGCACTGTACTGTACACCTTGTTCAGAGAGGTCATTATTTGCGCCTTCTTCGGCGATATCCGCAGAAACGCCGACATCTGCAAGCTCACCCTCTGGATCATCTGCTGAAATGCTTTCAACGTGTTCGACATCTATCGCTTTGACATCTGATTCAACATCGTTTTCAGTTAAATCCGTCGTCTCTTCGATATCGACCACATCATTTTCCTCCGCATTCACGGTCAGCGGCATAACTGCCATTGCGCCGATACAGATAAGCAGGGAAAGAATGAGTGACAAACCTTTTTTTAACATAACGCTACCTCCTGTGATAATAACATAAGGGTCGAAATACTAAAAAATGCGCAACCCTTTGATCAAGAGCTACGCACGAAAAAAACATAGCTCAATCTTGCTGCGACGCAAAACTATTTCTTGTGAAAATGTGAAATAGAGCCTGTATTTTTACTGAAATAAAAATACACATTTTCACATAAGAAATATTGAGTTTTACGTCGCATTTATATTTTATCATATCAATATATAAAACACAAGTAAAATTTGTCAAAATACATGAATTACTCACGGAAAAAGCCGCCCGTAGAGGGCGGCTTCAAAGATGGTTATCAATGTTAGATTTCTTCGCAGACTGCGGACAGACCGGAGGGAAGCGCCTCCTCGCCGGCGGATACCAGCAGGGTGATGTTCGCTTCGGTCTCTTTCTCGAGCTCGTTGAGCTTGGTAACAAAGGCTTCGATACCGGCAACGCCTTCGGTAGCGATCTTGAACGTGGAGTCGACAAAGATATCGGTGACGTCGTAGTTGCCTGCACAGATACCGCTGATAAAGCCGTAGAGCATATCGTAGCCCTTGACGCCGTACGCGTCGGTATCGATCAGACGCGCCTTGTGGGTGACGTCATAGGTGAGTTTGGCGCCCTTGTCGATGACAACAACGTTGCCGCTGGAGCGTGCGACAGCTTCATTCGCACGCTGGATGAGCTTCTTTGTCTTGCCGGAGCCTTTTTTACCGATAATTAATGTAACCATTTTCATATTCCTCCTGTGAATATTGACAGTTTTATTCGAATAAAGAATTATATTCTTACTATGTGCTATTGCGGATTACTTTAAACGAGCCTCCAAAGCGGCTTTCTGATCCTCATAGCCGGGTTTGCCGAGAAGCGCAAACATATTCTTCTTGTAGCTCTCAACGCCGGGCTGGTTGAAGGGGTTGACGCCGAGCAGGTAACCGGAGATCGCGCAGGCTTTCTCAAAAAAGTAGATCAGGTAACCGAGGTTATACTCGTCCATCGCGTCGACATTGAGGACGATATTCGGCACACCGCCGTCGTTATGGGCAAGAACGGTTCCCTCGAACGCCTTGCGGTTGACGAACTGCATAGTCTTGCCGGAGAGGAAGTTCAGACCGTCGAGGTTCTCGGGATCGGTACCGATCTCGATCTCGCGCTGGACCTTATCAAAGAGAACGACGGTCTCGAAGAGATTGCGGCTGCCGTCCTGGATGAACTGACCCATGGAGTGCAGGTCGGTCGAGAAGATGACCGACGCCGGGAAAATACCCTTCTGATCCTTGCCCTCGGACTCGCCGTAGAGCTGCTTGAACCACTCGTTCATCAGGGTGAACGCCGGCTCGTAGCTGACGAGGATCTCGGTGGATTTACCCTTGCGATACAGCAGGTTGCGGATCGCAGCGTATCTATAGCAATCGTTGGTCTCAAAATCAGGGTTGGCAAACTCGTCCTGAGCAGCCTTAGCGCCGTTCATCAGCGCGTCGATATCAGCACCCGATACGGCGATCGGAAGCAGACCGACGGCGGTGAGGACTGAGTAGCGGCCGCCGACGTCATCCGGAACGACAAAGGTCTCGTAGCCTTCGCGGTCGGCAAGAGATTTCAGAGTGCCGCGCGCCTTATCGGTGGTGCAGAAGATACGCTCCTTAGCGCCTTCCTTGCCGTACTTCTTCTCGAGCAGCTCGCGGAATACGCGGAACGCGATCGCAGGCTCGGTGGTCGTACCGGACTTAGAGATCATGTTGATGGAAATATCCTTGCCTTCGCAGATCTCAAGCAGCTCGGCGAGTGCGTTGGAGCTGATGGAATTACCGGTGTAATAGATCTGAGGGGTGTCCTTGCAGAGAGCGTTATAGTTCGGGGACTTGATGAACTCGATCGCCGCGCGGGCGCCGAGGTACGAGCCGCCGATACCGATAACGACAAATATATCGGAATTGGACTGGATCTTCTTCGCCGCCGCTTTGATGCGGGCGAATTCCTCTTTGTCATAATTGGTAGGCAGGTCAAGCCAGCCGATGAAGTCGTTGCCCAGTCCGGTGCCGGAATGGAGCGCGTCATGAGCCGCCTTTACCGCGGGCGCGATACCGACATATTCGTCAGCGCCCAGAAAGCCCTGTAAATGCTTATCACTAAGTTTAGTAGGCATATAATCCTCCTTATAATTCCAGAAAAGAAGTAAGCATACTCCTCCTCATAATAGTAATAGCATTATACTATATTTTTGGCTTCTTTGCAACAGCATTTGTCAGATTTTTGTTAACAAAATCAAAATTTTGTTACCGATGAGGGTGAACAGCACAAGATATAGACGTTTAAAAATAGGAATTTGAAATCATCAAGGTTGGATCAGCGCTTGCCACAGTAAGGAAAAAATGGATGAAAATGATTTTTTCTCGACATCGTCGGCAGCGAGGATATCAAAGGACGCGATCTCTTCGTCATTGAGCGTAAAGGAGATCGTTCCGACCTTATCGCCTTTTTTGACCGGTGCGGGGATGCTTTCCTCAATGGTGACAGAGCGTTTTACCTTCTCCTTCTCCCCCTTCGGCAAGGTCAGCGCTGCACTCTCGTCACAGGTAACGTCGACCTCGGCTTCCATGCCGTCCTCGACCTTGACAGGATACAGATCATCGGTCAGGCTCAGATTGGCGGTCTCGAAATTGGCAAAGCCGTAGTCGAGCAGGGCTGCGGCGTCTTTGAAGCGCGCCGTGCCGCTGTCTGCACCGAGGATAACACCGATCAGGCTGACGCCGTTTCTCTCGGCAGTCGCGGTGATACATGAGCCTGCGTCGCCGGTAGTACCGGTCTTTAAGCCGGTGATGCCGTCATAGGTACGCAGGAGCTTATTGGTATTGACGATCTGGGTCTCGCCGCCGCGCAGACTGTCGAGCCAGATGGAGGTGTAGTCGAAGATCTTCTTGTGCTTGATCAGCTCACGTGACATGAGGGCGACGTCATAGGCAGAGGTGAGGTGACCTTCCTCGTCGAGACCGTTGCAGTTTTTGAAAACGGTATCTTTCATCCCGAGCGCCTTTGCCTTTTCGTTCATCGCGGCGACAAAGTCATCCTCTGTTCCGCTGATAAACTCAGCGAGAGCGACTGCCGCATCGTTGGCAGAGGCGACGGCGGTCGCCTTGATCATCTCGTCGACCGTCATCTGTTCGCCCTCCTCGAGCCAGATATCCGATCCGCCCATGGATGCCGCGTGCGCCGATGCGGTCACAACGTCGTCTAGGTGGATCTTCTCGCTGTCGAGGGCTTCCATCACCAGCAGAAGCGTCATGACCTTGGTGATGGAGGCACAGGGGCGCTGTTCATGTGCATTTTTCTCGAAAAGAATTTTGCCGGATTGTGCGTCCATCAATACCGCCGCCGGCGAGGTAATGTCGTCCTCACCCAAAGCATTTGCAGATAGACAAGGCATGATCAGACAGATAACAGACAGGAATATCGCGGTGAAGCGTTTACAGAAAACGTGTTTTGTCATAAAAAAGCACCTCTTTCAATCATAGATATGAAAGAGGCGCAGGGTTTATGATTTTTAAGGAGCTTTCAATGAACGCAGTTCCAATTGCTCTAATTGATTTGTCGCAAGACATACTTGTCTTGTTCAATACTGCAATTCCTCAGTCACAGCCCATTAAGGTCTGTGACAGCTCTCTTAGCAGAGACGGCAGACCCCTCTGGGCTTTGCCCATCTCCCCTAGCAGGGGAGTCTCCTTTACCAAAGGGAGCCAAAAAATCAGTCGATCAGGCAGACTGCGGTTGCGGAGATGCCCTCGAGCCTGCCGGTGAAGCCGAGTTTTTCCTCGGTGGTCGCCTTGACGCTGACGGCGTTCATTTTCAGACCGCAGGCGACGGCGATATTCTCGCGCATTTCGTCAATATACGGCGCGAGCTTCGGCTCCTGGGCGCAGATGGTCGCGTCGATATTGACGATCTTGTAGCCCTCAGCCTTGAGCATACCGACAACGTCCCAGAGGAGCTTGGTGCTCTCGGCGTCCTTGTACTTTTTATCCGTATCGGGAAAATGCTTGCCGATGTCGCCGAGCGCCGCCGCGCCCAGCAGGGCGTCCATGACGGCATGGAGCAGAACATCCGCGTCAGAATGGCCGAGGAGACCCTTTGTGTAAGGGATCTCAACGCCGCCGAGGACGAGATCTCTGCCGTCGGCAAATTGATGTACGTCATAACCGTAACCGATTCTCATAGCTTACTTCCTTTTCAAGAGCGCCTCCGCGATCACGATATCGGAGGGAGTGGTGAGTTTGATGTTGGTATATTCTCCGCGGACGATCTTGACCGGTACGCCGAGCGCTTCGACCATCGCGCAGTCGTCGGTGACGGACAATCCGTTGGCAACAGCGTTATCGATCGCGCGCAGGTAGAGATCATGCTCGAACACCTGAGGCGTCTGGACCGCCCAGAGAGTACTGCGGTCGGGGGTGGAGAGGATGTTGCCGTCCTCCCCCGCTACCTTGATGGTATCGGTGACGGGTGTGCCGAGGGTCGCGGCGCCGGTCTCGATCGCGGTATTCAGCACGCGGCAGATCTCGTCAGGGGTGATCATCACTCGCGCGCCGTCGTGGATGACAAAATGCGTCGTGCGCTTTGAGGTATTGCGGATACCCTTGCGGACACTTTCCGCTCGATCTGCGCCGCCGGAGATGATGCCCATGACCTTTTTGAATTGAAAGGCGATCTGGGCGACGTCATTGATATCCTGCGGGCGGGTGACGATATCGATCTCGTCGATCATATCACAATTCTGAAATGCTCGCAGGGTGTATTCGATCGCAGGTCTGCCGCACAGCGGGATCAGCTGTTTTGACATTTTGTAGCCCATACGGGTGCTGTCACCCGCGGCTACGATGATGGCTGTCGTATAGATGTCGCTCATACCTGCTCCAGTGCCTGCTTGAGATCGGCGATGATATCCTCAGCGTCCTCGATGCCGACGGAAAGGCGGATCATATTGGGCGCGATACCGGCGTCGATCAGCTGTTGATCGGAAAGCTGACGGTGGGTAGTCGTCGCGGGATGCAGCACGCACGTGCGTGCATCGGCAACATGGATGACGATCTTCGCGAGCTTCAAGGCTTCCATAAAGCGCGCCGCGCCTTCCTTGCCGCCCTTGACGCCGACAGAGATAACGCCGCAGGTGCCCTTGGGCATATATTTCTTAGCGATCTCGTAGTACTTGTTGGAGGGCAGTCCGGGATAGTTGACCCACTCGACGTTCGGGTTCTGCTCGAGGAACTCGGCGACCGCCTGAGCGTTGGCACAATGGCGCGCCATACGCAGGTGGAGCGTTTCCAATCCAAGATTCAGCAGGAACGCGTTCTGAGGCGACTGCTGAGAACCGAAGTCGCGCATCAGATGGGTGCGGCATTTGACGATATACGCCGCCTTGCCGAACTGTTCGGTATAGACGATGCCGTGATAGGTCTCGTCGGGCGTGGTGAGCATCGGGAAATCGCCCTTTGTCCAATCAAAGTTGCCGGAATCGACGACACAGCCGCCAAGGGCAACCGCGTGACCGTCCATGTACTTAGAGGTGGAATGGACGACGATATCTGCGCCCCATTCGAAGGGACGGCAATTGACAGGGGTCGCAAAGGTATTATCGACGATCAGCGGGACATTATGCGCGTGAGCGACATTTGCAAAAAGCTCGATATCAACAACATCCAGCGAGGGATTGGTGACGGTCTCGATAAAGACCGCTTTGGTATTGGGCTTGAACTGCTTATCGAGATCCTCGGCGGAGATCGTCGGGCTGACGAAATCGAAATCGATGCCGAGGTCGCGGAGCGTTTTATTAAAGAGATTGAACGTACCGCCGTAGATCGCCGCGGACGCGATGATATGATCGCCCGCTTTGGCGATATTGGTGACGCTGATCAGGGATGCTGCCTGACCCGCAGAGGTCAGCATCGCGCCGACGCCGCCCTCAAGCGCCGCGATCTTCTTTTCGACCGCGTCAAGAGTCGGGTTGCCGAGGCGGGTATAGAAAAAGCCGTCCTCTTTTAAATCAAACAGATTGCCCATCGTCTCGGCGCTGTCGTAAACAAAGGTCGTGCTCTGGGCGATCGGGACAACGCGGGGATCGCCGTTCTTCGGCTCATAGCCGGCTTGTACGCATAAAGTATCCAGTTTCATGATTCATTAACCTCCAAATAAACCTTTGATGATTTCCATGATTTTGTCCGTTCCGACCACCACAAATGCGACCAGCAAGAGAAAGAGGATCGCTGTGATGACCTTGATGGTTGTCCGAAGCGCAGGGCTCATGGACTTTTCTTCCTCTTTGACCTCTCCCCCCTGGAGCTTTTCGATATGGGCTTTGATATCGTCCATCATCGGCTCGACAGGATTGTTGAGCGTTTCGACAGAGCTGAGCAATTCGCTCGCCTTGGGTAATGCCGAGAACGGTACTGTCAGGTTGATATTCGACAGTTTGACGTCATAGCCGGTCACGATCTCGTTGGCAAGCCCTTGGGGATAGGTATTGTTCTCGAGATACGGGATCTCTGCATCATCGAGCAAGCCGCAGAGCAGTGCGCGCTCGGTACCGCCGACAATACAAAGGCGGACAGGCTCGTTGATATCGGTGATCGGAACGAGCTTTTTGCCGCATTCCGAGCAGCGTTCGTCGCTGTCTTTGAAGATGGATTTGCAGACCTTGCAGTATTTCATGGACTCATCTCCTTTTCGGTGAAATTATTATACCATAATCCTAAAAGGATATATGGTATAATCAGCCATCGCCCGTTGTCGCGAAGTGACAAACTGGGCGGGCGATATAAATCAGTATAATAATCGCATGCATGCGGTTATTATACCATATTAAAGAGATGATTTCAATAGATATTCCCGAAAAGTAACGGGCGAGCAATGCTCGCCCCTACGTTTATATGATTATTGAAAAACCGGCTGCGATTGGATATGATCGAGCGCCTTTTTGACGCTGTCGGGGATTGCTGTGAAATCCGCGACCAGAGAATTCGGCTTTTCGGCGGGAGCATCCTGCCGCATCGGGACAAAATAGATGTTCTTACGGTTGAGGAGCTTCGCAATATTCTCCGCCGATGCGCCGAGGGCGTCATTCGATGCGACTGCCAGGAGTACCGGCGCGCCGATACGCAGTTGAGATTTGACCGCCATGGTGACGGGGGTATCGGTAATGCCGAGGGCGATCTTTGAGAGGGTGTTGCCGGTACAGGGCGCGACCACCAAAAGATCACACATCGATTTCGGGCCGATCGGCTCAGCGCCGGGGATGGTATGGATCACACTTTTTCCGCAGATATTCTCGACCCGCGTGACGATATCGCGCGCTTTTCCGAAGCGGGTCGAGGTGGAATAGGCGTTCTCGCTCATGATGGGCAGCAGGTCATAGTCCATCTCGCGCAGACGCGCCATCTCGGCGATGGTTTTTTCAAAGGTGCAAAAGGAGCCGGTCAGGGCATAACCCAGAGTTTTCTTTTCCACCGTTTTCCTCCTTTATGATTTGGATAATGGTCTCTTTGATGATTCTTCCGGCGGCTTTGGGAGCGGTTTTTCCGGGTAAGGCAAGCGCGTGGATACAGGTTAGATCGCGCTCGTGCGCCCGTTTAAAATCCACTCCGCCGGGCATTGAGGCGAGGTCGATGAGAAAGACGTCGTCGCGTAATGTATCGATGATTTCGGCGGTCAGGATCGGTGCGGGGACGGTATTGATGATGATCGGATAGTCTTTTAATTCTTTGAAAGAATAATCTATCGTATGATACCCCATCGATCGAATCCATGCTCTGTCGCTTGCTTTGCGTGCGGCGACCGTGACCTCTGCGCCGAGTGCGCTGAGATACCGCGACAGGACTTTTCCGATCCTGCCGTAACCGAGAACGAGAATCTTTGAGTTGAAGGTCGAATCCTCGTAGTGCCTGAGTAATAGCTCTATCGCGCCCTCGGCAGTCAGGACAGCGTTCTTGACGGCAAAATCCTCGCGCGCGGCATAATCGAATATCGGTGCGCGGAGGTATTCGCCGAGGCTGTCGGAATTTCCGCAGAATACGGGTTTGTCACCGTTCATCTCAGCGAATACTTTTGCGTTCAGCTTCTCTTTCGCATAAGGACAGTTCAAAACTCCGTCGGTCAGCGGTCGTATCGGGAGAACGGAAAAGTCCGCCCAATCGACCGCTTCCCCGATCGGCATAATCTGCATTTCGCACTGACTGTGCAGATCATCAAAGCCCGCGATCGCGACCTCTGCACCGCTGTCGAAAAAGGCCTTTGCCGCGTACATCATTCGTTTGTCGCCGCCGATGATGGCTGCTTTCATACGCTCACCTCAGTTCATTCACATTTTATATTATGTAGAACGACAGGGATTGGTGCAGACTGCGTTTTAGGCATAAAGAAAAGCCCCTGTAATGGGGCTTTAGGAATTCGGTATAGCTTCGCTTGATACTGCAATTCCTCAGTCAGCTGCGCTGACAGCTCCCTTTACCAAAGGGAGCCTTATCAGCCCATCATGCCGCGGTTCTTGCACTCGAAGCTGTTGCAGTCGACGCATTTGACGTCGGTCGGATTGCTCTCGTGTGTCGCGACGTTGATGGTTTCGAGCGAGCAGTAATTTTCGTCGCCCTTGTGATACTTGCAGTCCTTGACGGTGCAGTGGATATGGTAATTTGCAGGTCCTTCGTTATACATTTGTTTTCACCTCAATCGATTTTTGACGGAGTTCCGTCATGAGTAGTATCGGTGAATCAAGGCGTTTTATGCACGGATCGCGACTTTGATAATAATATAAGATGAGGTGAAAATCATGTACATAGCGGGAATTTTTATATTGGTATTTTTTGCCGTGATCGGACTTGCGTCATTTGTCGGCGGACTGGTCAAAGCACATCTAAGCAGCGATACGGACGGATTTATCCTGATGATTCCGCACGTCGACGCAGATAACGCCGAGGCGCGGATCAGAAGCGCGGCGATGATGACGGATTCAACCAAAGGATGCAGGATCATCTGCGTTTGCAGCGGAGACGATCCGGCACATGAGATCTGCGAAAAATTGCTGCGGCAATATCCGCAGGTGGAGATCGTTGAAGCGATCGATTCGATCAGCGGCACATAAAAAGGGCGAGTATCGACACTCGCCTTTTTTGATCATAATTTGATATGGTTGAATTCGTCGCCGAGAACGTCGGCGATCTCTTTGAAATGACCGGTGCGCTTATCCTTGAGTTTGAAGTGCTGGACAAGTCCGTAGCCGGGATACTCGTTGCCCTCGACCAGAACCGGTCCGTTGACGGAGAACGCAACATCCCATCCGATATAGCGCACCTGCGGGATGCGCTTGTGGGCTTCGACACACATATCGAAGGCTTCTTTGACGCCGTGGATATAGACGTCCTTGAACTTCATGCCGGTCATCGGATGGGTATCGTAAACGTCGCCGTAGTCGTCGACGACGTTGCTGTCGATCCTGCCGTCAGCGCCGATGCTGAAATACAGGTCGTTGGTACAGCCGATAACCTCGGCGTCGTCCTGATTGATCCTGAGGGCGTTAGCGATCATGGTCGCCTTGCCGTCCTTCATCAGGGTGATGATGCGGAAGGAATTGACGACGTAGGGATTGATCGCGTTGAGATCCTCATGCTGGATGATCGCGTCTTCGACAAGGAGCTGGTCCTTTTCGACAAGCTCTTTGTACAGCGCATCGACGTCCTTGATATCGGCGACCTTTAATTTGCTGATACCGTGACCGCCCTCGCCGTGGGTTTCCTTGGCAAATACGGTGGTCTTACCGGCGAGAAACTTTTTGAGATCTTCGGCGGTGGACACGCGCAGGTTGATGAAATCACGCTTTAAGTACTGCTTGAACAGCTCGTT
Source organism: uncultured Ruminococcus sp. (assembly GCA_902776185.1). Taxonomy (GTDB): domain Bacteria; phylum Bacillota; class Clostridia; order Oscillospirales; family Acutalibacteraceae; genus Ruminococcoides. The sequence continues at coordinate 65,996 of CACYPH010000003.1, forward strand.
GAAAATCAGCTTGTCGTTGAGGACGACGAGATATTCTTCATTATTGAGATACGCGAGCAGTTTATAGAACTTCTTCGCGGTGGCAAAGGTGTCCTTCTCTTTATTGCTTAGCTCGATAAAATTGCAGCGGAAATAATCCGTGTAACCCGTGCCGCGGGTGAGAAAATTCCACATCATATCCCAGCGGATCGCGAATCGGCTTTTACCGGAATTCTTTTGGATGATATCGATGTGCTTGTTCAGGCGGTCGTGGTTGATATCCTTGAATTTGTTCAGCAGCCATCTGCCGGCGGACATTGCCATAATGGTCACTCCGTTTCTGTTTTATTTGATGCGTTCCGATAGCTTTTTCAGTGTATTTTCGTAGCCCTTCTTTTCGTAGGTCAGGTGATCTTCAAAGGGCTTTTTGCCGAGCATCAGCTCAGCGATATAAACGAGAAAATGCGGGTTCTTCTGTAATACGGGACCGGTGATATGGGTGCCGTAGAAATGCTTGTCAGTGACGCCCTCGGTCATTTCGTCGCTGTTGTTGCCGATACCGAAAGTTACGGTGTTCATCGGATTTTTCACGCCGTAGATCATGCTCGACTTGTTGATAAAGCCAACGATCGGTTGATCGGAGATACAGGGCGTCGCGATGATATCGTTCGTGTATCGCTTGCCGCGTTCCTCGGTAACGGTAAAGTCGTAGAGGGATAAACCGTCATACACTTTCCCATCGCCGTCGGTAATGGTTTTGCCGAGCATCTCAAAGGAATTGCCGGTCATCAGCAGGGGCTTTCCCGATGCAATAAAATCGGCGAGCTGATCCTTATACTTGACAAAATCCGCGAGAACGACCTTTTGATTCTTCTCTGTTCCCGAGCCGATGAAGATGAAATCATAATCGTCGAGGGACGCAGAATCGTTCAGACTGAGGCGATCGATGGTGACCTCTTCCCCACTCTTTTCGAGAATCCTCTGCAGGGCAAGGATATTGGCATAGTCGCCGTAGAGGTTCATGATATCGTGGTACAAATGCAGCAGTTTCATATCATACCTCCTCGACCTTAGACAGGAATTTTTCTTTATCGGAGAAGCAGGTGATGCCGTAGATATACTCTTTACGGTCGGATTTCAGGTAATCCGCGGCTTCTGCGATATCTTCGAACAATTTAATTTTTTCCTGAGGAATATTCGTGTAGCTGAAACGCGAGGCGAGGTCGTTGACATACGCTCCCGCGAGGACGATCTCGTGGATATTATCGTGATTGAGCATCTCAAAGTCGATATCCCAGAGCCAACTTACGTCGCTGGTGAAATATTTACGGCTGACCGCATCGACGATGATCAGGACATCTGCGCCGCTGTCGCACGCGCAGGCAACACGGAGAGAATGGTCGTAGGAAATGCTGTTCTCGTGCTTCGACGTCAGGAGTGTACCCGATCGATCGCCGAGCTTGAAGTTGATGACACGACCGTTTTTCAGCACATAGTCGTTCATGTCGTCGGCGATCGCCTGTCCGTCGATACCGACCAGACGCGCAACGGTATAAGCCGCGAGGATGTTGTAGATATTGTAGAGGGATTTCAGCGCGAGAGATACACGGTACTTGCCGTCAAGCTCCAGCCAGCCTTCTTTGAGATCGACTGCGGTAACGGCATAATCGGTATCGTGACGATGATAGCCGCAAGCAGTGCAGGCATAGTGACCGATGTGGTTGTAGTGATGGGTGGTGTAGGCCATCGGCGCTTTGCAGATCGGGCAGTATGCGCCGTCGTTGTAGACGCTGTGAAGCTCTTTTTCATCGCTTGACAGCTCGTCCGCACCGAACCAGACGACATTTTCCCTGCCGTTGCCGAATACCGATACCAGCGGATCGTCGGCATTGAGGATCAGGCGGGTATTATCATGGATACTCTCGGCGATCGCGTCGAATACAAACTCGGGATGACCGTTGCGGGTGAGCTGGTCGCGGTAGAGGTTGGTAATGACGTAATCGGTCGCGTCGATATAGCTGAACGTCTTTTTGGCATAGCGCTCATCACTCTCAATTAAGAGGATATCCGCCTTGACCTTGCCGCCAAGTGTCGCATTGGACAGTACCATCGTGGTGACGCCCTCGATCTGATTGGAGCCTTCGCGGTTCCATGCGACGGTCTTGCCATTCTTTGTGAGGATATGGGCGATCATCTCGACAGTGGAGGTCTTGCCGTTGCTGCCGGTGATCGCGATGATATGCTTCGGGAGCGTAACGCGCTTCAAGATATCGGGACAGAGTTTCAGCGCGATCTGCCCGGGCATACTGCTGCCCTTGCCGATCAGCTTGCCGACAAAGCGCAGGAGCTTGCAAATGAGAATAGTTAAAAACTTTTTCATATACTTTTCCTTGTCTTATGGTGGGCTCTGCCCACACCTGATACTGCAATTCCTCAGTCGCCTTGACACGCGTGTCCGGCGACAGCTCCTTTTACCAAAAGGAGCCTTAAGTATTATACATGATTTGATAGAATAATTCAATAGCAGGGAGAAAATCACGATGAATTATCGAAAATTTCTTATACGGCAGAAAGGATGGCGGGAATGATGGTATGATAAGATTGATTAAATATGAGCTTGGATTGTGTAGGAGGATATGATGACTGACACCTATGTTGAAATCGACCTGAAACGTATGGAGCAAAATGCGAAAAATATCGTTGCGAAATATCCCGAATACGGCACGTTTATCGGCATCGTCAAGGGCGATGCTTACGGTCACGGTTACGGGATCGTCAACGCGCTGTACAAGGGCGGCATCGGATACTTTGCGGTATCCTCGATGGAGGAAGCGGCGGCGTTCCGCAAGGAGAACACCGAAGCGCCGTTATTATGTCTGGAGCCTGTTGCGATTGACAGGCTCGATGAAGCGGCTGATCTGGAATTAACGCTTGCAATTCCAGATATGGAATATCTGAAAGCATTACTTAACAACAAATGCGATCATCCGTTCAAGCTGCATCTACAGATTGACTCAGGTTTTAACCGACTGGGCTTTAAGGACAAGCAGGAGGTCAAGGACGCGGCTGATCTGATCGAACAATCGCCGCATACGCTCGAGGGCGTTTATCAGCACTATGCGACGGCGGGCATCTTTGATCCGTATTATGACGCGCAGCAGAATCGATTCCGCGAGCTGACCTCGCTGCTCGATCTGTCAAAAATCCCGCTGGTACACCTCGGCAGCGGTATTGCGCTGATGGCGCATCATAAGCCCGATATCGCCACCGCGACCCGCATGGGGCTGATGATGTACGGCTACAACATCTCGCCCGACAGCTACGGCAATTCACCCAAGGACAGGCTGAGAGCCGCACGCGATAAATATTTTCAGAAAAAGTACAACATCAGCGAAGTCATCCGCGACGTTGAACTGGAGCTCAAGCCTGCGATGACGATGAAATGCCGCATCTTACAACTCAAAGACGTCAAAAAGGGCGAGCATATCGGCTACGGCGCGGCATATACCGCAGAGGAAGATATCCGCATCGCGGTCCTGCCGGTCGGCTATAACAACGGTATCGGTCATCATGACAACGGCAGGGTCGTCGAGATCTGCGGCAAGCTCTTCCCCATCGTCGGCGAGATCGGCATGAACATGATGTGCGTCAAGGTAGATCATGACGTTACCTTGAACGACGAGGTAATCCTCTTAGGCGGCAAGATCACGCTCGGGATGTTCTCGCGCTTCTCCGGTATGGGACTGGCAGAGATCATGCTCGGCGTCGGCAAAAACAATCCGAGGATTTACATTGATTGATACTTTTTATCCAACAGAACACGTGGCAAAGCAGGAAACGCTTGCCCCTCATCCGTCGCCTGACACACGTGTCCGGCGACACCTTTCCCCGAGGGGAAGGCTCAATAAAGGAACACTATGAGCGATAATGAACAGCTTTACGAACTGACCGGCTCGGTCGAGACAATTATATATCGCAACGACGAGAACGGTTACACCGTCATGGAGCTTGCCGGCGAGGAAAGCATGATCACCGCGACGGGCGTCATGCCGCTTGTCAATGTCGGCGAGACCGTCAAGCTGTTCGGCGTTTTCAAGAACCATCCGTCCTACGGCGAACAGTTTGCGGTGTCGGCGTTTGAGCGCGCGTTGCCTGAGAATATGGACGGGATCCTGAAATACCTATCGAGCGGCGCGGTCAAGGGGATCGGCCCTGCAACAGCGCGTCGACTGGTATTGGAATTCGGCAGCGATACGCTGTCGGTATTGGAAAATGAGCCGGACAGGGTTGCGAAGCTCAAGGGCATCTCTGAGAAAAAGGCGATGGAGATCAGCGAACAGCTCAAAAGGATGATCGGTATTCGCGAGCTGATGATCTATCTCGCGAACTACTCCGTCTCGCCGAACGCGGCAGTCAGGATCTGGAAGCGGCTGGGCAACAATGCGATCCCGATGATCGAGGAGAATCCGTATATCCTCTGTGAAGAGGGCTTAGGGATCTCCTTTGATACCGCTGATATGATCGCGCTCTCCCATGAACAGCCGAAGGACGCTCGCGTCAGGGTGCGCGCGGCATTGGCGCACGTACTCAGCCACAATCGGCTCAACGGTCACACCTGTCTGCCGATGGACAAGCTGCTGCCGACGACGGCGCAGCTCTTAGAGGTAGAGCCCGAGGTGTGCGAATCCGCGCTCAAAGAAATGATCGACGATAATTCGCTGATCGCGGATACGATCGACGAAAAAGAATATATCTTTTTACCGTCTTTATACGACAGCGAGAACTATATCGCCGCACGCATCAAAATGCTCATGCGCTATCCGGCGATGGTGATCGACGGCGCTGATGACAAAATCAAGCAAATCGAAAAGAACGACAAAATCGAATATGCCGAGCTGCAAAAGAAAGCGATCCGCGATGCGCTGACGACGGGACTTTTGATTCTCACCGGCGGACCGGGAACAGGTAAAACGACCACACTGAACGCGATCATCCGACTGCTCAAGGAAAGCGGTCAGAAGGTCGCATTGTGCGCGCCTACCGGTCGCGCCGCTCAGCGGATGACGGCGGTCACGGGCGAAGAAGCGAAGACCATCCATCGACTTCTCGAGGTCAGCTATGATATCGAGGACAAGCCTGCTTTCAAGCGCAACGAACGCAATCTCTTAAGCTGTGACGCGCTGATTATCGACGAGGTCAGTATGGTGGATTCTCAGCTGCTCGAGTCAGTGATGCGGGCGTTACCTCTCTCCTGCCGTCTGATACTGGTCGGCGACTCGAACCAGCTTCCGTCAGTCGGCGCGGGCAACGTACTGCACGATCTGATCGCGTCCGGCATCATCCCGGTCGTGACGCTGACGGAGATCTTCCGTCAGTCCATGCAAAGTCTGATTGTCATGAACGCGCACAGGATCATCAGCGGTCAGATGCCCGATATCCGGACGCGCGACAACGATTTCTTTTTCATGCACTCCCCGACCTTCGAGGATATCGCCTACACGATCGGCGATCTGTGCAACCGTCGGCTGAAAAACACCTACGGCTACAATATGCTCGACAATATCCAAGTCCTGTCCCCCACCAAGAAAACCATGCTCGGGACGTATGAGCTGAATAACCGCCTGCAAAGTTTGGTCAACCCGAATCCTGCACGGACGGTCAAGGTTGGCTACTACACCATCGGCGAGGGCGACAAGGTCATGCAGAGCAAAAACAATTACAACATTCTTTGGTCAAAGGATGACGGCGAGCTTGGGGAAGGAATCTTCAACGGAGATATCGGCGTGATGGTAGAGATCAATGCGGCGGCAAAGCTCTATAAAGTGCGCTTTGACGACAAGGTCGCAACCTACGACAGCGACAGCATCTCCGAATTAGAGCTTGCCTACGCCTGTACCGTCCACAAAAGCCAGGGCAACGAATTTGACTGTGTCGTGATGCCGATGTTCCGCGGCGCGCCGCAGTTGATGTACCGCAATCTGCTGTACACCGCCGTGACGCGTGCGAAAAAGATGCTGATCCTCGTAGGCGATCCGAACGCCTTGAAATACATGGTAGATAATAATCGCCGTCAGCTGAGATTCAGCGGGCTGAGAGCCTTTTTGATAAGAGAATGATAAAACCGATCTACAAATTACTCTGCTTGGTCTATCCCGAAAAATGTCCCTACTGCGGCGATATCGTCAAAAGTGAAGCGATCGCCTGTGACAAGTGCATAGAAAAGATCAATGAGTTGCAAAAACCGATCTTCCGCGGTGCGGGCGGTTATCGATGCGTATCGTCGTTCCTATACGGCGGCTCGGTTCGGCGAATGATACTTAGCGTCAAGTATTGTGACACGATCCAGTATCTCGCACAGGTCGCAAAGATCATGGCGAAGGATATCCGCACGGCATACGGCGATGAACCGTTCAACATGATCACCTATGTACCGATGTACAGAGAAGATCGCAAGGAACGCGGGTATAATCAGGCGAAGCTACTGGCAAAGCAATTGTCTAAGCTGTTAGATATTCCGTGCGAGGACACCCTTATCAAAGTCAAAAAGACAAAGAAACAACAAAGGCTGAAATATGCGCAGAGAAAGACAAATCTGATCGGTGCGTTCAAGGTCAGGGATAAAGAGATCATCAAAGGCAAACGAATCCTGATCGTCGACGACATCGTCACATCAGGTATCACGCTCGGCACCTGCTGTAAAACGCTCAGCCGCGCAAAACCGCGTATGCTCTGCTGTGCGACGATCGCTAACGCACAGCATCATTTGCCGGACACAGCCATAATATAACACTTGAAAAGACAGTTTTGCGACTGTATAATAATTAAAGAGAATTGTTTCTCGCAAGGCGATAATGCCTTGCTCAGTCAATTGAACAATTCCTCAGTCGGCTAAGCCGCCAGCTCCCTTTACCAAAGGGAGCCTGAAAGGAGAACGGATATGGATATAGCGCTGGACTTAGGCACTGCGAACTCGCGGGTCAGAATCAGCCCCGAAGAAAATGCGATCGACGAACCGTCTGTCATCGCCTATAACACCGAGGATAACGAGATCCTCGCCTACGGACACGACGCCTATCAAATGCTGGGCAGAACCTCGGCGAAGATCAAGGTCGTCTTTCCGCTGGAGGGCGGCGTGATCGCCGAATCGGGTCTGGTTGAAGAAATGGTCAATATCTTTTTGGGCGAGGTCTGTACCAGCCGCGTGGTCATGCCGCGCGTCGTCGCCTGCATCCCCGGCGAGATCACCGAGGTAGAGAAGCGCGCCGTTGTCGGTGCGATTTCGAGCTTCGGCGTCAGGCGCGTACTGCTGATCGAGGCGGCTAAGGCGGCGGCTTTCGGAACAGGTCTCGACATCATGGGACCTCACGGCGTGATGGTCGCCGATCTGGGCGCGGGTACGATCGACGTCGCCGTGATGAGCTTAGGCGGCGTGTCGGTGTCGAAAACGCTCAAGCAGGCGGGCAACGCGATGGATGATGAGATCATTAAATACATCCGCAAAAATCACAATCTGATCATCGGCAAGGCGATGGCGAAAGCATGTAAGGAAGCAATCGCCTGTGTCATTCAGTTCCCTGAGGAACGCACCTTCCGCGTCAAGGGGCGAGACGCTGTTCGCGGACTGCCGCGTGCGATCGAGGTCACCTCGACCGAGATCATGCAGGCGATCAGAGACGTCGGCATCAATATTATCGATACGATCACCGATGCGCTGGAGGATACCCCGCCCGAGCTGCTCGCGGATATCCACAGCGACGGCATCACCCTGACCGGCGGGCTGAGCAAGCTCTACGGCATGAAAGAACTGCTCGAAAAGCAAACGGGGATCAAGATCCATGTCGCGAAAGATCCGCAGGACAGCGTTGTCAAAGGATGCTTCCGTGCAACCAAATATATCGAGGAAGCCGAGGCGCAGAGAACCAGCCTAAATCCCTTGATGACAGTCTACTAAAAGCAAAACCGCTGTGACGTCACAGCGGTTTTTATAATGATTATTTCGGTTCATTTTTTCTGCGTTGGAAATTGTAGGCGAGCTTTAGCAAGAATTTTTCCGATGCAAAGCGGCGGAAAAACAGCCCGATCTTGATCGATGCGGACGGGATGATGATCAGCTTTCCTTTCAGCGCTTTGTCAACGGCGATGCGCGCGCAATCCTCGGAGGAGATTCCCTTCATCGCGAACTTGACTTTTGCGACCTTGTTGAACTCGGTATCGACCGGTCCGGGACAGAGCGCCGATACTGTAACACGGCTCCCCTTGCGGCGCAACTCCTCAGAGATCGCCTCGGTCAGGCGCAGTACGTAATTCTTGCTGGCATAGTAAGTCGAGAGAAGCGGTCCGGGCATGAAGCCTGCCGACGACGCGACGTTGAGGATCACGCCGCTGTCACGCGCGGTGAAGTCGCGCAGGAACAATTTGCAGAGGATATGCAGGGCGCGGATATTGACGTCGATCATATTCAGCTCGGTATCGAGATCGGTCGCAGTAAATTCACCGGCAAGTCCGAAGCCGGCATTATTGATCAAAAAATCCACGCCGTCATCACGCGTCATCTCGTACAGCTCGCGACAGCAATCCGCTTGACCGACGTCGGTCGTGATGATACGGACATTGACATTATTTAACTCCGTTTTCAATTCTTTCAGGCGATCCTCGCGGCGGGCGACCAGAATCAGATCCCAGCCCTTTGAAGCGAGATACCGCGCCATATCGCGCCCGATTCCCGAGGACGCGCCGGTAATCAATGCTTTCATGCGTTTACCTCCTGCAGTTTGTCGATCTCTGCTTTTGCGCCATCAAGGATCGCATTGATATCTGCGCCGACGATATCCAGCCCCTCCGCCTTGATATAGGTAAAGTCGCTGATGCCGAAAAAGGTCTCGCAGAGCTTTTTCACATAGCCCCAGCCGTATTCATCGGAATAGATGTATCCGCCGGCTGTCGTGATAAAATACAGCTTTTTCGCACGGCAAAGCGGCGTCGGGATGCCCTCGTCGGAATAATCGAAGGTCAGCCCGATATTGCACAGCGATTCGAGGTAGGCTTTTAGGATAGCGGGGATCGACAGGTCCCAGTAGGGCGCGGCGATCACGATGATATCCGCCTCTTTGAACTGCTTAGCGTTATCAAAGATCGGATGATCAAAATCGCCCTGGTCCGTCCATTTCATGCGGTCGTTGAGCGTATCGCCGTACAGCGGTTCAGCGCTGCTGCGGTCGAGCTTTCGCTCGGTCACCGCGCCGCTGAGCTTCGAGAGCAGATAGTCGGCGAGTGCTTTAGTGCGGGAGTCCTCCCGCACACAGGCGTTGATAAATAAAATACGATCCATTTCGGCTTCCTTATCTGACAAAATTCGTATAGATACGCTCCTCGCGCTCGGGCAGTCCGAACTGTTCTTTTCCCAGCGCGATGCTCTTCATCAAGAAGGTCATGTTGTGCGCGAGGTAACGCATCATCTGCATTCCCTCGCCGTCCTCGTTGACCTCGCCTTTCGCGCCGCCGTGGACGCCGTTCCAGTAGTACCCTGAGGCGACGGGCATTCCGCTGATGGTGAAATACTTGTTCAGCTCGTCAAAGGTCGCGGTCAATCCGCCTCTGCGAGCTACTGCGATCGATGCGCCGACCTTCATCGTCTTGTCGCAGGCACAGCTGTAGAACAGTCTGTCGAGGAACGAGATCAGCGTTCCGTTCGCGGACGCATAGTAGACCGGAGTTGCAAAAACGACGCCGTCTGCTTTCTCGAGCTTCGGGGCGGTCTCATTGACCAGATCGTCAAACACGCATTTGCCCTTTTTGCGGCAGGTGCCGCAGGCGATGCATCCGTGGATATCGGCGGTACCGATATTGACGACCTCAACCTCGATCCCTTCTGCTTCAAAAATCTTTTTCATTTCATCCACCGCAATCGCAGTATTACCGTTCTTGTGCGGACTTCCGTTGATCATTAATACGTTCATCATATCACCTCTTGTGTAGTATGATTCTATTATACGCTTTGTGAAAAATCTGTCAACATTCGTTTGAGGGTATTTACAAAGTCAAAAACATTTTCTATAATGATGACAGGAGTTGAGATCATGGATGACTTTTTGAAAAAACTGTATGACTTTTTACCGACCTTAGGGATCGCGCTGGTGATCCTGGTCGCCGGGATCCTCGTGACGATATTGATTGTACACTTAGCGAGAAAGGCGATGAATAGATCCCATATCGATCCGTCGCTCGCGAACTTCTTTATCCGGCTGATCCGGATCGTCTGCTATGTGATGATCGGTATCGCAGTACTGACCCGGCTCGGGGTATCCACCACCGGACTGATCGCGTGCTTCTCCGCGGCATTGGCGGCGGTCGCGATCGCCCTCAAGGACAATATTGCCGATATTGCAAGCGGTATCGTGATCTTGTTCACGCGCCCCTTTGTCACCGGCGACTTCATCGCATTCGGCAATTACAAGGGTTTCGTCGAGAAGATCGACATGATCCATACCAAGATCCGCACCTATGACCTGACCGAGGTCATCATCCCGAATTCCAAGGTCACGACCGCTGAGGTGAACAACTATTCCTCCAGCCCCGAGATTCGCGTCGAGATCGACGTACCGGTCAGCTATACGGCGGATATCGCGCAAACAAAGGATGTTTTGTACCATGCCGCAAGATCGGTCGATAAAACGCTGACGGACGATAAATATGACCCGCAGATCCGCTTGGAGCGATACGGCGACAGCGCGCTGGAATTCAAGGTTCGGTGCTGGTGTCACTTTGAGGATTACTGGCCGGTCTATTACGGGCTGATGGAAAAGCTGAAAAATGCACTGGACGAAAACAATATCCCTATCCCCTACAATCAGCTGGACGTACATATCATCGATCAATAAAATTTTCAGGTTGCCTGAGAGATCAGACAACCTGTTTTTCTATGCTGTGATTTTATTTTCATCCTGCACGCTTCGATAAAATGCAAGCAAGATCAAGACATAGCAGATCGTTTTCGGCAGCATGAACATCCCGAGAATCTCAAGATACGATGCGCCGAGGACGACCACCAGATAAAAGGCGAACGATAATGTGATATACAGCCAAATCAAACGCATATGCGGAATCTCGCGCTTCGTAAAATACAGCACGATGATCAGGATTCCGAGGATCAGGAACGGGATATTGCGGAGAATCCCCCAGAGATACGGGCTGTCGTTCTCGATCCATCGATTCTGCGGAAAGCAGCAGAGAATGATGCGGACCGAGCTGAGCAGATAGACGGCGGCGGTGATCACGCGCTTCTCCTCTACCCCATCAAAATGCAGATACACATGATAGATCAGCACATAAAAGACGGTCATGGTGATGGAGGTCACCAGCTTGCCGACGCCGATGGCAGTATTGAAATCGCCGTCGACAAAATAGTTCAGCATTCGCGGGACAAGGTGGAACGCGTCGCCTCATCCGAGTACCAGACTAGCTATGCCCATTAAACGCTGTTTATAATTCTTTGATCGAAATGAACATCCCCGGTGCAAGCACTAAAGTGTCCACCGGACACTTTACCCGCGCACAGCGCGGGCGGGGTATCACTTCGCTTCGCTCTACGGATTACGTGACTCTTTCGCTGCAAGCAGCGGGGAATTATACCCTAACTATGTTATTAAAATCAAAATACCGATCGTAATAGCAAATATCAGATACAAGATATCAAATGTGCTTTCTCCGTATTCTTTCATCTAATCACCTTCCTGTATTTTTGGCGCAGTTGGGATATTCGTATAGCTTCTGATGGGTGAAATAGTTATAGGAACGACATCCGCCCGCGCAGTAAGCGCCCATCTCACAAGAGGAGCATTTACCGGTCAGCATAGACGGCGTAAAACGGCGGTTATACGCGAAGGCGTCGGGACTTTCCCAGATCTCTCGCAGTGTAGTACTGCGCAGATTGCCCTCGTTGAACCGCTCGTCATACATCGACTCGCAACCCTTGACGTTGCCGACGCTGTCGATACCGATGACCGACAGTCCCGCGCCGCACCCGGGAAAGACTCTTTGTCCGCGTCTGTCACCGCGAATCAGCGATTCATCCGCTGTAAAATAGCCGATATTATCGGCGATCCCGATCGCAAAGGCAGATTCTTCACGATGCCGCACGACAAAGTCGATCACCGTGTGCGGATCAAAGCGATAATCGATCCCCATGACGGCGGCGTTGCCCATCGGTGAACACGCCTGCAGCTGCCACGCCGCGATCGGATATTGCATGAGTATTTGATAGAACGGTTCGAGCGTCATGATGTTTTCTGCATTCAGGGTGGTAAGCACCGTGGTGATGATCCCTGCACTTATCAGCGTTTCGATCGCCTTGATCGCGCGGGCATAACTGCCCTGCTGGCGGTATTTATCATGCACCGGCTCGATCCCGTCGAGCGATACCGCGACGGATTCGATATTGACGTCCTTGAGATCGCGGATGATGGCGTCGGTGAACAGAAAGCCGTTGGTGATGATCGTGACACGGATACCGTCGTCTGTCAGCCGTTCAACGATCGTTTTCCAGTCACAGCGTATAAAGACCTCGCCGCCGATCAGGTTGACGCGTCGACAGCCCAGCTCCTTCAACTGGCTACAGACGTCGAGACATTCGTCGGTCGATAATTCATCGGGGCGCGCTTTGCCCGCCTTGGAGCCGCAGTACTTGCACAAAAAGCAGCACGCTAGGGTGATCTCCCAGACACAGGAAGTCAGGCGGTACGGACAATCACTCATCGCAAGGCTCGTCATCGATCGGAGGACCGGCATAAACATCGCCGGGGTCTTCATCTTTTTCCTGATAATTCTGCGGATACGGGGGCTGTGCGAAGCCCATGCCCACAAAGCCCATTCCGCCGGTATTCGGTTGGCTGGACGGGATCTGAGGTCCGGCATAGACCGCCATCGGCATCTGCGGCGCCGGTGCGGGATGATCTGCCGACTTTAAGGGCATACCGCATTCACAGCAAAATTTCGCATCAACCGGCTGGCGCTTGCCGCACTTCGGGCAAACGATCGACGGCGCTTCCATGCCATCGCCGTCGACAGGCGGGTCGGGCATCCTGATTCGGTTGTTCATCATCTCTGGACCTGCATAAACACATTCCATGATGAAATCTTTTTTACTCATCGATATCACTTTTTCGTATAACGATAAATGCCATCCGGCGTGTGCGGGATGGCATTTTCGGGTGAGGAAGTCACCCGTTGATGGAAGATTAACCCTTGACCGCTCCGGCAGCAACACCCTTGATGATATACTTCTGGCAGACAAGGTAGAAGATGATGATCGGGATGATAGACACAAAGATCAGCGCCATCATCGCACCCAGATTCATCTGTCCGTAACTGCCCGTGGTGGTCAATTGGATATGTACCGGAATCGTACGGTAACCGTTTTTCAGATCCAGTACAAGCGACGGCAGGAGATAGTCGTTCCAAACCCACATGATCTCCAAAATCGCGACCGAAATCAAGGTCGGCTTGAGCATCGGGAAAACGACCATAAAGTAGGTGCGCAGCGGACCGCAGCCGTCGATCGACGCCGCCTCTTCGATCTCGATCGGGATACTCTTGGTAAAGCCCACGAACATGAAGATCGCCAGTCCGGCGCCAAAGCCCAGATATACAATCGGGATCGTCCACGGAGTGTTCAGCTTGAGGGAGTCGGCTGTTTTTGACAGTGGGAACTGCACCATCTGGAACGGAACAACCATGGAGAAAATGCAGAGGAAATAGAAGATCTTGCAGAAAACGCTGTTGACACGCGCCACATACCACGCCGCCATCGAGCAAAAGATCAGAATCAGAGCGGCGGAAAGAATGGTGATAATGGTGCTGAACAGGATCGCTTTCCAGAACGGATACGAGCCGGCGGTCATACCGGTTTCATAGTTGTCGAAGCCGACAAAGGTCTCGCTGTTCGGCAGCGAGAAAAGGGATGATTTAACTGCTGAGGCTTCCTTAAAGGTGTTGATAAGGATGGTGAGGATCGGCAGCATATAGATCAGGCAGATCACGGCCAGCACAACAGACATCACCGTCTTGCGGGTTCTTTCCTGTTTTAAGCTCTGTTGTTTACCCATTATTGCTGCACCTCCCTCTTTCGCGTCGTGACAAGCTGGGCGATACCCAGTACCGCGACAAGGACAAAGAAGATGACCGCCTTTGCTTGTGCCATACCACGGGTAGCGGAGTTAGCAAAGCCGTTGGAAATATTCAGCGCGAGCATTTCGGTCAGTCGGCCGGGCTTGCCGTTGGTCAGCGCAAGGTTCTGATCATACAGCTTGAAGCTGTTGGTCAGTGTCAAGAATGTACAGATCGTGATCGAGGGCATGACATTCGGGATGATAACGCGGAATAATGTCTGGCGCTTGGTCGCACCGTCGATCTTCGCCGCCTCGAGCATATCCTCGGGAACCGACTGTAAGCCGGCGATATAAATGATCATCATGTAGCCGATCTGCTGCCACAACAGCAGGATGATCAAGCCCCAGAAGCCGTAGGTCGCATCGTCAACAAGGTTTGTGGTTGTGTAAAGATCCAACAGTCCGTCAAAAATCATCGACCAGAGATAGCCCAGAACGATACCGCCGATCAGGTTCGGCATAAAGAAGATCGTTCTGAACAGATTGGAGCCCTTGACGCCCTGTGTCAGCGCATAAGCGGCGGCAAACGCCAGAATGTTGATCAATACGACGCTGACAATCGCAAAGAGCGCAGTAAACCAGAACGCATGGAAAAACGATTCATCGGCAAACGCCTTTTCGTAGCTTTGCAAACCGGTGAGCTTTGCCTTGGCGATCGTGGTGATTCTGCCGCTGCAGAACGAGAGATAGATACCTTGCAAAAAAGGCCAGAGGAAGCCGATGATAAAGGACACAAATACCGGTCCGATAAAGAGCCACGACCACTTGCGCATCGAGCGGCGCGTCATCGAGCTGTGACCGGCTCTGACTTTTACCTTTTTCGGTTTTACGGGAGCCGCCTGCTCCTGTTCCCCATCGACAGCCGCCGACTCGCTCTCGAGAACTGCGGCTTCGTCTTCAGCGTTAGTTTCTGCTTCGAGAACAGCCTCTGCGACAGTTTCTTCTACAGCTTCGACAGGAGAATTCGCTTTTTGTTTCTCTTTCAATGTTAGCCTCCTGTTCACGGCAGAAGCCGTGCGGATAATTCAAATAATTGCAAAAAGAATGCAGGGCAGGCGAACACCGCCCGCCCCGCAAATGATGTGCAGAAATAATTAATTATTCAGCGATCGCTTTGTACTGCTTAGCCCAACCGTCAACAAAGGCTTCCTTAACCTTTGCCCAATTGTCGTCGGTCTGGTCAGCGTTGTAAGCGTTCAGTGCAGATACGAGATCCTTACGATACTCGTCAACGTTGGGTTGATAGTTGGTAGCCCAATCCATAACGTAGCAGCCGTCCTCGTCGTATTTAGCAGCGTTGTTCAGGAAACCGTTGGTGGAAGCAGCGGCGTTCTTGTAAGGCATGATGCCGAGCTGCTCGACCATCGTGGCGGAAGCATCCTTGTCGGATACGAGCCATACCATAAAGTCGATAGTTGCCTGCTGATCAGCCTCGGAAACCTCGGAGTTGACAGCCCAGCGGTTCTCAGTACCGCAGTTCAAGCCGGCTTTTTCTTCGCCTTCAACACCACAGTAGTAGGGGATCATAACAGCGTTCGGAACAGCCTCGGATACAGCAGCGTACTCCCAGGAACCGTTGACAAAGAACGCAGCCTTGCCTTCTTTGAACTCAGCTTCTGCATCGTGGCCGCCTGCGGACAGGTCGGTCGGAGCGGTCAGAGAGTTGTTGATGATCAGATCATACAGCTTCTTGTAGTTGGGCAGATAGTCGCCGGTGATGGTCGCGGGGCACTCTTTCCAAGTAGCGCCGGCAGCCTTTTCCTCATAGAAATACTCGAGGTTGGCAAGGTGACCGGTAAATCTCCAAGAGGAGCTGTCGTCCATGTCAGAGGAAGAGAAAGCGTCGAAGCCGAGGTCTTTAGCGCGAGCGTGGATATCCTCAACAACGGTCTTGAGTGTATCAAAGTTCTTGATATCCTCAACCTTGTGACCGGCTTTTTCAACCAGATCGGGGTTAACAATGATGCCGTAGCACTCATAGCAGTAACCGATAGAAACGAGCTTGCCGCTGTCATCATAGAGGTTGTAAGCATCGGTGTTCAGCTCTTTTGCGATAGCGGTATCGGTCAGATCAAGAGCAAAATCGCTCCAGTCCTTGACGCCCTGCTGGTTACCGATAACGAACAGTGTAGGCGGCTCAGACTTGTCCATCTCTGCGGTGAGAGTGGTGCTGTAAGTACCGGAAGCAGCGGTTACGACTGTGACCTCTACGCCGGTTTCGTCAGTGTACTTTTTAGCGAGATCCTGAAGGGTTTCGTCGATCTCGGGCTTAAAGTTAAGCCAGTAAACGTGACCTTTTTCATCTTTCTTGTCAGAGCCGCCGCAAGCTGCCAAAGCAACTACCATCAAAACAGCCAGGACAAGTGCCAATACTTTTTTCATGTTCATTTCTCCTTTTTAGATATTTATTACCTTTTACCGCATGACGCGGTACTGTTGACAAAGCAAAAAACAAAGCTGAATTCGCTCTTGTTTTCAAGTATAATTATACATAATCCGGGTGATTTTGTCAATAGAAATTCGTAATTATCCACAAGCATTTGGCGGGCTTTACAGAAGGTTACATGCGCCTTTTTGCAGGATTCTTTCGCTGCAAATTCAAAATCAACACATAGCAAAAAGAAAATATCCGCAATTCTGAAATAGTTATTTACAATTTTTGCATATCCGTGTAAAATGAATGCAGAAATTAATTTTTTAGGAGATCGTCATGGCTGAAAATACTGTTAAAAATTATAGAAATATGGTCATGTACCAAGTGTTTGTCCGTAATTTTTCCGACAGCGGAAGTTTTAGCGCCGTTCGAGATCGGCTGGAGGAAATCCGGGAACTCGGCACGGACATCATCTGGTTCATGCCGATCCATCCAATCGGCGAGCAAAAGCGCAAGGGATCGCTCGGCTCGCCCTACGCGATATCCGATTATCGCGCCGTCAATCCGGAATTCGGCACGCTGCGGGATTTTCGCGAGCTGGTCGACGCCATCCATGAGCATGGCATGAAATGCATCATCGACGTTGTTTATAATCACACCTCTCCCGACTCTGTCCTCAGCAAACTGCATCCCGGTTGGTTTTATCACCGCGAGGACGGCAGCTTCGGCAATCGTGTCGGTGACTGGAGCGATATCGTCGATCTTGACTATGACAGCCGTGAGCTGAGAAGATATCAGATCGATACCCTGAAAATGTGGGCGACAATCGTCGACGGCTTTCGCTGTGACGTCGCACCGCTGATTCCGCTTGACTTCTGGATGCAGGCGCGGCGTGAGGTCGAAGCCGTCAGACCGGGATGCCTCTGGCTGAGCGAATCCATCGAACCGGAGTTTATTACCTATATGCGCGGCAGAGGTTTGACTGCATTGTCGGACGGCGAGATCTACCGAGCGTTTGATCTGTGTTATGACTACGATGTGTACGGCATATGGCGTGACTGCCTGTCAGGCAAAGCTTCTCTGGCTGAATACTGTGACGCGGTGAATCGACAGGAATACATCTATCCGGATAATTTCGTCAAGCTGAGGTTTCTTGAAAATCACGATCAGCCGCGCGCCGCATTTTTGATTCCTGATGACAAGGCGCGGCGCAATTGGACCGCTTTCACCTATTTTCAAAAGGGCATGGTCCTGATCTATGCCGGACAGGAATACGGTATCGATCATCTGCCGAGCCTTTTTGATAAAGATCCCGTTCCGTTTGCTTCTGCCGTAAAGGATGAGCGCGCTTTTCTTAAAAGATTAGCTGATATCAAGCGGCATGAGGTTTTTACCGACAGTGTTTACCGCGTTGAAGCGGTCGATAACAGCTGGCTTGTCGCAAAACACACCTCTAAAACATCACAGGCTCTGGGTGTGTTCGCTGTCAAGGACAGCACCGGATGGGTACCGGTCGATTTTGAGGACGGCGTTTATACCAACCTAATCGACGGCACACAGGTCAACGTATTCCGTGGCGGTATTCAATCCTTCGGCGAGTCGATCATCATTATCAAACAGTAAATATTACAGTTATATCCATAATGAATACAGTCGAGTAGGGCGGAATCACTCCGCCCTCTCACACCACCGTACGTGCCGTTCGGCATACGGCGGTTCAACTCAATTTCAAAGTATGCTGTCTAAGATAGT